>NZ_CEFZSK010000022.1:0-276775 GCF_979581665.1 Nitrospira sp. Vd2 | reverse complement strand
AGGACACCACCAATGCACAACTTATTCCACGTACTTCAGAGACAGGACACTAGAAGAGCTTATTCGCACACGCTTCTCCGACCTTGCTATCGACACATCGGACGATCCAATTAAGGCAGTCGAGCGCTTGCAGCAGCAATACTATGACGTACTGCTGACGGACGTGAAGATGCCCAAGATGGACAGTCTTCAACTTCTCAAGAAAAGCCAAACACTCGCTCCACATACCCTTGTCATTCTCATTACCGGCCATGGTGACCGACACTTGGCGGTCCAGGCCCTTGAATCGAACGCGTACTGGTTTGTGGAGAAACCGTTTGATCGAGATTTTTTCTCCGCCTTGTTAGGGCGGGCGCTCCGAGAGGCTACGCTTCGCCATGAGGCCCTTGCGGCGAATCGAAAGGCTGAAGCATTAGCAGCAAAACTGACGAGTGTACTACGCGATGGGTTTGAAGATGCCAAGCATCTGCATGCTGCAGCGCAAGCAGCGGGAGCGGGGTTCTATCGCTGGGACGCGAACAATGGCACGATGTATTGGTCGAGGGAATTCTATGCGCTAATGGGGCTAGATCCCTACAACACTGAGGCGTCGATGGAGGCATGGTTACACCGAGTCCATTCCGATGATCGCATAGACGTGAAGAGCCTTGTCTTTGACCAACCTCACCGGACCGCAGCCTTCCAAATCAACTACCGAGCCATCTGCGGACCGAATAAGGTACGTCAGATTCTGCTGAGCGGGGCACGATCCGTTGAGCCTCCGATCTCCACTGGCCTCGCAATAGCCATTGAGGGATTTTTATCTCACCGGTGATGCATGGTGCGCCCGAGGGTGGGCTAATATCGGCCAGCAGATAGTGTCGAAGGGGGTACTCTGTGGAGAATGCTGAAGGATCGGCCTTTGGACACAGCGAACCGTGGTTGGGTCTCCTGATTGAGCACATCAAGGGGTATGCCATCTTTAGTCTTGATCCCGAAGGCCGGGTGGCAACTTGGAACGCTGCTGCAGCACGGGTGAAAGGATACACGGCGCAGGAAATTCTTGGGGAACCCATCAGCCGGTTTTACACGGACGAAGACCGCGAAGCCGGCAAGCCAGAAGACCTGCTGCGACGAGCAGCTATAGAAGGTCGGGCCCACGATGAAGGATGGCGCCTTCGCAAGGGGGGGACGCCGTTTTGGGCGGATGTGCTGATCACGGCCCTTCGGGATCACAACGGTCGATTGGTCGGGTTTGGAAAGGTCACCCGCGATTTGACCGACGACCGACGCGCTGAGCAGGCGCTGCGCGAGCGAGCGATGCTGCAATATGCCAATGTCTTGGTTCGGAATCTCGACGACAAAATAATTTTTTGGAACGATGGCGATCGCTTGCTCTATGGGTTTTCCAGCGAGGAGGCTGTCGGTCAATGTTCGCATGACCTCTTGCACACATCATTCCCAACCCCCCTTCAGGAGATTAAGGCGCACCTCTTCGAGAAGGGCGTTTGGGAGGGGGAACTGCGACATCGCAACAAGCAGGGATGCGAGGTAATTGTCCTCAGTCGCTGGGTCTTGCATTCCAACCCGGAGGGAAAGGCATTGGCGATTGTGGAGCTCAACACGGATATTACGGGGAAGAAAGAGGCCGAAGAACAGTTGCGCCAGCTCGCCCGTGAATTGGATCAGCGGGTCAAGGAGCGCACGGCGGCCTTGCGCGAGTCGAACGAGGCGTTAGAGGCGTTCAGCTTTACCGTCTCGCATGATCTTCGCGCTCCCTTGCGCTCGGTGCAAGGCTTTGCGAAGGCCGTCCTGGAGGACTATTACGAGCGCTTGGATGACGAGGGCAAAGACTATTTGAGTCGGATTTGCAAGGCCGTCGAACGCATGGATCACCTCATTCTCGATCTCTTGGCTTACAGCCGACTGGCCCAGCTCAATATTGAACCGCAACCCGTAAATCTTGATGCGGTGATTCAGGACGTCGTCGAGGCATTGCGCACGCCATTGCAAGAGTCATTGGCACAGCTCACCGTCAGACGACCCTTGGGCATTGTGATGGGGGAGCGGACAACGCTCGCCCAAGTGTTTATGAACCTGGTGAACAATGCGCTCAAGTTCGTCGCACCGGGCACATCCCCCTTAGTAAGAATTTTTAGCGAGCGGCGCGACGGGTGGCTCCGCCTGTCGGTGCACGACAACGGGATCGGGATCGCAGCGGAACACCAGGGCAAAATCTTTGCGGTCTTTGAGCGACTCCATGGCACCGAGGAGTATCCCGGCACCGGCGTTGGCCTGGCGATTGTCAGGAAAGCGATGGAGCGACTGGGCGGCCGCTATGGCGTCGATTCTACTCCCGGGTGCGGTAGTACGTTTTGAATTGAATTGCAGGAGGCAAGCCCCAATGGCAACGACATCGGAAATGATCCTTTTGGTCGAAGACAGCGAGGACGACATTGTGCTGGTCCGCCGGGCATTTAAAAAATGCCGCATTGCAAATCCTGTTCATGTCGTGACGAACGGTGAAAGCGCGATTGAGTATTTGGCGGGACAGAGCCACTACGCCGATCGTACTCACCATCCGCTTCCCTTACTGATTCTCCTCGATCTTAAGCTGCCAAAGAAGTCAGGGTTAGAGGTTCTCGGCTGGATTCGACAGCAGAATGTCTTAAAACGGATTCCGGTCGTTATTCTCACATCTTCCGCGCAGGCTACCGATGTGAATCAGGCGTACGAACTTGGAGCGAACTCGTATTTGGTCAAGCCCGTGCAATTTGATCATCTTCAGCGCCTCGTTGAGCGATTGGACATCTATTGGCTACGGACGAATGTCGCACCGGATGTGGCCAGCACCTGAGGAGCATCACGATTCTTGCATCCGTAATGGGGCGCCTGTGGGGCATCGAGATGCCTTTCACAATCGCCTCCATCTATTCGGCATGGTGGTCGGCATACGTAATGGTAAAGGCGGCACCAAAATAAAAAATCAGCGAGGAGTAGTAGACCCAGAGCAGGATGACCATCAACGAGGAGGCGACGCCATAGGCCGACGCCACGCCCGCCTTGCCGATGTACACGCCAATCGCGACCTTGCCAAGCATGGACAAGAGAGCCGTGACGCCTCCACCAATCCACACCGCTCTCCAGGGAAGCCGAGTACGAGAGAGAAACCGAAAGATGATGGCAAAGAGCGTCGTGAGGACCAGGAACGAGACGATTAGATTCACGAGCAAGAGGAGACCGGCCTGCAGAACGACGAGGGAGCCGAGATACTGGCCCAGCCCGGCGAGGATAGTGTCGAGGACAAGCGAGACGATGAGCAAGAAGCCTAATCCCAGAATGAGGAGAAACGAGAGCACCCGTTCCTTGAGCACCCGCCACAGTGGTCGGTCTTCCGGTGCCGGGCTCCGCCATAAGGTGTTGAGCCCGTCCTGCATTTCCACGAACACGCCGGTCGCAAGGGTCAACAGCGTCGCCACGCTCACAATCGTCGCCACGAGGCCGCGCGTCGGTTGTCGGGCACTGGTCAGCATGCTGCCGACTCCTTCGGCACCGCTACTCCCGACGAGGCGAGTGATTTGTTCGATAAGGGCTTGTTGGACCAGATCCTCGCCAAAGAAGAGGCCGGCGACCGCGATCACGATCAGGAGTAGGGGCGACAAGGCAAACGCCGTGTAGAACGAGAGAGAGGCGGCCAGCCGCAAGGCATTGTCCTCCCACCATCGGATGGCAGCATGTCGGATTAGTGACCACAGGGACCGAATTGTCTGGTGCCTCTCGATTATGCTCTTCGCGGTCTCCACGCTTTCAGCCCCACCAGGCGAATACTGACAGTCAGCCGTGAGTCGCGTCGGGTAGCATGGCGGCATGTGGCCGACGCGGACCCAATTTTTAACATTAGGCTCTTTGCGCTGCTCGTCCTGCTGTTGGCGCAACTTTGGACCGTATTTCAGCCCTTTGTCGTCCCGCTTCTGTGGGCAATGCTCCTCGTGCATCTGACCTATCGGCCCTATCGATGGGTCAGCCGCCGTCTTGGGGAACGCGAGGAACTGGCCGCTGCCCTGTTTACCATCTTCGTGATGCTCCTGGGTGTCGGTCCGCTCCTCTATCTTGGGGGAGTCGTGATTGAACAACTGGCGCAGGCGACGGTGGCCTTGCAACAATGGAGCACCCAGGGAGGCCCGCGGGCCCTGCTGCATCGGCTCGAAGCCATCCCGCTCCTCGGCCATTGGCTGGTGGGCCAAGGCGAAGCGGTTCTTCAGGGCACTAGCGAAGTCAATGTGGCGGATCTGGTGCAAACGGTTGGTGGTTTTGTCGTTAGCCGAGGGTCGATCGTGGCAAAGAATGTTGTGGAAGTCGTCCTCGATTTTCTCCTGATCCTCTTTGCCCTGTTTTTTCTCTACAAGGACGGCCCTGAGTATGGGCGCCGACTCTATCGCCTCATCCCGTTGCCGGAGCGGCATAAGGAAAAGGTGTTCGCGCGGCTCGATCACACTGTCGGGACGGTCGTGAAAGGCATCGTGCTCACGGCGGTGCTACAGGGCACGCTGGCCGGCGTCGCCTATGCCGTCTTCGGCGTCCCGTTTGCCGCCGTCCTCGGCACACTGACCGCGATTGCGTCCCTGTTGCCGTTTGGGGGGACGGTGCTGGTTTGGGGGCCGGTCGCGGCCTACCTGTTTGCGACGGCACCGGTGTGGAAAGGACTCGCGCTCATCGCCTGGGGCGCTGGAGTGGTCGTTGGCATCATGGATACCCTCATGCGGCCCATGATCATTGGCCACGATGCTCATATGCCGACCCTGTTCTTGTTCTTTAGCCTCCTCGGCGGGCTCGCCGCGTACGGAGTGATCGGGCTGTTCGTGGGGCCGATCCTGCTGGCGCTCGTGCTGGTGGCGCTGGATATCTACGAAGAAGAATACACCAGCCGCTTCCCGGCGCTGGGAGAAACCGGAACGCCATAGTTGAGGCGATGTTCAGCTTGGCTGGCATCACGAGGCAACACTGATGTTCATCTATATCCGTTCTCTGTGCTCGCCCTACCGCTTTGCATGCGCCAGCGAGAAGCGTCAAACCCCGCCTCCCTCTGGGTTCTTTCAAGGGAGCGCTGGCTGCTCATTCCGCTTGGGCGGCTCCACAAATACCACTTCAATCGACTGCATCGGCTTCTTATCGCTGTTCGACATCATCGAGCTTATCACTTCAGGAATGTAAGAAATCGGCCGATAGACGAACGCTGCCACTCCGGGGTATCTCTTTGCTCTTTGCGACTACACCACCTGTGTTAGTGGGTTTTCTGGGGCTTTCGCGGTTTTTGGATGCTGAACATCGCCTCTCTCGCCTTGCCCTGGGTCGTTCTCCGCCGGTATGCCGCCTCGCTTATCATCCTCACCTTATCGATCATTATCACTGTTTACCTGCCTGCACTCTCCCAGGCCTCTAGTCTGTTCATCATTCTCGGTGGCATCGTCTTTTGCGCGTGGTACGGCGGCCTAGGCGCTGGGTTGTTAAGCGTGTTCCTTGCCACAATTGCCGCTGACTACTATCTGATAGCTCCCCAGTTCTCTCTAGGGATCGACTCTTCCGAAGCGATACTGCGATTGAGTCTGTTTACCGTTATGTCTGTCGCAATCGTTTTATTTGTCTCTTGCCACCAGCGTACCGAAGCTCATCTAGCTCGTTCAAACGATGAACTGAAAGTCCTCGCGGCCCGCATGGAAGCCGTGAGGGAGGAAGAGCGGATTAGATTGGCGCGTGAACTTCATGATCAACTGGGCGGTTCATTGGCCGTCCTCAAGCTTGATGTCGCATCCCTCTATAAGCATGCTAGACAGAACGCAAAACTTGAGGCGAAAGCCAAGGACATTTTGAAGGAATTAGACGGCGCGATCCTCACCGTACAACAGGTGGCGATGGAACTCCGTCCCCCGCTCCTTGAACATGGCCTCACTGAAGCGCTCCACTCCTATCTCGATGTCAACTGTCGCCGCGCAGGACTAGAGTGCGAAAAAGACCTTGACGTAAGCGTACAAGTCCAGGGCGACCTGGCCATAGCCTTGTTTCGCCTCTTCCAAGAAGCCTTTACCAATGTCGTTCGTCATGCCAAGGCAACAAAGATTACGACATTCCTTAAGCAGAACTCTCGCACCATCACGTTGGCCATCGCGGACAATGGAGTAGGACTTGAAAAGGGACAAATGGATTCTCCGCACGCGCTCGGATTACTCGGAATGCGAGAGCGCATGAGGCCTTTCAATGGAATTGTTACCATTTCGGGCGATTGTGGAAGAGGAACAACTGTCACGGTGATGGTTCCTCAAGGTTCTCTTCCTGATCAGGCATCCCGTCGTCGAACCGAAGCCGCCCTTCAACTCCTGCGGCGTGAGTTTCCTACAACCCTGCTGAGGAAAGATCCTGGCACATGACGTACCAAGATCAGTATCCTTGCTGTGGCCAAACTGTGGCGCAACTATCGGCCACCATCGGTTTTTATAGGCCCTCTACACTTTTCCGATTCTTCTGAGGGGCCACGCCCTTTTTGTCAGTCTCAAGCCTACGGCATTTTAGGGGCCAGTACTTAAGTCCTCCACAGCTAAGTCACAGGCAGGGCATTTTCAGGACGTGCGATGATCGTTATCGCACGCGCCACACTACGGGTTGTTATTTTTCAGTGGGTCCCACAATGCTCAATTTGTAGCCGTAGAAACTTGATCTCGCCCTCCGAGGTCCGCAACGAGTCTTCGAGGCAATCCCTCCAGTCCTTCCCCACGCTCGTTCGGCGTGGTTCGCCATTTGAAACGATCAGCCTCAATTACTATCATACAGATTCCAAACGGGAGGCTGCACATGAAGGTCGAAGGGGTTTCCCCAGCAACACAGTCGCCTCACTCAGCGCATGTCGTCCAATTTTATGATCATGAAGAAGTGCTGATCGAGAGCTTGGCCGCGTACATGAGCGCCGGTCTCCACAGCGAGGACGTATGTCTGGTGATTGCGACCTCCTCGCACCGTGAAGCACTGGAGGCGAGGTTGAAGAGCGAGGGCCTTGATGTTGACCGTTTCGTCACTGACGGTCGCTATCTTGCGCTTGATGCGGCCGAGACGCTGGCGCAGTTTCTAGTGAACGAGCAGCCGGATCGCGGCGCGTTCATGCGCGTCATTGGAGGCCTTGTGTCCGCGGCTCGCGAGGACGGCCGGCCCCTTCGGGCCTTCGGCGAGATGGTCGCTCTCCTGTGTGAGCAGGGAAACGTTCGCGGGGCGGCGAGCTTGGAGGACTTGTGGAACGAACTCGCGAGCGTGCAC
Source organism: Nitrospira sp. Vd2 (assembly GCF_979581665.1). Taxonomy (NCBI): domain Bacteria; kingdom Pseudomonadati; phylum Nitrospirota; class Nitrospiria; order Nitrospirales; family Nitrospiraceae; genus Nitrospira; species Nitrospira sp. Vd2. The sequence goes on along the minus strand of NZ_CEFZSK010000022.1, from coordinate 269,497 downwards.
CCCTTGTCGCTCTTCTGCGCGTACCCCATGTCCCGCTTCGCTCGGGCCGCGCAGAGCGAGGCGTTTCTTGCGCTATCGCTCAAGCACAGCCATGTCGTGCCGGGCGGGGGCGAGACCGAACGTCTCTGCAGTGGGGACCAGATGCATCTCGCGATGGCCCTTCTTGAGCAGAAGGCGCAGGCCTTGGAGGCAGAGGTGGCTGAGCGTCATCAGGTCGAGACACGGTTGATGGCCCGCGAGCGAGAACTGACCGATTTTGTCGAGCACTGTGTGGTGGGACTCCATCAAGTTGGACCGGACGGCATCATTCAATGGGCCAATCAGGCGGAACTCGACCTCTTGGGCTATGAACCGGAGGAGTACATCGGGCATCACATCGCGGCGTTTCACGTAGACCAGCACGTCATCGAGGACCTGCTCAGTAGGTTACTGCATGGGGAGGCGTTGTATGATTATCCTGCCCGGCTGCGGTGCAAAGATGGCAGCATCAAAGACGTACTGATTCACTCGAATGGGCTTTTTGAGCACGGCCGGTTCGTGCGAACTCGGTGCTTTACGAGGGATGTCACGGCACAACGGCGGGCGGAGCAGGAAATTCAGCGGCTGAACGAGGAGCTTCAGCGAAAGGTTGAGGCCCTAGAACGCTCACAAGAAGCCTTGAGGGAAAAGATTGCCGACTTAGAACGCTTTCACGACGTAGTCGTGGGGCGTGAGCTGAAAATGATGGAATTGGAGATCGAGCTGAAGCGTGTGAAGCAGGGGCAAGCCTTGTTGTAATCCCCCATCTCCGATCCTCGCTCACTTCCTCTGTCTGTTTCGGCCTTGCCATGGTTGCCTAACGGCAATTGCCGCGTTTCGATAAGGCAGAGGTGATCGAGAACATCCGAGAAAGAATCTCCCATCGCTCTAATTCCCAATCCCTAATCTCTAAGCACCTGCACTGTGGCTAAACTGTGGCAGAACTATTTTTCTCGATCGGTTTTTATCGCCTCCCTGCCCTCCTCCGATTCTTCTCTAACTAATTGAGAAGAATACGATGAAGACCGATCAGTATCTATAGTCTCTCTCCCATCAACGTTTTCAAATCTCGCCCCCTCCGCCATTTCCAGCAATTGCACTGTCGTAGCGCCCGCAACGGGCAGGCGGCTTGGTGCACGGCTGGCATCCGCTTACGCTCCACCGTTAACGGCTTGGAGCCTGTAACGCTGAGACGGCCGGTCGCATCACGGGTGGCTCTCCCAGGCCGCGGCCGAGAATCAAGACATCGAGATCATCAAGCGCTTGCTGTGCGTACTCACCGTACAAGCGATCTCCGCCTTTGCCCGACGTGTTGATGACTCTGTGGTACAGGGCGCGGGCAGCATCGTACCGCTGATGCGTCGCAAAGTACTGAGCAAGAGCAATCCAGTTGACCGCTGATTGCTCCCGAACCGACTCAAGCAGCGCTCCTTGTCGCTCAAGGTCTTGCGCCGTTGCCGTCCCCACGCCGGGCAGTCGTCCAGCCTTCACCCGCAGTCCCATTAACTCGATTGCTTGATTCTCATGAATGGCCGCCTCGACTTGCTCACGAGTCAAGAGCGCCTGAAATTTTCGGGCATGCTCCGAGAGCGTGATTTCCTGTTCTCGATACACATTTGTCGCGCACCCTTCAGTAGCCGACAGAACGAGCAGTAGGACGATGAACCAGCGATGTGCCATGGCGGCCTCCTTGCGTGTGATCATGATGGGCTTAGGCCGTACATTAATTCTCGATAGCTGGCACGTCCATGCTCCCGAAGATTGGCGCGTCGTTCAAAAGATGAGGGACTGGAGTAGTAAGGATTTTCCTGACGCGGCATCCGACGAGCCACCGAACCGCTCAACACGATCGTACGGGCCCGACTATCAAGATTGAAGGAGCCCGTTTCCGACGAATGGAATCCCGTATACTGTGTTTCCCGCTCGGACCGATGGGGGTCTCGATGCCGATCGCTCACAACACCAATCACTGTCAACGAAAAGGTGATGTCTCGCTTTCGAGGGATGGCTCAGGGCCGGGCAACGCTACGCTATGCGTACTACTATCTAGCTATGATGAGCGCTATCGGTAGCGGCTTGACGGAAGCAGGTCGTAAGTATACAGGCTTACTGCACGATGTGCAGCGTCGGTGTGCTGTTTGGTTGGTTCAGACGCAAGCCACGGTTCGATGAGGCGGATGAGAACACCGCGCATCTGCGCCTCGCCCACTATGCTCAGCTCCCCGGTGGGCAGTGGGGCCAATTGGCTGGGCCTGGAAATACCGGACGTTTGCGGATTACCGTGCGAGTGCGTGTGGGACACAAGAGGAAGGGAGTGGTCTGATGAAGCGACAGGTGCCTGCCCCCTATATCGTTTGGGTGAACAATACCGCCTTTCGACATCGCACGATTCAGGCGGCTCAGCGTCGAGCTGAGCGGGCCGAACAGAAAGGGCAGCATGTCGTGATCACGACCACCGCACTTCGGCACACCGTCTTCAGTCTCGCGCGACAGACGAATTGATCTCACCGAGAAGCGTGCCTGAAGAGTGCCAGCGAGCCGCGCCGTTCGCACGCTCATGCGGCGGGCTCGTCTGGTGCCAGCAGCTTACCGGACGCGCTCGTAAGTAAATCGAGCGCTTAGTCGGACATCCACCTCATCTCAGAATTGCGGATCGGATAGCCGGAAGGGGCGGAGTCAATCAGCATACGGCAGTTGGCCTTGCGATTCGTCCTCTGGCCGTATCATTCCATGCACGACTTCGCCGAGGCTCGCGCCGGTCTCCGCAAGTATCTGCCTGAGTTGCCCCACCTCTTGTCGTAATTCGTATACGGCGAGTGCCTGGTGGACCATCGTAAGGACGGTAAGCATCGGGACCGGTTTCGGCACGATGTAAAAGAGGCCCAGCCGCAAGCCGTCAGCAACCATTACGGGATTAGCTTCGCCCGTCACCAGGATGAAGATTGCTTCCGATCCACTTTCCCGGGCAGCCTGAAGTAAGGCGAGGCCGTTGAGCCCTGGCATGTGGTAATCGGTCAGCACGACGGCATACGGGTGGGCACGCAGGCTTAGGAGGGCGTCCCGGGAGTTCGTGAAGCAGTCGAGCGCAATAGTCGGCAGGGCACGCTGCAATGCCTTTCCAAGTTCGCGCACCGCTACGGGGTCATCGTCGACAAGCAGCAATCGCGCAGCCATGGCCGCCCTCCAGGGGGAGCCATCATACCTTAGTGTAATCACGTATGCAAGGCGACTCGAACGTTTCTCCGCCGGTCGAGTGGTGTCACGAAGAGGGGCATCGTCACTGCGGGTTCAGGCCATGTGATGACCTCATGCAGGCGTCGAAACGAATGCGGCAAGGCGTGGCAACTTGTCGGAGAGTCATGGCCATAGCGACATTCCATACTTCTGGAGCAACGATCGTATGGAGGGGCGCACCACAACGAGCTGGTAGCCCTATGACGCGCGGCGCCTGCCCCACAGTCCCATCTCGTAGTTTGCTCGCTGTAATCAGCCCTACGACGTTTGCGCGCCGCTTGACCGATGGTTTTTCGGCGGCCGGTGTTTGACAATAGGCCAATGGGTTCTTGGTGTGTTACGGAGCATTTTACCAAGGAGGAATGCCATGCGAAGAACGATGCGCATGCTTGCAGTTGCAGGGATTTTCCTGGCCGGCATCGTAGGCGCAGCGCAAGCGGCCGATCCGATGAAGGAGAAGGAGGCGTCCCCGTCGATGAAGGAACGCATCATGGAAGATGCCGTGAAGGGCACGGTCCTCAACGTGGATGCCAACTCGATCAGAATTCGGGATGAAGACGGGAAAGAGGTAAGGTTGCATATCGATAGCAGTACCAAGATGGACAAGGTGATGTCTGGAGACCGGGTGAAGGCCTATCACACCGAGCAGGGACACGTGACGACGCTCAAGCGCATCGAAAAGGAATAGGCTGTTGCTTCGGCTGCTCGCCGGGGAGCGCTCGCTCCCCGGCACTCCTTCCGCAGGCCTCTCACCTGGTGGTACGGGGATCGAGTCGTTGGCTCGGAAAGAATGGCAAGACTAGGCCTCGGTCGTCACGCGCCTCGCCCTTTTTGCTTCGATACTCACCCGAAGCCGCCCGAGTTCGCGAATGGCGACATCAAGAAAATGATCAGGGCAAAGGCTAAAAGCCCGAGCAATGCACCGAGAAGCGTCGCGGCGAGATTCCGGGTTGGATCATCCATACACCACCTCTCAGTATGAGAACGGACCCCTGTTCGAATTGTCAGCGGATCTTTACCTTATGAGAAGTCAGTATGTCTCCGACCGGCCGGTTTCCTGCCAGCTGACGTTCTGGATAGCCTAGCCGCTCGAGCCGCGTGACGTGCGTAGTTGCTCTACTTCATTCTCCCCATGCCCTCATCCCGCGATCCTTATCTGGTCGTACCCCGATACGTGTAAGGCGCCTCTCGACTTGCTGCCTGAGCCAGGGAGCGGGATACTACGTGGGCGAGGAGGTGCCGTATGTCTGTAGCCGTATTCGCCGATAATCTACCGACTCATCTCACTCAGAGGGAACTCGAGCAGTTCTTTGCCCCGTTTCATCCACTCCGCGTGATTCTCGCGACGCATCGATCCGGCCGCTGTCTGGGCTTTGGCTTTGTTCTGTTCGCGTCGCGCGAGGCGGCCGATCAAGCGCGTCGCCTGGACGGGGCAAGCTTAAAGGGATCGGTCATTCGGCTATCCGACGGTCTACTACCGGAGGAACGCGTGGAGGTGGCGTAAGCTATGGCGGTCATGGTCGTTTACCTGACATTGTGGATCATTTGCGCCGTCGGAATCGGCCTTGTCATTCTCGGACAGATCGCGTTGCTTCTTACGCGGCTGAGGACGGCCGGCACGACGCGCCTGTCTTCCACCAGAGTCAACAGCGGATGATCCTTTCCTGCGCCCGTCGAGGTCCCCGCCCGTCCCCGAGACCTACGTACTATCTTTTTCTTGACACGTGGATATTCCGCAAGGCAGGGTAGCCGGCGTTTGGCATTCCGGGCTTCAGTATGGCGACACACAGCCAAGGCGATGTAACGACGCTGCTCCTCGTGGACGATGATCCCGTACTGTTGGCCGCTTTGCCTGAAGCACTCTCTTACCGAGTACCGCACGTCCTCGTCACCGCCTGTGCGTCACCGCATCAGGCGCTGAATCTCGTCGATCAAGTCGACTTCGGCGCCGTCATCCTCGATGTAAAGATGCCCGGTATGGACGGCCTCACGCTGATGAGAGAAATCAGGCAACGCAAACCCTGGCTCCCGGTCATTTTGATCTCCGGTCACGGCGACGATGAGTTGACGACCAGGGCTCTCAACCAGGGCGCGTACGATTTTCTTCAGAAGCCGCTCCAGCGCGATGCGCTCGTGCTGGCCGTGAACCGGGCCATCGAAGCGTCGCGACTCAGACTCGGCAGTGCCGCACACCGGACCACCAGCACGACGGTCTGGATTACGGGGCTCGACGAAAGCTGCTCCCTGGACGAACTCCGATCGCTGCTGCTGCCATACGGGAAGGCAGTGTGGACTAAACTGATCGTCTCTTCGAACGGCCATCGGATTGTCATAGGATTTGCTGAAATGCAGTCACCGGAGGAAGCCAAGCGCGTCATCGACGCCCTGAATGGCACCCCAAGTGGAAGCGGCACGCTGACGGTCCGGCCCGCGTAACGAATCTGCCCCCAGTCGGTAGTGTTCAAGGAGGATGAGCAAAGCCGCCACACGGTTCACGCACGGGATTCTGGTGAGCAGAGGCAAAAGCTTCCCCGTCGCGCAGAATCTATTCGTTTTTCGAGAAATTCCTGACACGATATCGAGTCGCCGGAGGTACGACTCTAGGCCAATTGCGTCCTCCGGCTTCTGGCTCTACACTGAATCCAGACAACTGCTTCGCATGGAGGAGAAACATGGTAGCCTCTGTGAAAGCCACGCTGGCACTCGTGGTTGCGCTCTTCTTGCTGGTCGTGCTCGCGGCGCTCGCTTCCCTGGGTGCGTATATGCAACCGGTGAAGTGGAGCGAGCGAAAAGCCTGGAACCAATAGCGCGAAGCCTGCCAGCCTTCCGCGCGATCGATCCGTCTCCCCTCCGCCCTGAGCGCTTTTTGGCCTAGCGTCCGCCGGCACCCATCGCGTACAGTAGCGCGACGGCACCATGACGACCGTGGCGCAATTCCCTCATGAGCAAACCCCCGACGGGGCTTTCAGGCGACAAACTGATATCTTTCGCGAATGGGTCACGGCCGACGGCCGCTCCGGATACCCGGCGGCGGCCGCGCGGTACCACCTCTATGTGTCGCTCGCGTGCCCGTGGGCGCACCGAACGATCATCGTGCGGAAGCTCAAGAAGCTCGAGGCGGTCATCGGGATGACGGTCGTTGATCCCATCCGCGACGACCGTGGGTGGGCCTTTCAGGACGGCGCCGGGCATTCCGCTGATCCCGTGAATGGGTTCCGCTATCTGCGCGAGGCTTACCTCGCCACCGATCCATCCTATCGGGGCCGCGTTACCGTTCCCGTCTTGTGGGACACGGTCACGAAACGGATCGTGAGCAATTCCGACGACGATATCATGCGGATGCTCAACAGCGAGTGGCAGGCCTTCACTGACAGCCCCTTGGACCTGTACCCGCCTGCGCTCCGATCCGAAATCGATGCGTTGAACGCCTTCCTCTATGAGAACGTCAATGACGGCGTCTACCGGGCTGGCTTTGCGACGTCCCAGCGCGTCTATGAGTCTGCCGTCCGCCGGCTCTTCGATGCCCTGGATGAACTTGACGCCCGGCTGCGCGATCAACGCTATCTATGCGGGGCACAGATCGTTGAAAGCGATTGGCGCCTGTTCGTGACACTCGTCCGCTTCGACGCGGTTTATCACGGCCATTTCAAGTGCAATCTCCGCCGCATCGCCGATTACCCACATTTGTTCGGCTACCTCAAAGATCTCTACCAACAGGACGGAATTGCCGACACCGTCAATTTCGATCACATCAAGCGCCACTACTACGTCACTCACGATCACATCAATCCCACGCGCATCGTGCCGCTCGGCCCGATCCAAGACCTGCACGCGCCGCATGGCCGCCACCGTCTCTCCCGCTGATCCGTCTTCAAAGCTCGGCATCCCACGAAACATTTGGGCGGTCGGCTGGGTCAGCTTCTTCATGGATGTGAGCTCCGAGATGGTCTATCCGCTGATCCCCTTGTTTCTCGTCAACACGCTGGAGGCCAGCAAATCAATGGTGGGCCTCATTGAAGGTGTCGCGGAAGCAACCGCGAGTGTGCTGAAGATGGTGTCCGGTCTGGCGGCCGATCGGTTCGGAAAGAACCGGCTGCTGATGGGACTCGGCTATGGCCTCTCCACAGCCTCGCGGCCGTTGCTGGCGCTGGCATCGGCGCCCGGGACGGTGCTCGCGGCGCGATGGACCGATCGGGTCGGGAAAGGCATCCGCACGGCACCTCGCGATGCCATCATCAGCGCCTCCACCACGCCGGATCGTCTGGGCGTCGCATTCGGATTTCACAGGATGATGGATACGTGCGGGGCGGTGATCGGACCGGCCGCGGCGCTGGTACTGCTTGGCATCTGGCCCGATGATTACCGCCTCGTCTTTTGGTGTTCCGTCGTACCCGGTCTTGTGGCCGTCGCGCTCATCGTGACCGCCGTGCGGGGCGACGGTCGCTCGTCTGATCGTCAACTGCGTGCGAGCCGGTCTCTCGGTCGGTTGAATTCCTCGTGCCGCCGGTTTCTCATCGTGATTGCGCTCTTCTCTCTGGGCAACTCCGGCCTTGCCTTCTTGATCCTTCGTGCAGAGAGTGTTGCCATGCCGGCGCCGTGGATTTCAGGTAGCTATCTCGCGCTCAACATCCTCTACGCCGCGATGTCGGTGCCGGCCGGCGCTCTCGCCGACCGTATTGGACGCTCGGCGATCGTCCTTGTCGGCTTCATCCTGTTCGCAGCTATCAATACCGGATTGGCGTTCACCTCCCAGGCCTGGCACGCGGCGCTGTTGTTCGGGATGTACGGCGTGTATCTCGGGCTCACGGATGGTGTGCAGCGAGCCTACTTGGCCACCATGCTGCCACGCGAGCGCACAGCCACAGGCTTCGGCCTCTACCACATGATCGTCGGCCTTGCGATCCTGCCGGCCAGCGTCGTTGCCGGCCGGCTCTGGGATGTCCGCGGACCCGCCGCGCCGTTCCTGCTCGGTGCGACACTGTCGCTGCTGGCCGCGGTGCTCTTTGTCGCGTTCGGTCTCGCATCGCGCGGCAGCGCGCAGGCCGGATCGCACGACGATACGCCGGCCTCGTGAGGAAGCCGTCTCAAATAAACAAGTTGAGTCTGCGGAGACGGTACCGTATTGTAACGGACCGGTTTCGGCATCGGCCTTCCATGCGATGTCGACGCCGGGTCAACTCGCCACTCACAACAGAAAGGACCGCTATGCGGATGATCAGGTCAGGATTGGTCGTGTTGCTGTCGATGGCGACGCCCGTTGCGTGGGCCGCCGCCCCGGAGCCGACCACCGATGAACAGAAGACGTTGTACGCGCTGGGACTCGCCGTAAGCCAATCGCTTGGAACGTTCAATCTCAGTGAACAGGAGTTGGAGTTGGTCAAGGCCGGATTAACGGACGGGATCTTGAAACGGCCGAAGAAGATTGATTTGCAGACCTTTGGTCCCAAGATTCAGCAACTCCAGCAGACCCGCGCGGGAGTGGTCGCCGAAGCGGAAAAGAAGGCGGGCACGGCGTACCTGACGAAAGCCGCTTCCGAGCCGGGCGCGATCAAAACTGAGTCGGGGGCCATCGTCACGACGATCAAGCCGGGCAAAGGGGCATCGCCGAAAGCGACCGACACGGTGAAGGTCCACTATCACGGCACACTGATCGATGGGACCGTATTCGATAGCTCCGTGCAGCGGAACGAGCCGGCGACGTTCCCGCTTGGTCAAGTGATCAAGTGCTGGACCGAAGGCTTGCAACAGATGAAGGTGGGCGGCAAGAGCCGGCTGGTCTGTCCCGCGAATCTCGCCTATGGCGACCGTGGCGCGCCGCCGCAGATCAAGCCTGGGGCCACGCTCGTCTTCGAAGTGGAACTCCTCGACATCGTCAAGTAATTCGGGTCGCCCCTCACATGGGCCGAGGTCTCCTTCCGCCGGAGCCCCGCTTCGGTGGAAGGCCGCCTAGGTGTGATACCTGGCCGGTAAGTCGCCGTCCGCTAGCCAGAGTCGCCGGCACGCGCTACAACAGGTTCGACCCGAAAGGAGCGCCATGCTCCGTTGGTCCTCCCTACTGATACTCGCGATGTTCGCTCTCCTGGGGGACGGCGCGTCCGGTCGCAGTCCCGACGCGGAGCTTCATGTCGTGGCACTCGCCGTCCGCACCTGCGAAGAGTTCACCGCCCGCTATCACGGCAAAATTCTCGCCGTCCGTATCTCCGGCATCGATTGTCCGGCGGCCAAGCAGCGCTATGCAGCCGAGGCGAAAGCGTTCGTGTCCAGCCTGGTGAATGGGCAGTCGATCACGGTGAAGCGGCTCGGACACGATCGGCAAAGACGAATCTGGGGCGATGTGTTTCTGTCCGACGGCCGGTCACTGGCTTATGAAATGGTCAAGGCCGGATGGGCGCGTGTTCCGGCCGGGTTGATCAACGAAGGATTGATCGACCTGGAAGAAGACGCCCGCCGCGCCAAGCGCGGCGTGTGGCAGGACCCGTGAAGCAACAGCCATTGCAACTAGGGATGCGAAACCCAAGCTGCTCGCACATGAGCAGCTGAAATGAGGAAGGCATGCTGCGCGGCGAGCATAAACACTACCGCGCAGCAGATTCTGCACTAGGCGGCGCTTGCCGCCTTGCGTCCATGCTGTTCGGCGAAGAGGGACAGCATCTCTCGGTTGAAGGCCGGAAGATCGGCGGGCTTGCGGCTGCTGACCCAATTGCGATCCCGCACCACTTCCAGGTCCTCCCATTGCGCACCGGCATTGCGTAGGTCGTCTTGGATCGTGTGGTAGCTCGTCATCTTCCGTCCCCGGACCAAGCCGGCCGAGACCAGCAACCAAGGCCCGTGGCAGATGACGGCGATCGGCTTTCCGGCTTGATCGATAAGTGAGACGAAGTTCTTGGCTTCTGGAATGATCCGCAGGCTATCGGCATTGAGGGCGCCGCCCGGGATCACGACGCCGTCGAACTCATCAGGATCGGCCTGCTTCAACACCTGATCCACGCGAACCCGATCCGCCTTCTCGTCGTGCTTCATCCCCTGGATCTCCCCGTCGTGTGGGGCAATGATCGTGACCTGAGCCCCCGCTTTCTCCAATGCCTTTTTCGGCTCTGTCAACTCCGATTGTTCGAAGTCATCGGTCGCCACGATAGCGACTCGCATGCCTTGTAGTTGATTCGCAGCCATAACCCCTCCTCGTTTCTGTCTCCCGACATGCTAACGTGAGGAGGCTCCCGCGCCTATCGGTCGACCGGCTACGTGAGAACGTGACACGTACGGCGCACCCGGCCACTCGGGTTAGAATGCAGGGTGATGCCTGATCGGCGCCACCATAACGGCGGGCGGTTTCAAAACGTAAATCCGGCGTTCGCAGCCCCCACCGGCTGGGATCGGTTCCGATTCGTCCTGTCGCGCCTCTGGGCGACGACGCTCCGCCCACGGGCCAGTGCTCTCGTGCCGGTAGTGAACGACGGCACGCGGCTGCGCAACAATACGAATACCGCCACGATCACGTGGATCGGCCACACGACGCTGCTGATCCAGCTCGACGGCCTCAACGTCTTGACCGATCCGCACTGGTCGGAGCGGGCGAGCCCCGTCAGCTTTGCGGGTCCCAAACGGTTGGTGCCGCCAGGGCTTCCGTTCGAGTTGCTCCCGCCCATTCACGTCGTCCTGATCTCCCACGACCACTACGATCATCTCGATCTCCCAACCGTACACCGGCTGGCGACGCGCCACGCGCCACGCTTTCTCGTGCCGCTGGGCTTGAAACGCTGGTTTCACGATCGGGGCATCGCCCGTGTCGAGGAGTATGACTGGTGGGATACCGAGAAGATCGACGGCCTGTTGCTCACCTGCGTGCCCGTGCAGCATTTCTCAGGTCGCACGCTGTGGGATCATAATCGACGGTTGTGGTGCGGCTGGTCAATGCAGGGCCTGACGGGCCACTGCTTTTTCGCCGGAGACACGGGCTACTACGAGTCGCTCTTTCACGACCTTGCCACGCGCCTGCCCTCCATCGACGTCGCGGCGCTCCCCATCGGCGCCTATCTTCCCCCCTTCATCATGAAATTCGTGCACAGTACGCCCGAACAGGCCGTGCAGATCTTCTTTGATCTTCGAGCCAAGCACCTGCTCGCCATGCACTGGGGGACCTTCGATTTGGCTGAAGAGCCGATCATGGAACCACCGCAGCGGTTGCAGGTCGAGGCGCGCCATCACGGCCTCGATGCAGATCGCGTCTGGATTCTCGCGCCCGGCGAGACGCGAGACTGGCCATGCAGTCCTTCCCTTAGGTAAGGGGCATCGGAATGACCTTTAAGTTAATTCGTACGTGACATGGAGGACACCATGGCGATTGCCAAGACGCGGACATTGGAGACACGGCGAATCGGATCGTTGGAGGTGTCGGTCGTCGGTCTGGGCTGCAACAACTTTGGATGGAAGCTCGATGACCAGGCCTCCGCGGCGGTTGTGCACGCCGCCCTTGATGCCGGGATCATCTTCTTCGACACGGCCGATATCTATGGCGGTACGAAGAGCGAAGTCTTTCTCGGGCGAGCACTCGGTGCACGGCGGAATGACGTCGTGATCGCGACCAAGTTTGGAATGGCAGTGGACGACCGCCGCCGCGGTGCGCGTCCCGAGTACGTGCGCCAAGCGGCCGAGGACAGTCTCCGACGGTTGAATACGGACCGGATCGATCTTTACCAACTCCATCAACCCGACCCCACTGTCCCGATCGCCGACACGCTGGGTGCGCTGAACGACCTCGTCAAGGCGGGCAAGGTCCGCGAGATTGGGTGCTCGAATTTCTCGGTGACCCAGATTCGAGAAGCCGAAGCGGCCGTTCGGCCGGGCGCGGCACGGTTCGTGAGCGTGCAGAACGAATATAGTCTCTTGCATCGGGCGCCCGAGCAGGACGTCCTGCCCGAATGCGACCGGTTGGGGCTAGCCTTCCTTCCCTACTTTCCGTTGGCGAGCGGCCTGCTGACCGGCAAGTACCGGCGAGGAGAGCCGGCCCCGGCAGGAAGCCGCCTCGCGCCGGGTGACCGGTTTGCCGGCAGCCTGACGGATCAAAAGCTCGACCTCGTCGAGTCGCTGCTGGAGTTCGCCACGCATCGGGGTCATACGCTGATCGAGCTTGCCGTCTCCTGGCTCCTCGCTCGGCCGACCATCGCCTCGGTGATCGCCGGCGCGACGTCGCCCGACCAAGTCCGGATGAATGCGGCCGCGGCGACTTGGCGGATCTCGCCGGAAGACCTCAAAGAGATCGAGAAACTTTTGCAACACGGCCAGTGAACGTGGGGCGGGAAACCCGTCGAGACGGGTTTGAGCCGGTCGACGAGTAGGACAAAGCTCTACATCATTGCGAGGCGCACCTGGCTACACTATCGAGGTCGATGCCATCATCACCCCACGCGCAAGATGCGTTCCTGCACGGCGGCGGCGAGATGGGCGAGCGGATCAGGGCGTTCGACTGGACGTCGACCTCGCTCGGCCCGGTGACGCAGTGGCCGCAGAGCCTCAAGACGGCCGTGCGGATCATGTTGACCTCTCGGCAGCCGATGTTCGTCTGGTGGGGCAAGGACCTCATCAATCTGTACAACGACCCCTATAGATCGATCGTCGGCGGCAAACACCCGAACGCACTGGGCCAGCCGGCCTCCATCGTGTGGCGGGAGATTTGGGATCAGGTCGGGCCTCGTGCGGCTGTTGCGATGCGGGAGAACGCCGGCACGTACGACGAGGCCCTGCGTCTAATTATGGAGCGACACGGCTATCCGGAGGAAACCTATTACACCTTTTCCTACAGTCCGGTTCCCAATGACGACGGCGAGACCGGCGGGATCCTGTGCGCGAACACAGACGACACGCGGCGCATCATCGGCGAGCGGCAGTTGGCGCTGTTGCGGGATCTCGCGGCACGTACCGCCGATGCCCGTACGTTCGAAGAGGCCAGCGCGCTGTGCGCGGAATGTCTGGGGCGGAACCCGCACGATTTCCCTTTCGCGATGATCTATCTCGTCGATGCCGAGCGCGAGTGTTTGCGCCTGGCTGGAACGGCGGAGATCGAGACCGGTCATGAGCTGACGCCCTCGGTCGTCTCCCTCGCGGAAGCCTCGGTCTGGCCGTTCGCCGAGATCGTCGCGTCGCAGCAGATACGGCTCATCGCCAATCTGCCGTCGCCAAAGGAGCACTTGCCGAGAGGGGCTTGGCCGCGTCCTCCCCATCAGGCGGTCGCCGCTCGCATCAGCACCTCCGGGCAGAAGGGCAAAATGGCGGTGCTCATCGCCGCCCTGAACCCGTTCCGGCTGTTCGATGAGGACTACCGCGAGTTCGTGCACTTTATGTGCAACCAGATCTGTGCCAGCCTGACGAACGCGCAGGCGTACGAGGAAGAGCGGCGCCGCGCCGAGGCCCTGGCGGAATTGGATCGGGCGAAGACGGCCTTCTTCAGTAACGTCAGTCACGAATTTCGAACGCCGCTCACGTTGATGCTCGGGCCGCTGGAAGACTTGCTTCGCGCGCACTCATCGCTCCCACCCGACCACCGTGAGCCGATCACGCTGGCACACCGGAACGGCCTCCGCTTGCTCAAGCTCGTCAATACGCTGCTCGACTTCTCTCGGATCGAGGCGGGGCGCGTGGAGCCCGTGTACGAACTGACCGACTTGAGCCAATACACGGCGGACCTCGCCAGCGTCTTTCGCTCCGCGATCGAGCGTGCCGGCATGGAATTGATCGTCACGTGTCCGCCACTGCCGGAACCGGTCTATGTCGATCGCGACATGTGGGAGAAGATCGTCCTGAATCTGCTGTCGAATGCGTTCAAGTTCACCTTTGCCGGCTCGATCACGGTCGAGCTCTCCGCCGATCCTTCCCGCCACATGGTGTACCTTGTCGTGAGCGATACCGGCATCGGCATCCCGCAGGAAGAACTGGGCCGCCTGTTCCAGCGCTTCCACCGTGTCGCGGGAGCGCGTGGTCGGACGCAGGAGGGTACGGGCATCGGCTTGGCGCTCGTCCAGGAGTTGGTCAAGCTCCATGGCGGACACGTCCACGTGGAGAGCCGAGTGGATGAAGGCACGCGTTTTACCGTCGCCATCCCGCAAGGGCGTCAGCATCTTCCGGTGAACCGCATCGGCGGCTCGCGTGCGACAACTTCAACGGCCTTGAGTCCCGCCGTCTATGTCGAAGAAGCCTGGCGCTGGTTGCCGGGTGCGACGGCCGATGACGCGATACACGACGACAGACCGACGCCCGAAACGACCGATCAGGAGGCGATCCAGGGAGAGCGCCCGCGCATTCTGCTGGCGGACGATAATGCCGACATGCGGCAGTACATCCAGCGTTTGTTGGCCACCCGTTATGAGGTACACGCGGTCGGCGACGGCCAGGCGGCCTTGGCTCTCGCTCGCGCCCGTGCGCCGGACCTCGTGCTGACCGACATCATGATGCCCGGGCTCGATGGGTTTGCTCTTTTACAAGAACTCCGCGCCGACGCTCGCACCAGTACCGTGCCGGTGATTCTTCTGTCCGCGCGTGCCGGCGAGGAGGCGCGCGTCGAAGGTCTCGAGGCCGGCGCCGACGATTACCTCATCAAGCCGTTTTCAGCGCGCGAACTGATCGCGAGAGTCCAGACGCATCTTGAAATGGCGCGGCTCCGGCGCGAGGCGCAACAACAACTGTCCGATCTCTCGACCCGGCTCGCCGCGCGGATCAACGAACTCCAAACGATCTTCGATGTCAGCCCGATCGGCATCGCGGTGGCCGAGGACGCGAGCTGCGAGAAAATCTGGGCCAACCCCGTGCTCGCTCGTCTATTGCAATTGGGACCGGGGGCGAATGCCTCGCTCAGCGCGCCCGCCGGCGAACAGCCGGCATATCGGATCATGTGTGAGGGACGACCACTGGAGCCGGATGCTCTCCCCTTGCAGCGCGCCGTCAAGGCGGGCATCTCGACCCGCGGCCAAGAGTTGGAAGTGGTCTTGCCGGACGGGCACGACGCACGATCCTCAGCTATGCCGAGCCTCTGCGAACGCAGGACGGCACGATCCACGGGGGCCTGTACTTCGGCGTGGATATGACGGATCAAAAGGAATCCACGCGACAGATCCAGCGGCTCAATACGGAACTGCAATTGAAGGTCGATGAGTACGAACGCCTCATGAAAGAGCTGCGGCAGTCCAAAGCCGAACTGCAAGACAAGATTCATGACCTCGAAACGTTTCACGACGTGGTCGTTGGCCGAGAGCTCAAGATGATGGAGTTGGAGAAGGACAACGCGCGGTTGAGAGCAGAGCTCCTCGCCGCGCAATCACGGTTTCAATCACAACCCTCGTAACGGCTCGACCCTGCCGCGCGTTCGCTTGACGCCGGACGCCCACTGCACGGAGGCCGCCATGGAACAGGATCGACGACTCGCTCGTCAGCCCTTGGTGCTCATCGGCGTTGGCATGTTCCTGACCGGTGTATCGGTTGTCATTCTTGGTGGGTCGCCGATCGCGGGCGCAAGCCATCAAGGGCATGGCGGCTCGGTGGACGAGCGTCATGTCGCCACGGGTCCGGCCTATACCATTCCCGGAGCCTCCTTCCGCGTGCAGGACAATAGGTCAGCCGAACGGGGCGGCGGCGAGCCCGTCAAACACGATGCCGCCGCTCAGACGGTAGTCGAGACGTTGACGTTGATGCTGGACCATCGGTCGCAGTATCCACGGTTCGACGAAGCGCTCAAGAAAGACGCGCTCGACGCTGTGATCATCGAGTCGACGGTGATGAACCGCGAGGGAAAGGCATTTCCGTTTTTGGTTGCCCGGACCAACGAGGCGGGCCGCGTGAAACTTCTGATCAGCGCCTCGTGGCTCGAGGAGAACGGCTACCTCGATCATCCTGAACAGTTGGCGCCCGTTCTCGCCCGGGAGTTCCAGTGGGTTGTGACCAAGGCCGACACGTCGCCAAAACCCAAAACCGTCTCAGTGGGCCGCGATATCGCCCGTGCAGCGATTCGCGCCGACAAAGAGATTCGCGAGATGTCGGGAGCGCAGCGCGAAGACGTGCTTCGCCAATTGTTGGAGACGTATCTTACGACGGTGGATGACTATCGGAGCCTGGACGGCCGACCTTTTTATGAAATCGGGACGACGCGGCTCGTTCCGCCGGCTCAGCCGGATTCCACGACCAAGCTCTACGAGGTCCGTGTTCGTGAAGGGCTGCAGAAGATCGTACGAGAGCCTGATTTCATCGAGCGGACGCCCAGGGCCGTGCGAAGCCTCCTGAACGGGACAATCTGGAACGTGGCATTCGTGAACATCGAGCAGCGGGACTGGGCGACGCGCACCCGCGTGCTGCCGCAAGAGAAGGCCGTGCTCGTGGGCGCTGACGAACGCAAGATCCAACCGGCGAGTGTGTTGATCAATGTCTATCGAACGGCGGCGCCCGACGATCCGTTCTATCGCGAGACTCAGGGCCTGCCGATGGGCGCGCTCTCCGCCGACCAGCTCGCGCGTGTCATTGCCCTCGAAATCGAACAGAACATCACTGAAAAATCGATGACCGGCCACGTCGCGCAAGATGCGGTGACGGCGCCGAAATAAATGAAGGTCCCATTCACGATCGGCACGGTCGGTCATTTCGGACTCGCCGTCCGTGACCCTCGACGCAGCGCCCAATGGTTCATGACCGTCCTGGGTTTGCGGAAAGAGTTCGAGTTCGACGGTGGCATCGCGGTCGGCAACGACAACGTCACGATCGTCGTGTTCAAGGGCAAACCATCACCAACAACGATCGGGCACATGTCGTTTCATCTCCCGAGCATGGCCGCATTGCGAAAGGCGCTCGAGCATCTGAAGAAGCACAAGGTCGAGATAGAAGACCCGGGCGATGAAATCGGCCCCGAGGCACCCGGCTCGCCGAACATGGGCGTGTGGTTTTACGACCCTGACGGCTACCGCTGGGAACTCTCGGTTCTCGGCGGAGGAACGCAGAGGTGAGGCCTTACCTGACGTGCGCACGTCCCCCCTGGCCACCTCTGCCGTTCCGCGCCCGTCGAAATCTCGTCACATGACGACCCTTCGTCTCACGCCACGTTCGTCACTCCCCTGACCGGCCCTCGCCACCCGAGTTCTCTTCCCGAGATTCCCTCATAGATGCTCGAAGTTAGAACGCGGCCACGAGTCGACCGCGCAATGGAACGGTCTGTGCGAAGGCGATACGGCAGACACAGCCAATGGCGAAAGGCCGCAGCAGATGACGGATGCACTCGTGTTCTTGATGGAGTATGGGGCGATCGTCCTGTTCGCCGTCGTGTTCCTGGAGCAGATCGGACTTCCGATCCCGGCGATTCCGATCTTGATCGCCGCCGGCGCCCTGGTTGGCACCGGCCACTTGAGTCTCTGGGCGACGATCGGCAGCACGGTCGTCGCGGCGCTGGCCGCGGACTGGATCTGGTACGACTTGGGGCGCCGGCGCGGACGCCCGGTCTTGGGCTGGCTCTGCCGGATTGCGCTGGAACCCGACTCGTGCATTTGAAAGACGGAGGCGTTTTTCGTCAAACATGGGCCGCATTCGCTGGTCCTGGCAAAGTTTCTTCCGGGGCTCAGCACGATTGCGCCGCCGCTCGCCGGCATCGTCGGGCTGGGAGTGCCATTGTTCTTGTTCTATGACACGTTGGGCGCAGTGGTCTGGACCGGCGCCAGCGTGGGAATCGGCTATGTCTTTGCCGATCAACTCGAGGACGCGTTTCGCTACGCGGACCAGATGACGCCGGTGGCGCTTCTCATCATGGCCTTCGCCACACTGCTTTACGTCGTGTACAAGGCGGTACACCGCCGCCGCCAACTCAGGAACGTCCCTCGGATCACAGTGAAAGAACTGACCGAGAAATTGAAGACGGACGTGCCGCCCCTCATCATCGACGTGCGGCCGTCTGCGTTAGGAGCCATGGATGCGCGTATCCCCGGCGCAGTGCACATGCCACTGGACGACGTAGGCCGCCGCCATTCCGAACTGCCTTGGGATCGCGAACTGGTGCTCTATTGTGATTGTCCCGGAGATGCTGCGAGCGCCCAAGGGGCACTGCTGCTTGGAAAGCTGGGATTCGCGAGCGTGCGGCCCTTGCGCGGCGGCATCGAGGCATGGCAGGCCTACCACGACGCCGCAGTCACCGTTGAGAAGCCGTGGACGCACGATGACGATCCGTTTCACGGTGAACGGGAAGTGCGGGTCGTCAATCTCTAACTGCTCCGGGGCACGTAACGACGAGGCGTGTCGCGTAATGGTCTTCACACGATGAAAGGAACCGCCATGGCCGACAAAACCCGAGTGACCGAGATCGCCGACGGCCTGTATTCGATTTCAATCTACGTTTCCGCATTCGACCTTCGGTTCAACCACTTCCTTATCAAAGATGAGGAGCCGCTGCTCTTTCATACAGGGATGAAGCACATGTTCCCGGAGATTCGCGATGCGGTCGCGACGATTCTCGACCCATCGGCGATCCGGTGGATCTCGTTCAGCCACTTTGAAGCCGACGAGTGCGGGGCGCTCAACGAGTGGCTGACCGTCGCGCCGCACGCACAAGCGGCATGCGGGCTGGTGGCCGCGTCCGTCAGCGTGAACGATTATGCCATTCGTCCCGCGCGCGTCCTCGGTCAGGACGAGGTGCTCACGACCGGCACCCATCGTGTCCGATTCCGCCAGACGCCGCATGTGCCTCACAATTGGGAAGCAAGCGTGTTGTTTGAAGAGGCGACGGCCACGCTCCTGTGCTCCGATCTCTTCACCCACAACGGCGATGTGGAACCGATGACCCAGTCGGACATTGTGGAACGGGCGAAGCGGTCGTTGACCGAGATACAGCACGGGCCGTTCGCCCAACCCTATCCCTTCACCCCGCTGACCGAGCCGACATTGCACGCGCTCGCC
Organism: Nitrospira sp. Vd2; assembly: GCF_979581665.1. Taxonomy (NCBI): domain Bacteria; kingdom Pseudomonadati; phylum Nitrospirota; class Nitrospiria; order Nitrospirales; family Nitrospiraceae; genus Nitrospira; species Nitrospira sp. Vd2. The sequence continues at coordinate 250,336 of NZ_CEFZSK010000022.1, read as the reverse complement.
GATCTTCGCCCGACGCGCCTGGCGCTGATGCATGGATCGTCGTTCGTTGGAGATGGTGAAGCGGCGTTACGGGCGTTGGCGACCGCGATGCGGGAAGTCTTGGCGCCCGGTACCCAACCGGTCGCCGGATGAGGGGCAGCGGAGATGAGTTGAGGGCACACTACTCACCAGAGGCGTTCTCATGACTATCGAACTCGACCATACGATCGTGCCTGCCCGGGACAAATCAGCCTCCGCACAATTCTTTGCGCGGATCTTTGGTCTCACGTTTGATGAACGGGAGGTCGGCTATTTCGCGCCCGTGCGCGTGAACGACCGGCTCACGCTTGATTTTGACGACGACGTGGAGCGCATCGACGTTCATCACTACGCATTCAAGATCAGCGAAGCCGAGTTCGACGCGATCTTCAGCCGGGTGAAGGCGGAAGGCATTCCCTACGGAAGCGAGCCGCACGATCGGACCAATATGCAGATCAACCATCGTGGCGGCGGGCGCGGCGTATATTTCTGCGATCCGAACGGCCACATCCTCGAGTTACTGACCGTGGGATGAGCCGCCGCATGCCGGCTGCCGATCCTGAACGTCGACAGGAGCCACCATGTCGTACCCGGAGGCCCGTTATCACAAAGAGACAGGAGAGATCAGCACCACATGTCGCTCGGCCGGTGAACCGCCCGACTTAGCGATAGGGGCCAGCACGAGCGTTCGGTATCTTGCGACAGGGCAGTCGACCGACGGGCGATTCGGCTTGTACCGCTGGGACATGAAACCGCAGGCGTCAGGGCCGAAGCCGCATTTCCACAAAACCATGGCCGAGTCGTTTTTCATCCTGTCTGGGACGGTACGACTCTACAACGGGGCCGTCTGGATCGATGCGAAGGCGGGCGATTACCTCTACGTTCCGGAAGGCGGCATTCACGCATTTCAGAACGAGTCTCGTGATCCGGCTTCGATGCTGATTCTCTTCGCCCCAGGCGCTCCGCGGGAAGGCTATTTCCAGGCCCTCGCCGATCTCGCCGCCGGCCGCTGCTTCACCGAGGAGGAATGGACCGACCTCTGCCGGCGCCATGATAACTATTTTCTCTAACGCCCGCCCGTTTTGGCTTGCCCTTCCGCCTTCCTCGGAGAGTTTGGTCGACCAACGGCCGTCTCGATCCGTTACGCCTCCCGGAGCGCCACCCGTCGCGATGATTTCGACTGAGCGCGGTAGCGGGCGGGCGGTAGGCCGAACTCGCGTTTGAACGCGCGATTAAAGGCCGGCTCGGATTCGTAGCCGACATCGGCGGCGATCTGCGACACGCCACTGTTCGTTGAGATCAACATCTGCGCGCCGAGCTGAAGCCGCCAGCGGGTCAGGTAGGCAATCGGCGTCTCGGCCAGATAGCGTCTGAAACGTTCGGCGAGAACGGAACGCGAAATGCCGACCTCGTTGGCGAGGTCACCAATCGTCCAGGGATGAGCCGGCTGTCGATGGAGCAGGGCCAAGGCCTTCCCGACTTCCGGGTCTCGCACGCCGGCCAGCCATCCCGTGTGTTCCGGCGGCAGCTGAGCGATGTAGCGGCGGAGCGTTTCGATGAACAAGACCTCGGACAATTTCGCCAGTACGGCCTGTCCACCGGGACGAGTCGCATCTGCCCTATCCACCGAGTAGCGGATCGAGTCCTCGAGCCATTGGCCTGACGCGTCGTCGCGGATATGAACTTTGAGCAGGGGCGGCAATCCGCCAAGCACAATGCGGCAGAGTTGCGGCTCGCAGGCCATATAGCCGCAAATTAATTTCGTCACCTCTCCCCCGCCACCCTGCCGGCACACCGACAGACCTTGGGATAAGACGCGCTGCAAGGCTTCGGCGCTGTCGAACGGTTTCACCGCGGGCCCGTTTCCCATGACGTGCGGATCACCGTGCGGAAAGACGACAATATCCCCGGCATGGAGGGGAACCGGCGGGCTGTCTCCGTCGACCTTGGCGTAGCCGCGGCCCTCGGTCATGAGGTGATAGATGATCACGTGCTTGGCGGCTACCGAGAGATACGGCGCGAGCACCTGCGACGCGGGCTGCTGAAAACACCAGGGCGCTGAAAACTCGGCGTTGTAAAACACGGCTCCGTCCAGCTTGACGGCCTTGAGCACTTCGGACAGCACATCCATGTCGTGTCCACACTCTTGCAGGAGACCGCGTGCAAATTCTCCCGGACGCCAAAGCAAATGATCCGCAGCGTAGCACGCCGCGATCAAGAGAGCCAGACTCCCGGATAAGACACCTGCCGCCTTGTGGTCTATGCTGCCCGAGCAGGTGCAGCGGTGATGTGAACCGCTGTTGAACATGACACCACATACAGGAGGGCCACCATGTCGACCAGTACGTTATCAACCGACGTGGCACGCGTGAAGACTCGTCTGAAGCAGATCTGGATGGCCGGAGACTACGACCGATTCTCGCGATACCTGGAAGCGGGTGCGGAGGAGTTCTATGACCGCCTTCACTTCCCACCAGGTCGCCGATTTCTCGACGTGGGATGCGGCTCGGGCCAGCTTTCGTTGATCGCGGCCAAGCATGGGCTGGAGGTAACCGGAATAGACATCGCCAGCAATTTGATCGAACGAGCACAGGTACGCGCAGACGCCGAGGGGCTGCCGGCCCATTTTTAGGAAGGCGATGCAGAAGCTCTCCCCTTTGAAGAGGCAAGTTTCGACGTTGTCGTCAGCCTCATCGGAGCGATGTTCGCGCCGCGGCCCGACCTTGTCGCGAAGGAGCTGTTGCGTGTCTGCAAACCAGGTGGAACCGTTGCCATGGCGAATTGGACGCCCGAGGGGTTCGTGGGGCAGATGTTCACCATCATCTCAACGTTCATCGCACCATCCGGGATGCCGTCGCCGGTCCTGTGGGGTGACGAACGGATCGTTCGTGAACGGCTGGGGAAGGGATTGTCGTCTCTCGAGTTGGCGAGACGCCACTATGTGATGAGCTATCCGTTTCCGCCGGCCGAGGTGGTCGAGTTCTTCCGCCTCTACTATGGACCGACGAATCAGGCCTTTGCGTCGTTGGAGGTCCGCGCCAGTGAGCGCCTGAGGGACGATCTCGAGATCCTGTGGTCGACTCACAATCAAGCGGGAAAGGGATGCACCACGGTCTTCGCGGAATATCTCGAGGTGATCGGCATTCGAGCGTGACACCGAATAAACGCAGTCACATGACGGACCGTTCCGAATCTCGCTATGGAGGCGGCCATGGATCGGATTTCCCCTCTCGCAAAAGCACGCATGGAAGCACAAGGCTTTGTTGACGGCGATAGTCGGACGTTGGCCCAGATCAACTACTGGCTGCGACTGTCTCCCGCCATCTGCATGCTATGGGTCGCGGTCGGCACGGCAGACAAGTCACCATTGACCTTGTGGGTGTTGGTCCCGTTTGCCGCACTCGGCGCTCTCCTCACCGGCCATCCCTTCGACGTGGTGTACAACCACGGGCTTCGTTACGTGGTGCATGGTCCGCGACTCCCGACGTACCCATTGCCCCGCCGTTTTGCATGCTTCCTCGCAACCCTCCTCATTACTGGAGCCGCCTGGGGATTTCAATCGGGCCATCCGGTGCTGGGACACATCCTTGGTTGGTCGGTTGTCGCGGCGGCGTTCGTGAACGTCAGCACCGGCTTTTGCGTGCCCTCTTTTATCTATGGCATCGTCTTCGGGCAACCGTCGTCGTGCGAAGCGAGACAGTGTATGACTGAAGGAGGGATTGGAAAAGGGAAGATCGACGTGGCGACAGACACGCTTCAGAAAGACCGTTGTGTCATGACACTCACATGATTCAGCCAGGAGGAGATCACCATGTACGACAAGAAGAATCCGAGCAAGATGAAACTCCTCGAAGCCCATGCGCCCGAAGCGATGAAGGCGTTTCTGGCCTTTGACAAGGCGGCCGTGGCCGACGGAGCGATCCCGGGAAAGTATAAGGAGCTGATCGCACTCGGGGTCGCTTTCACGACACAATGCCCGTACTGCATCGAAATCCATGCGAACAACGCGCGAAGCCTTGGCACCTCAGATCGCGAGATCGCGGAAGCCGTGCTCGTCGCAGCCGCTCTCCGTGCAGGGGGAGCGATCACCCACGGCACACACGCGATGACGGAGACGTGAACGGCCATGAGACAGGAAATTTGAAGTGCGATCCGACCATCGCCTTTCATTGCACACGTTCACCGGCTTCTCGTTCAGCTTGGCGATCCGTCAACTGAACGAGACCGGTGTCGAACACCTTGGAGTGACCAAGTTGCAAGTCCGTTTTCGGCAGGTCCTTAGAGAAGAGCGGAATACCGTCGCCGAGGATGACCGGCGAGGATGACCGGATGGATGGAGACGATCACCTCATCGAGCAGGTCGTGCTTGATCGCCTCGTCCAGTAACTGGGCACCACCAGTCGTCGCGCGTTGGGGTCGAAAACGAAGCGTCGAGCTTTACGCGGGCGAATGTGTTTGCTTCACGACCCTCCTCGCTTCCCCTGCATTTCCTTGTCGTAGAACTCCAGCATCTGAGCGATTTCCTCCTTGCTCATGCCGTTCTGCACCCACTTGTGGCTCTCTTGCTTGAGCAGGTCTTTCGCGACGTCGGGTGACAGCTCGCGTACCATGGGCAGGAACTTCGTGTAGAAATGCTTTGCGACCTCATAGAATCCTTGCCAGTGGACGTAATCCGGGGCCACCTTCGACAATCCGTGCCGGGCGCGGCGGCCCTCGTGGTGCCACAGCTCGTAGAACACCCATTCGATTTCCTCGTCGAACGGCGTCGGGGTGACCTTGCCGAGTTCCTTCAAGCGATTCATGGCGTTGTTGGCCGGCTTCCCGAACTTCTCGTTGTAGAGCGTGACGCCGCTGTCCAACTGCGTGAAGAACCGATCCACGATCTCCCCGCTATGGCACGATGAGCAGACCTGCTTCATGGCCGCACGCCGCGCCTCGTAGTTCTCCAGCCTGGTCGAGACAACCGGGCGCAAGGTCCAACTGATCCGATCCCCGACATCGTGCGTCACCTCTTGCGTGCCCGTTGCGCTCATGTGACACGTGGCGCACGTGGGGAAGAGATAATCCTTCCCCGGATGCCACTGCTCGGACGGCTTGCCGAGCTTCATCTTCTCCTTGTTCGCGGTGAAGAGCACGCCGTGTTTGCTCTCGTAATAGGCCTCGATCTGCGGATGATCTGGACCCATGTGGCACCGGCCACAGCTTTCGGGCTGCCGCGCTTGCGCAATCGAGAAGCCATGACGCGCATGGCACGCCGCACAGGTGCCCTTTGACCCGTCCGGATTGACGCGGCCGATACCCGAGTTCGGCCACGTGGACGGATGCAGCTTGCCGTTTTCCATCACCTTCACGACGCTGCCGTGGCAGCCCGCACAGCCGGTCGTGCCGACTTCCGGCCCCTCCACGACGTTGCCGAGAAAGTTGTCGAGCGATCCCACGAACTGTGCCGCCTTGGCGTGATGCGAGCGGGCAAATTCCGACGCTTCCTTGTCGTGGCACCGCATGCAATCCTTCGGGGTGACGAGCGTCGAGATCAACGTGCCCTCGTGCGGATACGCGTCGGCGTCTCCTTTCTCGGCGCGATGGCATTCCACGCAGCCGATTCCTTTCGGCGCGTGCGCGCTCGCCTTCCAATCGTTGATGCCGCCGACGGACACGTCTTTCGCCATATGGCAATCGATGCACTTCTTGTTCTCGGCGGAGACAAATGGGCGCAAGCCACCGCCCCGGCGCTCCTCGACCTGCACGTAGCCCACGCCGGTGAGCGCGAGGAACAGGACCAGGCTCAACCCGCCGATCATGTAGCGGGTAAAGTTGAGTTTGCCGTTCGGCTGCCGCGCGGCTTCCGCTCGTTCGTCTTCAAATGAATCCGCCACTGTGCCTCCTTATCGCCGGCCACATCGTGGCCTGTGTCACCACCTTACATTCGCGTATCGAGCACCATCAGTGCGACGAATCCAAGGACCACGAGTGTCGCCACCAGGGCATTCACGACCGACATCGGCCAGCCACGTTCCAAGAGAACGTGATCGATGAATGGATACACGACGAAGAGCGCAGCGAACCCGAGCAAGCTCCAGAGCGCGATCGGCCCGGGCAGCAACGTGATCCACATATAGGCCGGCGAGAAATACCAGGGGGGCGAAACATCGGCCGCGACTTCCTGGGGATTGGCCGGTGGCCCGAGGACCGGCGGAAAGATCATGACGAGGTTGACGATCAGAACCAGCAGTCCGACCGCGACGGCCCCCATGATCAACGTGTGCTCCGGATAGAAGGGGTGAAAGCCCCGACTGCGTTCGACGGTGGCGAACCCCAGGAGTCGGACGATTACGACGTGCCCGAGGATCAACCCGGCGAGCGAGATGGGCAGCAACTTCGTGTGAAGGTCATACAGCCTCAAGAGCGTGCCTCCAGAGACCTCCTCGCCGCCCCGCAGCAGATACTGGAGCGGCCCACCGACAATCGGCACATTCCCCAGCATGTTCGTCACGACCGTCATGCCCCAATACGACACATTGTCATAGACGAGCGAATAGCCGGTGAACCCCATCGCGAACGTGACGAAGAATACGAGCGAGCCCGACATCCATTTCAATTCTCCCCCGTCGCGATACGCGCGCGTGAGAAACACCCGGATCACGTGAAACAGCAGGAACAGGATCATGAGGTCCACGGAAAACTTGTGGACGCCCCGCACGAACCAGCCAAGATAGACTTCGTGCGTGATCTGATCGACGCTTTCGTAGGCCTTCTCGGCCGACGGCACGTAATAAAAGGTCAACAGCAGCCCGGTGGTCACCAGCACGCCGAACAGCGTGAGCGGGATCGCGCCCAACGTGTACGGCCACCAGTCGAGATGCTCGGGCAGATCTTTTTGGATGTAATCGATCAGGCTCTTCGGCTTTGCCGTCTGATCCGCGGCATCATCCCGAACCCGTGTTGCGATTAAATTCATTGCTCCACCCGCTGTACTTCAGTGATGAGTGACGAGTGCTGAGTGATGAGTGTTAAACTGCCCTTCGCGGAGCGATCTTTCTCCCCTACTCAGCACTCAGCACTCAAGACTCAGCACTTTTTTAAATCTTCACGTACAGTTGCTCCCCGCGCTTGACGACGTCGAACCGATCGAGCGGGCGCGGTGGCGGGCCCGCAACATTCTTCCCGGTTTTGTCGAATACGCCTTGATGGCATGGACACACGAACTGTTCGCGCTCCTTGCTCCAGGACACCAGACAGCCAAGATCCGTGCATCGACGTGAAAAGGCCGTGACCCCGGTCTCTGTGCGCAGGACCATGATCTTCTGACCGCCGAGATCCATCGCGATCGCTTCCCCCAGCGGCATCTTTGATTCGGCTCCGATCAGCACCGGCTCCACCTGTTTCGGTTGTGGTGTAGGGACCAGGAACTGAAGGAACCGAAACCCGAGCGTCCCCATCCCAAAGAGAACGCCGAAGCCCATGACGGCCTGGCTCAGGAACCGTCGTCGACCGGCATCATCGTGAATGATGGCCATAGCGCCTCAGCGAGGTTAAAAGTGCTGAGTGCTGAGTGAAGAACGAAGGCTTTCTGATCTATCTTGTTGTTTACTCAAGACTCAGCACTCAGCACTTTCTACTCGCTAGGAGTACCCCTTCTCTCCATGTTGGCTCAGATCCAGGCCCAGCAGTTCCGCATCAACCTCGACACGAGCAGACAGGACGAACTGGAGCCCCTTCACCAGCACAACGGTCATCCCAACGGCAAAGGCCCACGTGGCAATGACGGCCACGCATTGCGCGAAGAACTGATAGGGATAGCCGAAAAACAACCCGTCGCTGCCGTTGGGATTGATCCCCGTCGAGGCGAACAAGCCGGCCGCGATCATGCCCCAGGTCCCTCCGACCGCGTGCATGCCGAAGACGTCCAATGAATCGTCGTAGCCGAGAATCGGTTTGACGAAGTTGACCGCCATGTAGCAGGCACCGCCCGCGCCGACGCCGATGACGAGGGCTGCGAGTGGGCCGACATAGGGAGCGGCAGGCGCAATGGCGACGAGACCGGCTACGGCTCCGCTCACCGTGCCGAGCGCAGTCGGTTTGTCGCGTTGGAGCCACTCGGCAATTGTCCAACTCAGGGCCGCCGCACACGCGGACGCCTGGATGGACACCACGGCGATGGTGGCTTCTGTGATCGAGGCCACTCGTGAGCTCCCCGCGAAACCGAACCAGCCGATCCAGAGGAATCCAACTCCACAGATCGAGAGCGGCAAGGCATGTGGAATCATCTCCGTACGGCCGAATCCCACTCGTGGTCCGACCAGCAGCGCCGCGACCAGGGCACTCACGCCCGCGGTGATATGGATTACCGCGCCGCCCGCAAAATCCAACGTCCCGAACTTGGTCAGCCAACCGCCTCCCCAGACCCCATAGGCGACCGGGGCATAGACACCCGCCACCCACAACGACCCAAACAGCAAGAAGAACGAAACGCGCATCCGCTCCACCAGCGCACCGGCCACCAACGCCAAAGCCAACGCGGCCGGAATGACGTCACAAAGGCGGTCGAGCGGGCCGGTCGTCGAAGCCACGATCCCAACCTCTCGCCCACCGGCCACGGCCGCACCGCCCGCCACAACCCAGACAACAGACACGAGCGCGAGCGCCAGGAGCGGGAGTCCCATTGTGTTGATCACGTTCTTCTTCCTCACCATGCCGCCGTAGAACAGTGCCACGCCCGGGATGGTGAGCATGAGAAGCGTCGTGGAGATCAACAGGGAGAGCGTGTGATCGTGCCCGGTCATCAGACGGCGGCCCCTGGTAGCGAGATCCGATACTGACCTCGGCCGGCCATGCGTAGTGTGACCACTCCACATCGGCTCAATCGATCGACCGCCATGAACGCCCGCGGCCAATCCATTCCGCTCGCCAGACAGATCTGTTCGATGGTCTGCGGCCCGGAGATCTTCAGCATCAAGACGAGCTCCTCGTCGAACGCAGGAACGCCTTCCCGGTTTTCCACCACGCTGTTCATGGCGCCTCCTTAGCTGACTAGAACCTAATCTCAAAATCACTGATCTTGCAGCCGGGACGGGGGCAGCGGCGCAGCGCCATCAGAGCGGGGTGGCGAACCGCTCAGCGAAAGCGCGACGAGGACGACGCTGACTGTTCGAAGCGGCGTTCAGCGAAGCTCGGACGCCGCGAGGCGCACGGCGTGATGAATAAATCGCGCCACGTTTGTGCGCGCCGGCGAGATGGTGAGCCGGCCGTGTCTTTGTGAAGCGGCGCGCCGCACGAAGCGTCCGAGCGGTCCACGCCGCTCTGTCTTTCAAGCGGAGCCGGTGCCCCCGTCCCGGCTGCTCTCTCACGGCACAAGTGATATTGAGATAGTTCTAATCTGAGAAGAAGGTCAGCAACCTCCATGCCGCCAGCAGTGATGCAGTTTTGGCGGGAAACTCCCAGGATTGGAATGGCAGCCCCCACATAGTCCGACAATTTTGTCGGGAACACGACAAGAACGAAGCGGGGGGTTGTCATGCCTCCACGGTGATGGCGCGCCGCCATCTTGCTACGAGCCAGTCGGGAAGGGAGAATGAGAGGGCCGATCGAACGAGCGTGTCTCAGAACCTCAACAGAGAGCACAGAGCCTCAACGATGAAGAGATCCATGCCAACCATCGACTGCGACGCCTACTTAAAGAGGATAGGGTACGCGGGGACGCCTCGCGCCGACCTGGAAACGCTCCGAGCTCTTCACCTTCACCACGCGCAGGCGATTCCCTTCGAAAATCTGGATCCCTTGATCGGTCGGCCCGTGCGCCTCGATCTGATGTCTCTCGAGGACAAGCTGGTGCGAGGCGGGCGAGGCGGCTACTGCTTCGAGCACAACTTATTGTTCAAGGCAGTGCTGGAAGCGCTTGGTTTTCGCGTGACCGGTCTTGCAGCTCGCGTCCTGTGGAATACGCCCGCGCAGACCATTTCCCCTCGGACGCACATGCTGCTTCGCATCGATCTCGACGAAGAGAGCTATCTTGCGGACGTCGGGTTCGGCGGCGTGACCCTGACCGCGCCCCTCCGCCTCCAAGCCGACATCGAGCAATCGACGCCGCACCAGCCGTTTCGGCTGGTGAAGGCAGGCGAGGCGTTCATTGAACAGGTGAAGATTCGTGAGGAATGGATGTCGCTCTACCGGTTCGATTTGTGTGAACACGTCACCGCCGACTACGAAATGGCGAATTGGTACATTTCGACGCACCCTTCCTCTCGGTTTGTGACCGGCCTGATCGCCGCTCTCCCGACACCCGATCGGCGATACGCGCTGCGCGACACCCAGCTGGCCGTGCACTACCTCAATGGCGCGACCGAGCGTCGGACTTTGACCAGCATTGCCGAACTACGCGGCGTGTTGGAAGGCTTGTTCAGAATTACGCTGCCGGACACTGTGGCGTTGGATGCCGCGCTGGGGCGGGTGATCGGCCGTGGCTAACATGACGAGATGCAGCGATCGCGAGGGAACAGTTTATTCTTCTCATTGCAATGGACGCGGCCATGATACAGCACCGCGTGCTAGTCGGCGTCCCCCCCTCCTTTCTCTCAGAGGTCAGCGGCGAGTTCATGAAAGGCTTGGAGTTGCCTTCAAACCATCCCACGATCACGGCTTCGGAGATTCTGAAAAAGCACACTCCGATGTGAGTGGTCGTACACTGCTGAAAAACAAGCTCAGGATATTGTTCCGCGTACGGGGGGCGATCTCTTCGGAACGGCGGCGCTGTTCATCGGCATGGGGCTCTCTACCGCGACGACCATTAATGAACGAAGCAACGCGCCTTTTTGAGTCGTTGAGAGGGTTTCTTTCCGGGGATACCGTCAGTCGATATTTTTTTCTGTCAACGTAGTCTTCCCCACTGCGTTTGCTATACTAGCCGGGCACGTTGCGCTCGGTTGGCACTTTCTTTCAAAGGAGGCACGTATGGATTCTCAGAAGATCGTTCTCGCCGCACTCCTGCTCGTCCCGATGGCCGGTCCGGTCTCGGCCCAGACCGTGGGCACCGAGGTCCAACGCGACATCAACCAAGAATCACGCATCGAACAAGGATTGAAGTCCGGGCAGCTCAGCACCGGTGAGGCGGGGCGGCTCGAGCGTGGCGAAAGCCGCATCGATCGCATGGAATCCAAGGCGCTCAAGGACGGGAATCTTTCGCCGGCCGAGGCGGCGCGCATTCAACGAGCGCAGAACCAGGAGTCGCAGGCGATCAATCGCATGAAGCACAACGACATCACTGGGAATCCGAATTCGCCCTCCTCACAGCGGATGCAGACCGACGTGCAACGCAACATCAACCAGGAAAGTCGTATTCAACAAGGGGTCCAATCCGGCCAGTTGACCAACAAAGAAGCGTCGCAACTGGAGCGGGGTCAGGCCCGGGTGGATCGCGCCGAAGCTCGGGCGGGCGCGGACGGCCACGTGACGGCGGGGGAGCAACGCCGGATTCAGCATCGTGAAAACGTGCAGAGCCGGCACATCTTCCGCGACAAGCACAACGCCCGCCAGCGCTAACTTTCCAACAGGACGGCCCGTGGAGCAGAGCACCGCGGGCCGTCATTGTCCAGTAACCCGGCCTCTCCATCCTGATTCCTATTATCCTTAGGCTCGGATCCCAGTACCATTCGAATTTCCCCGGCACTCCAGTTTCGTGCGCCACTGCACTGGCCGTGCGCTGGCGCACAGCCATCCATGGACAATCGCACGTCGGTCCATGTCCCGAGCAACTCCGGTCTTCATTCGCTCTGGTTTTGAGAATGGAATCATCGCATCGACGGAATCATCGGCCGTCGCCTGGTCGGTACTATTTTTGCTGAATCTTCTAACCGGCCCGCTCATTCCTATTTCGGGTGACTACGCCTCGCTATGCTCCACGAACTCATTGCGCTGACAGCACTCCTGTCGCCTCTGCTCGCCGCCGGCCTCGTCGTGCTACTTGGCCCCAGCCTCGGTGAGCGCACGGCGAGGATCGGCGTCATTGCCGTCGTCGTTTCCACAGTAGCGGCCATCCTGACGCTCATTCACAGCATTGATCATCAACCCGTGCTCCTCAAACTGCCGAGCGTGCCCGAGCCCCTGACCCCCGCGATTCTAGTCGATCGGCTCGCGGGCGTCATGATGGTCCTGATCTCGGCCGTGAGTCTCGTGATCCATGCGTATTCACAGCGCTACATGCAGGGTGATCAGGGCTACGTGAAATTCTTTGCGCTGGTGAGCCTGCTCACCTTCGTGCTGTTGGCCTTGGTCGTCAGCGCAAATCTCCTCTGGCTCTTTATCTGGTGGCATCTGGTGTCTTGGCTGTTGTGGGCCTTGCTCGCGTTTAACCACCGCGCTGCCGCCGCCAGGCTTGCCGCCCGCACGACGCTGCGCATCCAGAGTCTTGGCGACGCGGCGCTGCTCGTGGCGATGGTGATCGCGTATGTCGCCTTCGGTACGTTCGACCTTCCTGAATTGTTCCAGCGGGTCGCCGATGCTGGTGCCATACCCGTGATCTGGGCCGGTACGCCCTGGGAGACCGACGCGGCGACGCTCATGACGCTCGTGTTGGTCGTGACGATCATGACCAAGTCCGCGCAATTCCCGTTTCACATCTGGCTGCCCGGTACGATCGAAGCGCCCACGCCGGTCTCAGCGATGCTCCATGCCGGGATCGTGAATGCCGGGGGATTTCTCGTGAATCGCTTTGCGCCGCTGTTCGGACTCGCGCCGACAACGCTCCATGTCTTGTTCATCGTCGGGGGGCTCACGGCCTTGATCGGCGCCTCCGCGATGCTGACCCAGTCGAGCATCAAACGCACGCTGGTGTACTCCACGATGGGCCAAATGGGCTACATGGTCATGGAGTGCGGTCTCGGCGCCTTTGCGCTCGCGATCTTTCACCTCTGCGCGCACGGGCTCTTCAAGGCCACGCTGTTCCTCAATTCGGGTTCAGTCATCCATCACGCGCGCGTCGACTTCAAGGTGCCCGGTCACTCCCAGACGCGCCAGGCCGGCGCCTTTTCCGTGGTGACGTGGACGACCGGCCTCGTAATCACGCTGCTTCTTCCGTTGGTGATCCTGCTCATCGCGCACGGGCTCGTGAGGATTCCGTTGTTCGAAGCACAGGGCACGGTGATTTTCCTCTTCTTTGCGTGGGTGACCTCGGCGCAGGCGGTCTTTAGTCTGTATCGTCTGGGGTCGGTGGCCTCGTGGAAGGTCTCGATCGCGATGCTCGTCGCCTTGGCCGTGATCGGACTCACGTACCTCTGGGCCGGGGAAGCGTTCACCCATTTCTTGTACCCGGGACCGGAAGCACCGGCGTATTTCCAAGCCGCGGCCTGGCCCACAGGCCTGTTCGATCTGTTCGTCGTGGTTTCGGCGATCCTTGTCGTCGCCGTGTGGATCATCCTCTACGCGCGGGCGCACGGCCTGCGGGTTTTTCTCCCCGACTGGTTGGACGCCTTCTACGGACGCCTGTATGTCGCGTTCCTCAATGGACTCTACGTGGAAGATGTCCTCCGGGCGGTCGCCGCACCGCGCGCCCCCCGCCCACCCAGCGTTCGGGACGAGATTGGTGAATGGCGATGAGCACGACGAGCACTCCGCGGGATCGATTCACCGATACGCAGCGCATGGAGTTGCGCTCCTACGTGGAGCTGGCCGGTGAGGTCATCGCGCAGTATTGGCCGATGCGCACCTTCATCCATCACAACCCACTCCACGGGTTGGAATCGTTGCCATTCCACCAGGCGGTGGCGCGCGGGGCCGAGTTGTTCGGCGGCCGTGGCTACCTGAGCAACGACCTGTTTCGGGAATACCTGCGCCGCGGTCGGATGGACCTTGACGAGATTCGAGCGGCCCTTCAACCACTCGCCACACCAAAAGCGATCCGTCTCGGTGACCGGACGGTGACGCATCTCGACGTCCTCTGCGCCTCGATGGTTCACGGGGTGACCGAAGAGCCGCCTGCCGGTCGCCTCGACACCGACGCCCAAGCGATCGCAGAGATCGAGTCCTGGCTGGAGCGGTCAGGACTCATACCGACGCTCCGTGAACATTGGGGACAGCAGCAAGCCCGGGATGGCAGGACGGCAATTCACGAGACGCTGAGCGCGTGGTGCGATACAACTCTCGGGACCACCTTGGTCGAGACGATCAACCGGGAGATGGTCAAGTGGTGCAGCGTCTTTCTGGACGAAGGGCATGCCACTTGGTCGATGCCGCATCGCGAGCGGACGTTCTATCGAGCGTGGAAATCATTGGCGCAATACGATGTGGCCCTTCGATTGATTGGAATTGATGAGGCGGCCAAGAAACTCGCGCTCCTCCCCGATCGGCCGGAAGATGGCCTCCTCCAACATTTGACGGCGCTGGAAATTCCGAAGGCCGCGTGGGAAGACTATCTGTCCTGGCATCTGGCTGCCCTGCCCGGGTGGACCGGTTATCTGAAATGGCGGGCCGCTCAAACCAACTACCCCTGGCAACTAGAGTTCCCGATCGACCTCGTCAAGTATCTCGCCGTCCGTCTCTTCTATGAACGAGAACTCCTGGCACGCGTCTGCCAACAGCGCCTCGGTCTCGGGGGAACCTATGTCGCGATCCAGACGTACATGGAACGGTATCCGCGCGCCTACGGCTTCCGACGAGATGTCACGGCCGGGCGCGCGGACAATGTCGCCGTCAAGGCTGCGCGCCGACTCCTCCGCTCGAGACAATCTCACGATCCTGCGCGCTGGGAAGAGCTGGCGCGGGAGCACGAGGCGAGCCGGCAACAACAGGAGACGCATCGTATGCGCCGAACGGCCGCACGTTTCCTCGTTCGGCTCGCGCAGGCGCTCTCGGTCGATCTCGCCGCCATCGAAGCGACCCCTCCGTCAGATGTCGCCTTGCTGCTCCAGGGGCTTTTGGCATTTCCCCCATCCAAACACGGCCCATACTGGCAGACCGGATTCGAAGCGACGTATCAACGGCGCACGCTGGATCGCTTGATCGCGAGCGCGCGCGAGGTGTGGGCCGAGCGCCGGGACGCCAAGGGGCCGTCGTCCCGGCCCCTGGCGCAAGTCGTCTTTTGCATCGATGTCCGCTCGGAGGTCTTTCGCCGGCATCTGGAGCAGCGGGGTGGTTATCAGACCTTGGGGTTAGCGGGTTTTTTCGGTGTCCCGCTCGACTATCAGCCCTTCAACGGAGACATCGCGGTCTCTCACTGCCCGGTTCTGCTGAAGCCGAAAAATCGGATCCGCGAAATCCCGCGTAGCTACCACGGCGCGGTGGCCGAACGGTACAAATCAGCGGCTCAGCTCGGCAAGGCGGCCCACACGCTCTTGCACGACTTGAAGGAAAACGTCGTCACGCCCTATGTGATGGTCGAAGCATTCGGCTGGTTGTTTGGCTTGCCCTTCTTCGGGAAGACCCTCCTTCCGCGCTGGTATCAGAGGGCGGCAACCTGGGTCCGGCGGCTGCTGATGCCACCGCTCGCGACGACGCTCACCGTCGAGAAGATCACGCGCGACGAAGCGGAGGAAATGATCGCCGCCGAACAGTTGGCGACGATCCGAGAGATTGTCCGGGAGCGGTTCGGGCTGCGGGGCGGGGCGATTTCTCCGAGTCTCTTGGACAAGATTCGGCGGAACGCGCTCGGGCAGCACGACGCCACGAACGGCGAGATTGCGAAAGCCCTTCACCTGACGCCCGACGCCGAAGAAGCGTTCTATCAGGAACTCCGCGAACAGCACGGGATCAGCCCGCGCGGCATCTCGGTGCGTCTCGACCGGATGACGCAAACCGGCTTCACCGTCAATGAGCAAGCCTATTTCGTGGAAGCCGCGTTGCGCCTGATGGGGCTGACGGAGACGTTCGCCCGCCTCGTGCTCTTCTGCGCGCACGGCAGCACGTCGGACAACAATCCGTACGAGTCGGCCCTCGACTGTGGCGCGTGCGGAGGGAATCAGGGATTGCCGAACGCACGGGCCATTGCCGCGATGGCGAACAAACCCGCCGTCCGCGATGTGCTGCAGACCCGCGGGATCACCATTCCAGGCGATACGCATTTTCTCGCCGCGCAACATGACACGACCACCGACCGCGTGTCCATCGTCGACTTGGAAGACGTCCCGGCCACGCACCGGAAGGACCTCACGCGGCTGGTGGCGGACCTCGACGCCGCAGGGGCGCAGGCCGCACTGGAACGGAGTGCATGTCTCGGGGTGCCGACGGCCTCGATGAGCCCCGCCACGGCCCGGCAGTTCGTGCGACGACGGAGTGAAGATTGGTCCGAAGTCCGACCGGAATGGGGGCTCTCGCGCAATAGCATGATGATCATCGGCCGGCGGGCGCTGACCGAGGGCCTGACGCTCGACGGGCGCTCGTTTCTCCATTCGTACGATTATCGGCAGGACAGTTCGGGCAAGTTGCTCGAAACGATCATGACCGCCCCGCTCGTCGTGGCGCAGTGGATCAATATGGAGCACTACTTCTCCACCGTCGACAACGACGTGTACGGGAGCGGCAGCAAGGTGTATCACAACGTCGTCGGCCGCTTCGGGGTGATGGCGGGCTCCTGGAGCGACTTGCGCATCGGCCTGCCGGCCCAGACCGTGCTCAACGGGCCGGAGCCGTACCATGAACCCATGCGACTGCTGGCGGTCATTGAAGCGCCGCGCGAACGCATCCGGGCGATCATCGCCCGGCATCCGCTTCTCGAGCAGTTGTTCAACGGTGGATGGGTCACGCTCGTCGCGCTCGATCCGGACGACGGCGAAGCGTACGACTATGAGGCACAGACATGGAGACGGAGGGGACCACGGCATGATCGGCTTGACACTGCATCCCATGAAGGAAATCAAGATCGTCGTGCAGGGCGAGCAGTTGAAGTTTGTCACTGAGCTGCTCGACCGGGTCGGCGCGACCGGCTACACGATCATTCATAACGTGTCCGGCAAAGGCCATCACGGCTTTCACGAAGGCCACCTGCTGTTCAACGATACGAGCAGTCAGGTGATCGTCTTTACGGTTGTCCCGCAAGAGAAAGTCGAGCCGATTCTGGCCGGCCTGACTCCATTGTTCAACAAGCATTCGGGGGCGATGTTCGTGAGCGACGTGGCGGTGAGCCGCCGGGAGCATTTCGTGACAAAATGAACGACACCGCCGCACTCTCGACGCGTCTGACGCTACGCCGGTATACTACGCAGAGCCGGTAGCGGCTCAAATTCGCGCCTCGGTCCACCTATGTCATCCCCGCAACGTGCACGCCCCAAGCCCCCTAGTTCTCAACCGGACATCGCCGCGGCTGAAGTTTTGGCCTGGGTGAGCGACTGCATTGAGGGCGGCCTGTGTTTCGTCTCGCAGGGCATCCTGATTTTCGAAAACGGGCAATTCGGTGAACTGGCCGAGGCTGCCGCCCCGCCGCCACCCGGACAGCCCGACGCGTCACTGAGAAAGAAACTGTTGACTGAAGCCCAGGCGTGGAACCACAAGCGGCTCGGGACCCGCGGCAGCCGAGAATATCGAGTCACCGGCCGCCGAGGCGAGCCGTTGATTTACGAATGCCGCTTCAACGTCGTCCCTTATCACGGCGGAACCGGCGTACTCCTCGTCCTCCAAGACGTCACCGAGCGGACGTTGCTCGCACAGGAGGCCTCGCAAGTCGCCCGCTTCCAGTCGGTCCTCGCGCGCATCGGCACACTGGCCGTGAGCGACGCGCCGGCCCAAGAGCTGATGAACGAAGCCGTGCGCCTCACCGCGGACGCGCTCGACGTCGAGCTCTGCAAGATTCTCATCCCGCGGGATCCCGACGATCATTTGGCGGTGATGGCCGGCGTGGGTCTCGAAAAGGAGCTGATCGGCAAACTGACGATCGAAGGAGGCACGCACTCGCAGGCAGGCTACGCGATTCGCGAGCGGCTTCCCGTGGTCGTTCGTGATCTGCGGAAGGAAACCCGCTTTACGCCATCCAAGCTGCTCACCGAACACGGCGGTATCGCCGGCATGTGCGTGCCGATGTTGGTCGAGGACAAGGTCTACGGGGTGATGACCGCGCACTCAAAGCGCGTGCGCGACTTTACCCAGAAGGAGCAGGAGTTCCTGTGTACCGTCGCCAATTCGGTCGGCACGGTGCTGGAACGCCGGCGGCGCGCGGATACGCAGATCGATTTCTATCATCGGCTGTTCATGTCCGCGCAAGACGGCATCATGCTGACGGATACCGACGGCCGCATTCTCGAGTGGAATCCCGCACTCGAACGGATGACCGGCTGGCGCCGTCAGCAGGCGCTCGGCGAACGGCCGTCGATCTTGAAGAGCGGGAAGCACGCGCCCGAATTCTATGAGCGCCTGTGAGACACCATCCGGTCGGGCCACGCGTTCGTCGATCGCGTCGTCAATCGCCGCAAGGACGGCTCCGAGTTCCTGGTCTGGGAAAGCGTGAGTCCCGTCAAGGATCGCGACGGCACGACGCAATACTACATGGCGATTCTCACGGACCTGAGCGAGCGCGAGCAGATGCTCGAAGCCTTGCGGCACACCGAGCAAGTGAAGCTCGTCGGTCAGTTGGCGGGCGGCATCTTGCACGAAGTCCGCAATCCGCTGATCGGGCTCGGCGGGCTCGCCACGCACCTTGCTCAACAGGACACGCTCCCCGCCGCCGCGCGGGATCGCTGCCGCCTCATTGCGCGTGAGGCGGCCAGGATCGATCACCTGCTGGCATCGCATCTCGATCAATTGCGGCCTCGGCCCTTTGATATCCGTCCATGCGACCTTCCCGGCCTGCTCGACGACACCCTGACGCTCCTTCGGCCCAACCTCGTCAAGCAGCACGTGATGGTCCAGAAGGTCTTGGAACCCGATCTCCCACCCATCGCCGCCTCGCGGGCCCATCTTCAGCAGGCCTGCCTCAACATCGTGATGAACGCGATCGAAGCGATGCCGAACGGCGGCGACCTCACGATCACCGTGAGACAAGACACGAAGCGAAGTCCGGGCGTGCTCCTGGCCTTCACCGATACGGGGAAGGGCATCAGCGCCGAGGATCTCAAGCGCATCTACGAGCCGTTCTTCACGCACGGCAAGGCCAAAGGCGTTGGTCTTGGCCTTACGATCACGCGCGACATCGTCGAGCGGCACGGCGGGCAACTGACGATTCACAGCCAGGTCGGCAACGGGACGGTCGTGGAGGTCTGGCTCCCGCGCGAGCAGGAAACCTAGCATGGCATGGCAGATCCTGCTGGTCGAAGACGAACCGTCCATCCGGGAGGCGTTCGTGCTTCGCCTCGCCGACCACGGCTATCTCGTCCAAGCCGCGCATTCCGGTGAGGAGGCGCTGTCGGCGCTGCGCACGTTCGAGCCCGATATCCTGATCGTCGATCTCGTCATGCCGAATCTTTCGGGCCTCGATGTGCTGGCGCGCGTCAAGCAGATCATGCCGAATCTCCCGATCATCGTGCTGACCGCGCGCGGAACGGTCAAGGACGCGGTGGAAGCGATGCGCTTGGGCGCGTTCGACTTTGTCGCCAAATCGATCGACATGGACGATCTGCTGCACGCGCTGCATCGCGCCACCGATCTGCTTTCCCTGCGCCGGCAAGTCCAGTTGCAGACAGGACAGGACGCACAACGGTATGCGCTCGACCGCATCATCGCCAAGAGCCCCGCGATGCAGGTGTTCCTCAACCAGGTGCGGGAGCTCGCGAAGAACGATCGGATCACCGTGCTGCTTCAGGGCGAAACCGGAAGCGGCAAGCAGTACATGGGCCGTGTGATCCATTTCAACAGCGTGCGCGCCGACAAGCCCTGCATGGAGGTGGATTGCCCATCGATCCCCAGGGAGTTGTTCGAAAGCGAGCTGTTCGGCTACGAGAAAGGGTCCTTCACCGGCGCGTCGGGGCGAAAGTGCGGCTTGATCGAGATGGCCGAAGGCGGGACGGTACTGTTCGATGAGGTCGCCGACTTGCCGCTCCCGCTTCAAGCGAAGTTGCTGCGCGTGATCGAAGAACGGGCGCTCCGCCGTGTGGGCGGCTCGACGACAATTCCCGTCGACGTGCGGTTCATGGCGGCGACGAACCGGGACCTCAAGGACGCGGTCGCGAAGGGGGAGTTTCGCGAGGACTTGTACTTTCGGATCAATGTCGTCACCCTGACGGTGCCTCCCCTGCGCGAGCGGCCCGAAGACATCGTGCCCTTGGCGGACACCTTCGTCACGCGTTCAGCGATCGCGCTCAACAAACCTGTCCGTGGCTTAGGCGAGAGCGCCAAGGCGATCTTGACCCGCTATCACTTTCCGGGCAACGTGCGTGAATTGAGCAATCTCATCGAGCGCGCCGTCCTCTTCTCGTCCGGTGAGCTACTCGAAGCCGAACAGTTCCCGCCCGACGTCCAGGGCTTCGCCCAATCCAAAGTGACGCCTCCAACCGCTCCTTCCGCGGCAGCCGCCGACCCCGATACGGTTCATCTCTCGTTTCGTGTGGGAGAGCGGACGCTTTCCGATTTGGAAGATCGGATCATTGCGGAAGTTTTGCAGCGCTGCCACGGCAACAAGACGCTCGCGGCCAAGCAGCTCGGCATCACCCGCTGGATGCTCGACCGCCGCCGGAAAAGCTAGCACTTCCTCCGTCCGTGGCGCTCAACGCCCGTCCCCCTGAGTGTGCGGTACTGCACGAACGTGCACGCTCCGTGTGCGACCGCACGGGCTGTTCGCTCCGCCATCACGCCCGGTGTTCCTCGACTCTTCTATCTGCACGTGTTTGCGAGCCTTGCGCGCATCTTCCCCAAGAACCTGCCCCCGGCTCGATGGAATCTGATTTGCAGCATCCGGACATGACAAAGGCTTCAGCGCGTAAGACAGCACCTGCGAGCTCTTGGGATGAAATCCGGACGAACAGCTCAGGGCATGCCGGCAGACCAACGGTTGCACCTTCACGGACCTCATATCAATTTCGCATTTCATCCGTATCCGGAACCAGACGACGGTGACAACCACGCACCCCAATCATTGGAGGAGTTCATTCTGGATCGGTTTACGCCGACGCTGATAGACTGCAAAACGGGCCGCAAGGTCAGCTCACTCCATCGATCTGGGCGATCGCAGCGAGAAGCGATGGCTGTCGCTATCAAACGGCAGTCTGCCTGATCACATTCGCGCACCACCCATAGAACTCCCCGTTTACTATCCGCGCAGCGGTCCATCCCCCTACCCTCTCTTCCAGGCAGAGAGTGGAGGATGAGGAGTTTCTTCTTCCCTCTCACATTGCTAAGCTTCGCCGTGTAGGGCCCCGTGTCGCTTCATCACTAGCATGCCGCCATGGCTGAAGACGCGACATTACGACTGCCTGAAGTGGTGGAGACGGTGTACCGCACGGAGTCACGCCACGTGCTGGCCACGTTGATCCGTCTGCTCGGAGACTTCGACGCGGCGGAGGAGGCGCTTCATGAGGCCTTTGCCGTCGCCGTAGACCAATGGGCGCGGGACGGCATCCCCGCGAACCCACGCGCGTGGCTCATCTCGACTGGGCGCTTCAAAGCGATCGATCGCATGCGACGGAGCGCGCGGCTGGACGCCTCGCTGACCGAATTCGCCACGCATGTCGAGTCGACGACCAGTCAGCCCGATGAATGGGCCGAGGACGAAGACAGCGTGGAGGATGATCGGCTGCGGCTGATCTTCACCTGCTGCCACCCCGCGCTCCCACCCGAGGCCCAGGTCGCGATGACGTTGCGCGAAGTGTGCGGGTTGACCACGGAAGAGATTGCGCGGGCGTTTCTCGCCAAGCCGGCCACCATCGCGCAACGAATCGTTCGCGCCAAGGCCAAAATCCGCGACGCGCGCATTCCCTATGTCGTCCCTGCCGAAAAGGAGCTACCGGAACGATTGGACACGGTGCTGCGTGTCATGTATCTCGTCTTCAATGAGGGCTATTCGGCTTCATTCGGCCCATCGATCATTCGGCACGATCTCGCCGCGGAAGCGATCCGCCTGGGACGTCTGCTCGTCGAGTTGCTCCCCGAGCCTGAAGCCGTGGGACTGCTGGCGCTGATGCTCCTGCACGATTCTCGGCGGGCGGCACGAACCTCGCCCACCGGCGATCTCGTTCTTCTCGAGGATCAGGACCGCTCGCTGTGGAATCGGGACCAGATCGCGGAAGGGCTCGCACTCATCGAGCGCGCGGTGGCATCCGGCCGCGTGGGCCCCTATACGATTCAAGCGGCGATCGCCGGCGTCCACGCGCAGGCTGTGGAGGCCGCCGCAACCGACTGGGCGCGGATCGTCGCGCTGTACGATGTGCTGCGGCGAGCCGATCCTTCGCCGGTCGTCGAACTGAACCGAGCCGTCGCGGTCGCGATGCGCGACGGCCCCTCGGCAGGCCTGGCTCTCATCGACACGCTCCTTGCCCGCGGCGACCTGACCAACTATCACCTCGCCCACGCCGCCCGCGCCGACCTTTGCCGGCGATTAGGTCAGACGGCGGAAGCGCGAGCCTCGTACGAACGCGCGCTGAGTCTCGTTCAGCAAGAACCCGAGCGGCGGTTTCTGGAGCGGCGGTTGAGGGAGGTGGCCGCAGATGGTCTTTAAAAATCCCGGGCGTAGGTGTGCCGCAATTCTTCAGCGACGAGATGCACGGCCTTGTGGCTCGATGCGTGATAGGCAGTCAGCGCCATGGCCTTGACCTCGCGCCATCCCTCGGGAGGTACGTTTCTTTCAAGGTTCCTCATCTCTGGCCAGCCACCATTAGTGTGACAGAGATTCCTCCGCAGCGCGAATCAGAGCAGGGTGGCATGGTAAACGAGGGCTGTTAGGGCTAATAACGGGCTGCTTCACTGTTTTCAACTGCAACTGCTTTCGCTAGGAAGAGGTCCCCACCGGGCGCGTCTCATCCGTCGCCATGTAAACAGGCCAATGAGGCCGGAAGCTATCATCACTGCGGTGGTTGGTTCAGGAGTGAGGTTCCACGTCGTCTCTCCTCCTGTGCAAATGCCGCCACTGCCGCCGCTTATAGGACCACCACTGTAGATCGGTAGATTTGGACAACCTGCACCCACTGAGTTTAACGCAAGTCTCCACTGTCACTCCCCTCCACCTGGTAGATCAGAAACGACCCTCGGGCCAAAGCCGAAAAATAACTCTGTACGTTGAACGGGTGTCTGTAGCAGGACATCAAACGTATTCAGGTCTCGAACCGTTAGCGTACCTCCCGAAAATTGTACCCCGAATTGATCGGTACCAGTGGCAGGGCCGGTTTGAAGGTCTGTGACCAATCTTGCGTTGGCGTCAGTCCGGAGACCATTACCGGATAGTGCCAGGGGACTCGATCCGCCTGAATAGCTAAGACCAGAAGCGGCCAATGACATGGTTTCAGAGGAGGGCAAAGGGCAATCGAAAAGGCATTGTGCGGCCCGCGTGTAGGAGGGGGTCAATACTAATAGTGCGATGATTGATAAATATCTTAAGGATCCATATTGGAACCTCGCATTGGAACCTCGCATTATGATTTAGCCAATATAGGTCAGGAAAAACTTGTCAATAAAGCCATGTGATTACCTAAGCTTCTGCCTCGATTCAATTACGTCTGTCTTCTGACTATCGGGATCATGTTGTCCACATGAACGCCCATTCGCCGCATATCTTCACCTCTTGAGATCACACTCGCGCCTTATAATGAAAGCCAGAGCTTTCACCTGATCATAGCGCCCGCCACTGAATGCGCCGAAACAGCACGGTGCCGGTGTGCGTCTGGAGACCGATGAACCGGGGCTTGCTCGGTGAGGAGGGAAGGCCCCGTTGTGGCGATTGCGGGTCGCCCGTGAAGTGGAAGCGGTTGATCGCCTGCCCGTTCAACGCGACCGTGAAATCTGACCCGTCCACGGTGATTTCATAGTCATTCCACTCGCCGACCGGATGGACCACGACCGGCCCATCGGTCGGCGCCTTGAACGAGTAGATCGCACCGGTCCGGTGCAGCGGCGAGTGATCGGGACGCGCAAGTTCGTCGATCTGCACTTCAAACCCGAAGTTCACCCCGACGTATGCCGTGTTGTCATAGCCCTGCTCGTCGGGATGCGGAAAGGCGATGAAGACGCCGGAGTTATCGTCCGGGGCCGTCATCATCCATTGGAGTCTCAACACATACCGCGGCGGTGTCGGCTTCCCGTACCACAAGAGACCGATATCGGTACCCGGCTGCCCTTCGAGCGCGCCCCGCCGAACCAAGAACCTCCCGGGATTGTCCCGGCCGGGCTGATTGCGAATGGTCGACATCCTCCAATCACCCATGCTGATTCCATCGAAGAGCGTTTGGAACCCGCTCTCGGCGACGAATGCGGCGGGTTTCATGATCAGGTCGCCGGTCCGGCGTGCGAGCGCAATGCCGGTCAACATGGGATTCGGCGATCCAATACTCGGGAAGAGGCACGGACCGGCCGCGTAAAGATTCTCCGTGTAATGGAAGCGCCCGGTCGAATCGGTCACGCTCTTCGTCGGATCTTGTCCCATCCACAACGTCCCGGTCTCGTGGTGGGTGGTACCGAGTCCGTCGCGGTTCTTCTGGATCACATCCATGGTCTGGCCTTTCGCAAAAATCGCGGCGACTTGAGCCATCGTCGCATCCATGATGTTCCAGAGGTCATTGTCTTGCTGCGTCGGCGTGATCGTGACACGCGCGCGACGGACGTGGTATTCGTCCAGCGCGATGTCCAGTTCGACGAGACTCGGATGCGCGCCGAGATTGTTGAAGTCTGCCGCCGCCATCTGTCCGATGCCACGGATCGCGATCGCCACATGGGTGTCCGTGGAGGTCCGCAGTTGATCGAAAAAGTCCACGTCGGGAATCTTCCGGAACAGCTCATCCTCGCCCCAACGATATTGCCTCCCCCTGAGGCGGAAATTTGCAAATGGAAATGGCCAAGGACTTGACCGTTCGCCTTGGCGCGGCACTTGAGGAACAGCGCCGAGGTTTGAAGTTCGTTCGTGATCGGGCTCAGGCCGGCAATGGCCGCTCGCGGGACGCGGACGACGAGGTTCGAGCGCACGTGGGCAAGAAGATTGTTTCCCATGCGTGGCAGCGTCGGGATCGTCGTCCCATCGAACGACAACAACGCCAGTCGCGCGCTCTCGATCGTACCCAACGCAATCACAGCCACGCCGGCGGGCGCCAGGTCAATAAACCCACGATTGGTCTCGACGCCCGTCACTCGCCACGTTCCGGCCGCCGTTTGCACCGTTCGAACCGATAGGACATGGGTGTCCGGCAGCAGCATGAATTCCTTCTTCCCGTCATTCCCTTGTGAATCGAAGTACGCGGTCCGCGCGGCTTTGAGCAGTAGAGGCACCGCGCTGAACTTATTGAGCGGGAAAAAGCCCGCATGCGGCGGCCGGGCCTGCACGGCGAGCGGGGCTTCGAGCTTCAACAGATTTTGAAGCATCTGCTGCGAGAGCCCATTATTCGAATTCAGCCCAAGGAGCTGCACCGGATCGCTGCCCGGCTTCAAGAGCGGCGAGGGCGGCAATTGCGTCAATGGGATGGCAGCCCCGACCGTCCCCACGTTGTCGAACAGCTGTTGCCGCAACGCGTTGTGCAGCTCGCCGAAGATGAAATCGTTCGTTTCGTCCACTCCGATCTGCCGCGAGCTTTCGTCGAAGTACTGTCCGTTCAAATCGGACACGACGTCGGCAGGCCATGTGGTCAGCTCTTCGGGCAGCAGCCGCGGCGACCATCCGCCCCAATAGAGCGACCGGCCGCCAACCGTGTACGCCAGGCCCTTGAATGCCGTTGAGGATTTCCATGGGATGCCCCAGACCTCGTTCACGGGCGGCTCGGGTTGCGGCGCATTTTCATTGAGGAAGAAGGGAGCAGCCGGATCCGTGAAGCCTTGGATCCCGGTGTTCTGGACGTGCTCAGGGAGCGTGAAGAGGCCGGCCTCGATCACGAGGATCCGCAGTCCACCGCCGCTCTGCTTCTGCCGAAACCACAGGTGCTCGGCAATCGCCGCGCCGAATGTTCCGCCACCGATCACGATCACGTCAAACGGACGACCTCCACCCGTCTTCCAGGCATTGACCTCCGTGATGTCGTTACAGAGATACCGGCCTTCGATATCCTTCGTGAATGACGTCCTCTCGGTGCTCTTCGGCATAAGCCCTCCGGCGCGGATGGTGGATGACTATGGAGTGATGGTGAACGGCGATGGCTTCAGAATCGTGTCTCGACCGTTTACGCGCCGTTCTCCGGGTTGTAAATCGGCGGAACATCTACGGGGTCGGTCTAGAGCCGATGTTGAAGATGCTGTACGCTGTGCAAGGCGGTCGCCACGAAGGTTGGCACAGCTGTGACGGAGCTATGGCGGTCAGGCGACACAGAATGAGACTTCAAGTGTGTGTTGAGGCATGGATTGCAATCGGTTGTATTCACTCGCTCGCCACCGCTGCAGGTTTGGCTTTGTTACAGCAGGAGACTTCGGTGTCGATTTTCACCTTGCCGAACGACTATCTTACGGAACCACCATGTGACTCTGAGTGGTTCTTGCGACGCCGTGTCGATTTCGACGTTCCCGAACGACTATCCAGTGAGACGGGAGGCATCCAGATGAAATACATGTTGCTGATTTACGGGGAGGAAGGAGCGTTGACCGAGACCGAACGGCAGGAGTGCTACGCGGAGTCGATACAACTCGCACATGATCTCAAGTCGAAGGGCCACTACCTGGCGGCCAATCCGTTGCATCCCACCTCGACGGCCACGTGTGTCCGGATCCGCAACGGCAAGCGCTTCATCACTGATGGGCCGTTCGCCGAGACGCGTGAGCAACTCGGCGGCTATTTCCTGATCGAGGCGGACGATCTTGATCAGGCTCTCGATATTGCTGTGCGCCTTCCCATGAGCCGGAAGGGCACCGTGGAAGTGCGGCCTGTCCTCGAGGTCTCCGGTCTGCCGGGATGACCGCCGGCGGTCGACTGTCGATTTAAAGGATGTCCATCGACAAATGATAGGAACGTGGACACGAGCAGCGGTTCAGTCATGACAGTTATTACATCATTACAAGGAGGCCATCATGACGACGCAGGTGAAGCCAATTCCAACCGGGTACCACACCGTGACGCCCTTGCTGACGGTCCGGGATGCCGCGAAGGCGATCGACTTTTACAAACGTGCGCTTGGTGCCGAGGAACGAATGCGATTTACCGGGCCGGACGGAAAGACGATTATGCATGCGGAGATCAAGATCGGGGATTCCATCATCATGCTGGGCGGGGAACAGCCGGACAAGGGATGCGGCAGCCCGCAGACTTTGGGAGGGACGCCCGTTTCCCTCTATCTCTACGTCGAGAATGTGGATCAGGCCTTTCACCACGCCGTCTCGGCCGGCGTCACGGTGACGATGCCGGTGGCCGATATGTTTTGGGGCGATCGCATGGGCCAATTCACCGATCCGTTCGGTCACAAATGGGCCCTGGCGAGCCATAAAGAGGAGCTTACGTGTGAGGAAATCCAGAAGCGCGGCCACGCTTTCTTTGCCGAGATGGCCAAGCGATGACGAGTGGCTGTCGAATTTGGCACTCCGTCGACGACGAGATGCAAGAAGAGGTCAAAGCTCGGCATGGAGCACGACATGAAGTACCTGTGTTTTGGCTATGTGGATGACAAGAAGTTCGAGACGATGTCTGCAAGCGAGCGTGAGCTCTTCATCAAGGAATGCCGAGCCTATGACGACATCTTACGTGCGGACGGTCACTTTCTTCGCCTTGAGGGCTTAGCCCGTGCCGTGGACGCCAAAACGCTGCGGGCTCACAACGGAAACGTGATCATCACGGACGGCCCATACGCCGAAACGAAGGAGCAGATCGCCGGTATTTTCCTGCTCGAGGCGCCTGATCTCGCGCATGCCGCCACACTGATGTCGCAGCATCCGGGACTCAGAGTCGGCGTCTTTGAGATTCGCGCAGTGGATGATCCATCCTGTCAACGAATGAACACACACAGCAACTCGTAAACCGACCATCATCATGAACAACACCAGAGGGAGATGTATGAGCACGACACCATCACAGTCCGATTTCCTCTTGCTGTTTCGTGGCACCGATTGGGAACAACGCCTCTCACCCGAACAACGTCAGCAGGTCGTTACCGAGTGGATGAAGTGGTTCGAAGGGCTCATCCAGGAAGGCAAGTGCACGGGTGGTCACCCGTTGCGCGGCGAGGGCAAGTTCGTCTCCGGCAAGAATGGACAGGTCGTGACCGATGGCCCGTTCGCCGAATCGAAGGAGGCGATTGGCGGGTACTTCTATCTTCGTGTCGCGGATATGGATGAAGCGATTCACATTGCGCGACAGTGCCCGGGCCTGGAACACGGGTGCGTCGTGGAAGTCCGGCCGGTGGCCGCGACGTGCGGGGAACGGACGCGGCACGCGGATCAGGCTAATCGTGTGGAAGCTTTGGCGGCTACGTCACGGTGAGCGAACTAGGAGGAAGCGATTGGCGATTCCTCCCCTTGCTAAGGGGAGGGAAGGTGGGGTCGGAACTGATTGACCTCCCCTTCCCCTCCTTATTATGAAGGGGTCGAGACGAGCCGGAATCGAAACCTCAAGAGACGGTTGAAGTAGACAAGCGGACGAGCCAAGCAATCATCTGCGAAGGAGAACTTGATGAAGACAGTACGGCTTCTGGTAGGCACGCGCAAAGGCGCATTCATTTTGACCTCGGACGGCAAGCGACAGCGTTGGGAGGTGAGCGGGCCGCTCTTTGCCGGCTGGGAGATCTATCACATGAACGGGTCGCCCGCCGACCCGAATCGGCTCTACGCCTCGCAATCGAGCGGGTGGTTCGGGCAAGTGATCCAGCGGTCCGACGACGGCGGGAAAACCTGGAACCCGCCGGGAACCAAACCCGAAGACCTCATGGGTCCCGATGGGATGCCGAAGGGACAGAGCAACATGTTTCTGCACGATGCGTCCGAAGCCACCGGGAAGCCGCTGACGACGCATCAGTGGTACGACGGCACGCAACGGCCGTGGGAGTTCAAACGGGTCTGGCATCTCGAGCCGTCGCCGGACGATGCCGATGTGGTCTACGCCGGGGTCGAAGATGCCGCCTTGTTCCGTTCAACCAACGGAGGACAGACGTGGCAGGAGCTCGCCGGTTTGCGGAGCGCGAAAGGGCAGCTGTGGCAGCCAGGCGCGGGCGGGATGTGCCTCCATACGATCGTACTGGATCGCAACAATCCGAAGCGGATCCTCGTCGCGATCTCGGCCGCCGGTGTCTTTGGCAGCGACGATGCCGGACAGACCTGGCGACCAATGAACCGCGGCTTACACTCCAAGTTTGAATTGCCGGACCCCGATGCCGAGGTCGGCCACTGTGTGCACCGCATTGCCATGCACCCGTCCCGTCCGAACGTGCTGTTCATGCAGAAGCACTGGGACGTGCTGAGGAGCGACGATGCCGGCGCGTCCTGGCACGAAGTCAGCGGGAACCTGCCGTCCGACTTCGGGTTCCCGATCGCCGTGCACGCGCATGAGCCGAACACGATCTACGTCGTGCCGATCAAGAGCGACTCGGAGCACTTCCCACCCGACGGGAAACTCCGAGTCTACCGAAGCCGGACAGGGGGCAACGAGTGGGAGCCGCTCACGGACGGATTACCGCAGCGCGATTGCTACGTGAACGTGCTGCGGGACGCCATGGCGGTCGACTCGCTCGAGCCGTGCGGTTTATATGTGGGGACGACTGGTGGGCAAGTCTACGGGTCTGCCGACGCAGGCAATACGTGGACACCAATCGTCCGCGATTTGCCGGCCGTACTATCAGTCGAAGTCCAGACGTTCTAGCGGGTGCTGAAAATGCCAATCTCTTTTCACCCAGCCCGCCCCAGGCGCTCTTTCTCGCCCGCCCAGCCCCAAGCTGGCCAAGACCAGCTTTTTTCCCGTCGGACGCGCCCCTTCCCGGGGTTCGTTCTCGGTCGCGTCTCTCGCTGCGACGGAGCACAGAGGGGAAAGGGTCTGTCTCGGCAGACTCAGGGCGGGAGGGTGAGAATAGACGCCTCGCTCGCGCCGCTCCCTGCGGCCTTCACGGGAAAGGCGCGTCCCGGCGCGCCGGGGTTGGGTGGGTGAGAAACAACGGCCATTTTGAGCAGCCGCGTACAAGCGATTGGCAACAGCAAGAAAGCCAGCACCAAGAAAGCCAAGAGGAGCCTGCATGCAAGAGATCGTTCCCTGCTTGTGGTTCGACAATAATGCCGAGGAGGCGGTGAAGACCTACACGTCGATCTTCAACCGATCGAGGATCGGGCGCGTCACGCGGTATGGAGAGGCAGGGGCACGCGTCTCGGGGCAACCGGCGGGCACGGTCATGACGATTGAATTTCAACTCAATGGCCAAGAGTTTCTGGCGTTGAACGGAGGTCCGGTCTTCCGGTTCAATGAGGCCATTTCATTCCAAGTCCATTGCGGAAGCCAAGAAGAAGTGGACCACTATTGGGAACAGCTCTCCCGAGGTGGAGAGCGCCGGGCTCAACAGTGTGGCTGGCTCAAGGACAAATATGGAGTGTCCTGGCAGATCGTCCCGACCGTGTTGGCCGAGATGTTACAGGACACGGATCCCGACAAAACCAATCGGGTGATGACTGCGCTCCTTGACATGAAGAAAATCGACATTGCCCGGTTGCGACAGGCCTATGAGGGACGCTAGTGGTCATCCCAACGATCATTCACATGCAGGCGCGATCGACCTTGAGTTCACAGTGGAAGGCGCACACACGATGATTCGGATCGTCCTCCCTGCTCATCTTCGGACCTTGGCGCGAATCGACGGCGAATTGAAGCTCGACGTGCAGGGGCACGTGACGCTGCGTGCAGTGCTCGATACACTCGAAGCCCGCTATCCGATGTTGCGCGGCACGATCCGCGATCATGTCACGCTCCGGCGCCGGCCGTTCATCCGGTTTTTCGCCTGTGAACAAGACCTCTCGCATGAATCACCGGACGCCCCGCTTCCGGAAGCGGTGGCGACGGGAGCCGAACCGTTACTCATCGTCGGCGCCATGGCGGGCGGCTGACGTCGCTTATCAGTCAAGATGCAACAGGAGGTACCCATGCGTGTCGTTCACATCGCACTCACGTGTCTGCTTGCCATCATCACGACGCCGCTCTTCGCGGAAGAGCGGCGGCCGGAACCGCCGATGGATCCGCAGGCAATGATGGAACTGTACAAGCAACTTGCGACGCCTGGTGAGCCGCACAAGCAGCTGGCACGGCTGGCCGGGCGCTGGACCACTCACACCAAGTCGTGGATGGATCCTAACAAACCGCCGCTCGAATCAACGGGCACTGCCGACATGACAACGTTGTTCGATGGACGCTATCTCCAACAACAGTTCATTGGTGAGATGATGGGACACCCCTACTCAGGCATCGGCATCACGGGGTACGACAACCTTCGCAAGCGGTACGTCTCGACCTGGATCGATAACATGGGCACGGGCATCTTCACGATGGAGGGCGGCGCCAGCCCCGACGGCAAGACCATCACGCTGACGGGTGCGCATGCCGAGCCGGGTGGCGGGCACATGACCCATCGTGCCGTGTGGACGTTGGTGGACGATCACACACAGACGTTCGTGATGTACGGTGCGCACGATCACGGGGACGAGATGAAGGTGATGGAGATCACGTACATCAGAAAGCAGTGAGACTCCATAGCGAGACGGCTGTTCAGCTTAGGCGGGCACCCGTGAGGTCCTGAGCTGCCCATTGCGCTCTAGGCCGAGAAGCTGCTATGACCGAAGGCGGTCACCGTGTGAACTATGGACAGACGGGCAGGATCTGCGACCGACAGCCTCACCGAGCAATATCAAACGTTGCTCGAGGTGGCTGAGGTCATCTCCACCAAGCATAATCTGCCTGATCTCTTCAGGGACCTCGCTCGACGACTGCCTCGCGTGGTTCCGGTCAATTTCGTCGCGCTGTCCTTACACGATCCGGAGCGTCAGCTCATGCGGCTGCATACGCTCCAGGCCAATGTGCCGGCGGACATCATCGGCGGCCATGAAGAACCCCTCGATGAAACGCCGACCGGCCTGGTCTGGCACACGCAGCAACCGGTCATCATCCGCGACATCGCAGAAGAGCGCCGTTGGCCGAAGGTGACGGGGGCGCATGCAAGAGGACGGCATCCGGTCCTTGTGCATCATTCCCCTCACCACCGTGGTACGCCGGCTTGGCACGATCGGCTTTGCAAGCATCGAGCATGACGCCTATGACGAGAAGAACGCCGAATTCCTTCAGCACGTGGCCCGGCAAGTGGCAGCGGCCGTCGACAATGTCCTGCACCACCAAGATCTCCTGCGAGATCGTGATCGATTGAGGCTCCTGCTCGAGGTCTCCGAATCCATCGTGTCGCACCGCGACTTGGATGAGCTGTTTCACGATCTCGCCGGGCGTCTTCCTCGCATCGTCCCGTTCGACTACATCAACGTGGTCTTGCACGACCAAGAGCACGACGTCATGCGACTCTGGCTGTTGGTCACGTCGAAACCGAGCACGATCAGTCCAGGTCTGGAATTACCCATTGACGAGTCCCCCGGCGGCGTCGTCTGGAAAACCCAACAGCCGCTGATCGTGAACGATGTCGGCGAGGAGCATCGGTTTGCGAAACTGATCGCCATGCTCCGTGAAAACGGCGTGCAATCGTTCTGCGTGGTTCCCATCACGACGGCGCAGCGCCGTCTCGGCGCGATGGGATTCGGCTGCCTGCAGAAGCGCGCGTATCAGGAAACGGAGATCGCGTTCATGCAGGACGTCGCCAAACAGGTGGCCGTCGCCGTCGACAACGTGCTCCATGCCGAAAGCGCGCAATCGGCCCAGCGCCAACTGGCGCGCGAGCGGGATCGCCAGCAGCTTCTGTTGGAAATCAACAATGCGATCGTGTCGAATTTGGACCTCGAGGATCTGTTCACCGCGGTGAGCGGATGCTTGCGCAAGGTGATTCAGCATGACGGCTCCAGCCTCGTCTTGTACGATCCCGAGAGTCGACGCTACCGCGTCCACGTGCTGCACTTTTCGAAGAACGAGTCATTCGTCGAAGAGGGACACGTCGAACCGGCCTGCCAGACGCCCGCGAGCATTGCGATCACCACGAAGAGAGCGGCGGTCTTCACCGAGCAGGACTTGAGAGCGTTGTGCTCCGAATCATCGGTCGCGCAGCGCCTCCTTGCCGAAGGGATCAAGAGCTTTTGCTCGATCCCGCTCCTGTCCCATGGCCGGACCCTCGGCGCGTTGAACGTCGGGAGGACTCGCGAGGTTGTATTCTCTCCGGACGATGTGGAGCTGTTGAGCCAGGTCGGACAGCAGATTGCCCTTGCCATCGAGAACGCGTTGGCGCACCGCCAAATCGTGACACTGAAGGACAAGCTGGCGAAAGAGAAGCTCTACCTCGAGCATGAGATTCGCACGGAACACAACTTCGAGGAGATCATCGGAGACAGCGGCGTCTTGAAGAAGGCGCTCAAGCAGATCGAGATCGTCGCGCCCACCGACTCGACAGTCCTCCTCCTCGGCGAAACCGGCACCGGGAAGGAATTACTCGCGCGGGCGATTCACAATCTCAGTGCGCGGCGCGATCGCACCTTCGTGAAAATGAATTGCGCTGCAATACCCACCGGACTGCTGGAAAGCGAACTGTTCGGGCATGAAAAAGGTGCCTTTACGGGCGCGATCGCGCAGAAGATCGGCCGCTTCGAGCTGGCCGACGGCGGCACGCTGTTTCTCGATGAGGTCGGTGATATCCCGCTCGAGCTGCAGTCGA
This sequence comes from Nitrospira sp. Vd2, assembly GCF_979581665.1. Classification (NCBI taxonomy): domain Bacteria; kingdom Pseudomonadati; phylum Nitrospirota; class Nitrospiria; order Nitrospirales; family Nitrospiraceae; genus Nitrospira; species Nitrospira sp. Vd2. The sequence goes on along the minus strand of NZ_CEFZSK010000022.1, from coordinate 216,542 downwards.
AGCTCTTGCGGGTGCTCCAGGAGCAGGAGTTCGAGCGGCTTGGGAGCAACAAGACGATCAAAGTGAATGTCCGTCTGGTTGCGGCTACGAACCGGGACCTCTCTCAGATGGTGGCCGAGAAGCAGTTCCGGAGCGACCTGTACTATCCCCTCAATGTCTTCCCCATCACGGTGCCGCCTCTTCGGGAGCGTCGGGACGATATTCCGACATTGGTCCGTTATTTCGTCCACAAATTCGCACGGCGAATGAACAAGCGGATCGAAACGATCCCGTCGAGCGCACTCGCCATTCTGTCACAGTACGCCTGGCCCGGTAATGTGCGCGAACTGGAGAACTTTATTGAACGCGCAGTCATTCTGTCGGAGGGACCCGAGCTCGAAGTCCCGGTCGCCGAGCTCAGGACAACGACCAGCCCCATGCCCGTCCCAGCGGACGACCCCCGTGCCGGCCTCCCCACCCTGGCCACGGCCGAACGCGAGCACATTGAACGCGTCTTGCGCGAAGCCGAGTGGATCATCGGCGGGCCGTCAGGTGCCGCCGCCCGCCTGGGAATGAAGCGCACGACCCTGCAATCGAAGATGCGCAAATTGGGCATTACGCGGCCGCGGTAGACTGGCGCTTCATTGTAGTCCTTCGACGGACCGTCCCATTCCTCCTCCTCACTGCGCAGCACACACCGACCATCGTGACGCGATCTACGCGTCTCGCCGGTCCCGTCTCCACGGCGGCATTGGGGATCGAGCGGCACGCCGACCTCTCGGCGCGATGACGCTCTGTCGGCAGCCGTCCTCGTCACCATTCCTCTACGCGCAGAGATAGTCCGATGATCGCTGCTCCAAACGCCTCACGTTTCCGTCGTTTATCGCGCGATTTGGGTGTGAGCTCTTCCTGGAACGCTCTATGCCCATGTCAAGAGCCGCATCCAGCGAATACCGAATCAAAGGAGGCCGGTATGGCGACCGCACTTGGATCTTTCGCGCCCGATACGATCGACGCTGAACGGACAGACTGGGAAGCATTGACCGTCACGACGCACTGTGGACGATGCGGTGGCTTGATGGTGTCGGAGCCGTGCATCGACTTTTCGATACGACGCTGTGTTCAGTGTGGCGAGGTGATTGATCCGATCATCCTGAAAAACCGCCGACAGATTTCAGCGACAACGTAAAAGATTGATGGTGGTCAGATGAATTACAACATCGCTTACTGGAAGTGGATCCCATGGCTTGTAGGCGCCCTGTCTGTCTTGCTCCTCATGGGTGCGAGCGGACTCCAACTGCTGGCTCGGCAGTCGCTCGAGCAGGCGAACGTCACGACTATCCTCCTCGCCCTGTATCTCGCTTCGTGGTCATACGCGCTGGGGATGATCGGATTGATCCTCCTCGTCATCTGGAGCCTCGTTCGTTCGTTGAGCGTGTGGGGCCTTCGCTCCGCTGAGAACCAGCATATCGCCGACTTGGGACTGCTGCCTCTCGACAAGACCAAGGGTCGCGAGCATCAAGGGCGTGCGCCGGTTCGTCACGACGCGCCGTGCGAGCCCAGCGAGAATGGAAGCCAGGCGAACCGCTCGATCCGAGTCGCCTAAGGAGGCCGTGTCATGCAGCCGGTACAAGAAAGAACCATGCGATCATCGTCTTCCGTCCCCGTGTCATTTCGTGTCACCCGCACTCCGCACGTCAGCATGGTGGCAGCGGGACTCCTGTCCGTGTGGTTTCTGCTCGCTCTCTCAGGTTCCTTGCTTGGGCTGTTTGACTCCAAGCAGGCGCTCCCAATCCCGTCGGGCTTCATGGTGCTTCGAAAGCCGTCTTCATATCGTGGAACGTACTCGGGATGCTCGACCTCGTCATGGCCGTCGCGCTGGGATTCCTCGCCTCTGCCGGCCCCTTGGGCATTCTGGCGGGGCCCGTCACGACCCAACTCATGGGTACGTTTCCACTCAGCCTCATCCCGACCTTCGCCGTTCCGCTCCTGCTCATCTTCCATTTGATTTCACTTGCGCAAGCACTGTCGAGTGAGCCACGCTGAAGAGGAGACTTCCCGTGGATGATCGCTGCGAGGAAACAGACGTAGGGCCGAGGGCGGGCACTGGGTGCCGCATTGACATCAACGGAGTCGTTACCCACTCCGGATCCAAGAGAGGGTCGCAATGCCTGTCGTCTCATTCATTGCAATAAGGCTCGTCGCCGTATCATTCCTTTTCCACACAACCGTCACGTCGGTACAGCAATCTCGTCCGCCGGATGAGATTACCAAGCTCGCCGACGGCGTGTATGTGTACCGCCACCAATTCCATCAGTCGATCTTCATCACGACGCGCGACGGTGTGATCGTGACCGATCCGATTAGCCCGGATGCCGCGGCATGGTTGAAGGCCGAGATCGCGAAGTTGACCGATCAACCGGTGTGCTTTGTCATTTACAGCCACGATCATGCCGACCACATCTCGGGAGGGACGGTCTTTGCCGACACCGCACAGTTCGTGAGCCATTGGCGGGCGCGGGAAGCAATCAGGAAAGGATCGCGGGTGGAGACGCCGTTACCGACGCTGACGTTCACGGATCGAATGTATATCGATGTGGGGGACAAGCACGTCGAGCTGATTTATACCGGCAAGAACCACTCCGACAACAGCCTGGTCGTGCTCTTGCCACAGGACAAGCTGCTGTTCGCGGTCGATTTCATTCCCGTCGACGCAGTCGCCTACCGAACGCTGCCCGATGCGTATCCGGACGACTGGATCGAGTCGTTGAAGCATGTCGAGGCGTTGGACTTCGAGACCCTGGTGCCGGGCCATGGCAAGATCGGGAAAAAGGAACACGTGACAGCGTTCCGGCGCTATCTGGAAGACTTGAGAGCCGCCGTCGCGGAGCAGATCAAGAAAGGGGCCACCTTGGAGGAGACCAAGAAGGCCGTCCGCCTTCCACAATACGAACAGTGGCAACGGTACGCCGACTGGTTGCCCGAGAACGTCGAAGGCATGTACCGATACCTCTCTACCTTGGCGCGATAGGAACCTTCCGACGATTAACCAACCGGGCAATGGCGCGCCAGAGTTACTGACCGGCTCATTTGACTGAGAGAAACCGTCGGGTGATCACCATGCGGCAATGGCGCGTCACGGTTTCCGACCGGCACGGCCACGTACACCGGAAGAGGCGTCGCCGCGGCGGCGGCAGCAGCAGATCTCATCACCTTGGCGCCATAGAAGCCCTCCGGTGGTCTACCGACCGATAGGGGCCGCCGGAGTTTCTGGTCGGCATGTTCGTCGGTCGTCGTCCTACCCGTTTCTCATTGCGGTGCGCCTTTCGGCGCCGCACCTCTCGCTTCAACAATAGGAGACACAACGAGGGCATGGCGATGATGACAGCGAGAACCTTCACATTGCCGCTGTTCTGCGCAACCCTTGCAGCTCTCTGCGCGTGCAGCGGCACTGAGCGACGAGACATGACGACGGCCAGCGGTGCAACCGAGACGAACCGCTCGACGAGCAAGTCGGTCCGGCCAGCGCCGCCACCTGAGCGCCGCGAGATCGAGCCATTGACCCAGCGGGCGGCTCCCGCGCGCACCGACGAGCGTGAGAAGAGGCCACGCGCGGAGCCGACGGGACCACCGGAACCGGCCGGAGCGACCGACGCATCACAGCATCGTGAGGCGCGCGTCACGCCGCTCGATCAATCGGAGGCGCCCGAGGACCTCCAGGTGACCCGGCGGATTCGGGAAGCGGTGGTGCGTGATGACTCGCTCTCCTTCCGCGCCAAGAACATCACGATCGTGACGACCGGCGATCGCGTGGTGCTGACCGGCCGCGTCTCCACCAAGGCGGAGGCCGACCGCATCAAGGCCATTGCGAAAGCCGTGACGCCCTATCCCATTGAAGACCGGCTGGAAGTTCACGACTAGCGAGGTGAGAACATGGCGAAGGCGATTTACTGTATCGCCGCGACGCGTGAGCAAGCGGCGGATATCATCGATGCACTCAGAAAGGCCGGGTTCGCGCAAAATGCCATCTCGGCCCTCATTCCCGATACCGAAACGGGGCCGAGTCTTGGCGTGGAGAAGCAAACGAAGGCGCTGGAAGGGACGGCCGCCGGCGCGAGCGCGGGCGGTGTCGTGGGCGGCCTCCTCGGCCTCCTGGCCGGCATCGGGTCCTTGGCGATTCCCGGGATTGGCCCGTTCATTGCGGCGGGGCCTCTCTTGGCAACCTTGAGCGGGATGGGATTGGGGGCGAGCGTCGGCGGGCTCACCGGCGGCCTCATCGGCCTCGGCATCCCGGAATACGAGGCGAAGCAGTACGAAGGACGATTGGGCGAAGGTCACATTCTGATTTCGGTCCATGCGGAGGACCATGAGGAGATCGAACGTGCCCGGAACATTTTGACGGCGGCCGGCGCGACCGATATTTCCGTGGGACGAGAAGCGGCCGCATAAGATTCCGATCACGGCAAGGGAGCACGGCAAGGGAGCACAATGGGGAGAACGTGGACCATGGTCGGCGTCTGCGCAACAGGCCCGCAGACGCTCACCCTGCTCGACAAATTGATGAAGGCGGGCTTTCGGCCGGATGCCCTGTCTCTCGTCATGCCCGCGACGGAGGGCGGCGTGACGAACGGCCATGGTGAAGAAGGCTGGCTGTCGGAGGTGGGCGCCCGCGCAACGGGCATTCGAAGCCGGCTGTCCGCGTTGCGCACATCAGGCGTCGTTCTCCTACCGGATGCTGAATGTCTCGGTGCCGGGCCGGTCCTCGATGGGTTGCGAACGGCGGCCCAGCGACAGGCCGGCAGTCTGCTTCCGACAGCACTGGAGTCACTCGCCGTGGAGTGTGAACAGTATATGAAAAGCGGTCATGCGCTTCTCGTGATTCAAGCGCGGACCCCTGCTTCACGAGAACAGGCGCAGAATATTCTGACGGCGGCCGGCGTACTCGCCGTGGTACGGGCGAGCGGATGGGCCACAACGTGGCGAGCCCTTCGCCTCTGGTGGAGGCATCAGGCCGATCAAGACCACGGGCGCTCGGCCGCTTTGTACACGAATCCGACCGCGCTCGTGCGGCTTTTGAAAGATGCGGCCGACAAATGGAGCACCGACCGCGCGCCTCGGTTGGGCGCCGCGCTCGCCTATTACACGATCTTCTCCCTGGGTCCGTTGCTCTTCATCGCCGTCTCCATCGCCGGGCTGCTTTTTGGTAGCGAGGCGGCGCAAGGCTATGTCGTCCAGCAGTTCGAGCGACTGGTTGGCCACGAAGGCGCTCAGACGATTCAAACAATGATGCAGACGGCGGCGCAGACCTCCTCCGGGATCACGGGGACGCTCGTTGCCGTGGGGACGCTGCTGATCGGCGCCTCCGGCGTCTTCGGCCAGTTGCAGGACGCGCTCAATGCCGTCTGGGGCATCGCGCCGAAAGGCGATCGCGGAATCATCGGGTTCATCAGGGACCGGTTCATTTCCTTGCTGGCCGTCCTCGGGACCGGCTTTCTGTTGCTGGTCTCGCTCGTGCTGACCGCGGGGATCGCCGCGGTGGGCGACACGCTGTCCCGGCTTCTGCCTGCCCCCGAGTTCGTGCTTCAGGCGGTGAACGTCCTCGTCACGTTCGGGCTCATCACGCTGCTGTTCGCGATGATCTTCAAGCTGCTCCCCGATGCTCAGGTCGCGTGGGGCGATGTGTGGATCGGCGGCGGAACCACCGCGCTGCTCTTCCTCTTCGGGCAGTTCGCGATCGGGCTCTATCTCGGAAAGAGCGACTTCTCCAGCACGTACGGCGCGGCCGCTTCACTCATCGTCCTGCTCGTGTGGGTCTACTATTCGGCGCAGATCATGCTGTTCGGTGCTGAATTCACGGCGGTCTATGCCTCACGGTACGGCTCACACATCGAGCCGACGAAAGGTGCCACTGCCGTCGGTGAGCCGGCCCGCAGCCAACAGCCGATGAAGCAAGGGGCGTGAGCGCGACGCGCAGGGACGCGTGAACGGGTGCGATCGGCTGCTCCAGAGCGGCATGGACCCCGATTCATCGCGCATCATCCAACTCCACACCTCCTCCAACGTGGCACCGGAGACAATCGGCAAACTTCCCCGGTTTGTGCGCGCCCTCGCCACGTCCCGTCAGCGTACGAACCGCGGCGGTATCAAGTACGACCGTGACGCCCAGCGCATCCGAGGTAAAGACATGACATGCCCGACATGCCGTCGTTCCGGTTGCGGCAAAGACAAAGTCGCCGTGCGGATTGTCGAGCACCGCGTCGGTCACAGGGACATCGAGTCCTCGATGTTCCGTGTGACAGGTGACGCAGGAGGCTTCGCGGTGGATCACATCGAGGTGCACGCCGGCGGATGGGCCGCTTATTCTCACAAACCGGTCGGGAGAATGACAACCGATGCAGCGCGATGCCGTGGCGCCGTCAAAAGGCGCGTGGCACTGCGCACACGACGCCGCGGCGTGGTACCGGTTGAGATCGCCGGGCGCCCACAATGATTCCGGTTGTGTGAACGAGCCCCACGTGATCCAGAGCAGGAGGACCAGCGTACCGGTGAGCACAACGGGAAACGCCGACCGGGGGAGTGGCGGATACCACACGTCAGAGGCCGCCGAAATAGAGCGCCGCGACGACGTGGAGGATCGTCAGCACGACGAAGAGCAGCGTCGCCGGCGCATGGATGGTCTGCCACAGGCGAAACACCCGCTCTTCCGCCGCGAGGCGATGGACCTGTCGCTCGATCTCGACCGGATCCAGGTGACGATCGGCCAGTTCGTGTTGCCGCTCATACAATCGACGCGCCGCCACGTAATGGACTCCTTGCCCGATCACGCCGCTCACGACGACGATGACCAGCGTCACGAGCGCGAGCACCGGGACGAGCGCATGCAGGTGCGCCCCTGCGTGGACGAAGATGAGCGATGGCCCCAGCACGCCGGCGGCCATATGGACTCTGAACCAACCTCTCGGCCAACTGCGCGTACGATAGTGACGCTTCCGGGCGGGATAGACGAAGACGAGCGCGATGAGGTCGAGACCCGCCCAGCCGACGAGATGACCGCCTTGGGTGTGACCAAAGGGCTGATTGATCCGGCCCGTCAGAACCGCTTCGATGCCGAACCCGAGACCGATGACGGCGATCAGCAGCACGAGAAGCAGCCACAGTCGGCGAGAGGCGGAATTCAATAACCCTCCACGCCTTGGTGACCACCGGCGTGACACCGAAAGCAATCGGCGGAACGCCCGGCCCCGTGCGCGCCTTTCCCTTTGGCAATCAAGTCGCGGACCGGAGCGGAATCCAGCACCACCATCCGGCCCTGTCGGTCGCGACCGTGGCAATCGGCGCACCGGGTGGCGCCGGTGGCGCGGAAGACGAGATCGCTATGCGGATTGAGAACGTCAGCGCCAATCTCCTCGGCGAGGATCACGTCTGAGCCGGTAGTGACCGTCAGCATCGCGCCGAGAAAGGTGCAGAAGACCAACGTGAGGCCGACGAGAATCGCAAGCCTAATGGAGCGAGTGCTCATTCCCCCCGGTACCTTCTATTCCAGATGGCAGGCCACACAGGCTTTCAGGACGTCGAGACGAGGACGAACCCCGCTTCAGATCATGCGTGGGCACGACGGCCGCCAATTCTTCAGCCGACTCGTGATGAGCCATGGCGAGATCATGAGAGGCCGGGGGAAAACGCTCCGGCTGTTGCCGGGCCATCGCGTGGCAGTGCATGAAGAAACCAAAGGTGTGCTTCCGTCACCCCTTGCGCCCGCTCGAAATCGTCGCCGGCCAGCGCCGCCACGACGGCCTGGATCGTCTCCAGGTGTGCAGCATCACCGCGCGATGCTCCTGTGCCCCATCGAACGGCAAGCCGACCATGGTCCGGGTGTCCAGGACGGGTGGATGATCGTCTCCCCGTACCGCCGCCGTGCCCCCGGCTTGGGAGCACACGCAGAGAGGACAAGCGGCAGAATCACGGCCAGCGTCGCTATCGGTCGTCCCCATCGCAGCATCCCGGCCCTCCACGCCTCCGCCCCATTCCGCCGCCAGGCGCCATCCCTCCCATGCCGTGGCGCGGTGTCCTTCGCCCATGTTCGCCGGCAAAGGTCCGCTCGTATTCGATGATCGTCCAAATTTCCTCATCAGAGAGGACTGGACCAAACGCGATCATCGCCGTACCCGGCGCCCCATGCTTGATCGTCCAAAAAATCTCGCCTTCCGAGCGGTGGCGCCAGAATCCGTGATGGCGAAAATCGCGCGGCGAGGGATCCAGAACACCGGCGCCCGGCCCGCGGCCGTCGCCCTCTAATCCATGACAGGTGGCGCACCCGGCCTTCCCTTCGTACAGCGCTTTTCCTTGAACGACGATCTCCGGCGAATCGGTCAATGGGCTCGCGAGGGAGCGCGCCGCCTCCCGCTGATCCTCCGGCACGCGCGACTCCATGATGTGGCGTTCGGCGGCCGACAGCGGCATGACGGTGATGGCGAGAAGGATTGCAGCTACGATCGTACGGTACATGGGAGAGGGCCTTGCCCGTTTCATTCACAGTCGACGAAGTCGACCTAGAAAGCCACGTTGCGATCCCGCTCCGCGACCGCCTTGATATAGTCCGGCATGGCCTTGATCGTTGCACCGGCCACCAGATCGGCTGTGGCGATCTGACGCGCGACGGCACAGGCTCCGCAGACCCAGATCGGGACATTGGCACTTTGCACCGCGCTGAGCAGGTCCTTGAGCGGCGTCAGGTTCACGCCCACGACGTGATCGGCGGCGCCTTTCCGTGCGACCGTCACCGCTTCATTCCACAACCACAGGATGACATCGTGCCCTTGCTCCTTCGCGGTTTTCGCCGCCATGAAGGGCAACGTCGCCATCGTCGGATCGTCCGTCCCGCGACTGCCTGAAATGATGAAGCTTGCCATAATCACCCGTTCCGATCTTGAAGGCATCTATAGATTGTCTTGAACACGCTCGCCCGCGTTGCGTGTCGTCACCGCTTGCCCGCGTGCTCTGCCAGGCGAATATCGACTTGGGCGGGCACGGCAATGGATTGATGCACCGTGCAGCCATGCGCGACCTTTAGCAATCGTTCGCGATGGAAGTCGGGAATCGGATCGTCGAAATGGAGCGACAGCCCAATCGCCCCTACCCGATGCGGCTGCTCTACGATCGACCACTCGCTCTCAACCCGGAATCCTTCTGTCGAAAGCCCGTGGCGAGCACAATATCGGGCTACGAAGTAGGCCACACACGCCGCGACGGAGCCGACGAACAACTCGACGGGACTCATCCCCCCGTCTTCGCCTCCATCTTCGCGTGGCTGATCCGCGACGATCGTATGCGTCCCGTTCGTGACCTCAAATGTGGTCTTACCTTGGTACGTCACGGTCAGCGGCATCGGGCCCTCCCTGCTTCCCTGGCTAGCGATTGCCGTGGCACGACCAAATGACACAGATCCGCTCTTGCACGCTCGACCGATGCAGCGAAAGGCCACAGCCGGATCCCTGTCCCGTCGCCGGATGCCACAGTGTCGGCCAACTCATGGCGAGCGAAAGGACCGGACATACAATAAGACCTGCCAGGCTTCTTCTTCGGTCAGCACGAGCGGGATGAACGGCGCCATGTCGGTACCCGGACTGCCGTTCTTCAAGATCCACATCAGTTCGCCATCCGTCCGTGCCGCCTGCCAACTGCGATCGGTAAAGTCGCGCGGCAGGCGGCCCACAAGTCCCGGGATCTGGCCCATGCCCTTGCCGTCACGCCCATGGCAGGATGCGCAAAACCCTTTGCCATGGAAGACGCCACGGCCTTTCTCAATCATCTCCTCCGAAGCTGGGAATGGATTGCGAAGACTCCGCGCGTCTTCGATCTGATCGAAGGGGACGCGGGGGCGGAGCACGTCAGGATCAGCCGCACCGACGGGCACCGTCAGACCAAGCCACATGAACAGACAGAGCGAGGGTCCCCACGTTCCAACAGCCGGTGGCGCGGCCTCCCCGGTCCGCTTCTGACCGACGGTCCTAATCCTTGCGCGGAAATTCATGCCCTACCGACTGCGGGAAGGTCACATGGCCGGACGGAATCTTGTCCCCCTTTTGCCACAAGTGGAAGATAATGCCGTCGGTTTTCGCCGCAGCCTCTGCAATCGGCTTCGCCTTGTCTTCCGGCAGGTCGAGGACCTGCACGCGTCCCGTGGCGATCTCTACGGCGTGGTCATGATAGTGACGATGCCACCTGATTAACGGCACTTCCTTCCGCACCACATCCTTTGCGACGAAATACTCGATTCCGACGAGCTTGGCCTTCGGGTCGGTGGACTCAAACAGCAAGCACTGGAAGACCTGCTCCGAGATGGGCTTACAGTAATGATGGAATGGACCGCCAACGGTGCCGTCTTCCATCACGTGAGGCCCTTGCACGTGAATGGTAAATCCTTCCGCGGGAGAATTGGACTCGCCCGCCGTCGCGAGCGGCGCCGCCCCTATCCATCCGAGTAAGCTCACGAGACATCCCAACGCACGAAGCCGATGATTCATGAAAGCCTCCTTATGGTTGAACCGACATATACGGCATTAGAGCGGTACCTGCGAAAAAGGATTCATCTCACGCGAGCGCGCCAGCGGTCGCCGTCCACAGTTAGGACGGCCGCTTGAGGCTCAGCATGTAGCTGGTCAACTGCTGGCGCTGCTCTTCCGTCAGCGGGAATTTGGGCATAATGGAGCCGGGCGAAACCGATTGGGGATCGCGAAAGTGCCGCAGATGCCACTGGCGATCCGGGCGATGGTCGGCGACGTAGGACAGGTCGGGGCCGACGGCGCCGCCTTCCCCATGGATACGGTGGCAGCCCGAGCAGCCGAATTGCGCGTAGAGCGATTTGCCGCGCGCCACATCCGGATCGACATGCGGAACGGCATACAGATCGCGGATCGAAACCCCGAGCAGTCCGAACACAACCGCGAGAAACAGCACGCCCGATGCGATCGCCGCCGGCCGTTGCGCCGGATGCCGGGCCGGATGCCGATCGATGAACGGCCAGAAGAGGAGGATCAAAACGACGAGTGCCGGCAACATCCACGTGGCGAGTGGTTCCAGCGGCCCGTGCACGTATTTCAGCAATTGGTAATAGAAGAGGAAGTACCACTCGGGCACCGGAACGAAGGTCGTATCGGAAGGATTGGCTTTGTCCGCGAGCGGAAATCGCACGGTGGCGGCGAGACCGGCAATCACGATGAACACTGCGAGCATGACGACCGCGTCCATGTACACCTGGCGCGGGTAGAACGTCTCGCTCCCCGCCTGTGCGCGCTCCTCGCTCCAAGGACCGGCCGGCCCCACCCGGCGCAGGATGAAGAGATGCAGCAGCACGCCGGTGATCAGGAGGGCCGGCAAGAACAAAATGTGTACGGCGAAGAAGCGCGACAGGGTGAGTGCGCCGAGCGCGTCGCCGCCGCGGAGAATCCGCACGAGTATGTCGCCGACGACGGGCACGGTTCCGACCATGTTGATGCCGATCTGCGTGGCCCAATACGCGTTCTGATCCCACGGCAGCAGATATCCCGTGAACGCAAACCCCATCGTGATCACGAACAGCAGCACGCCGACCATCCACATCACTTCCCGAGGCGGTTTGTATGCGCCGTACAGGAAGGTTTGCAGCATGTGAAGGCCGATCGCCACGACCATGCCCGAGGCGCCCCAATGATGGAGTCCCCGGACGAACGCACCGAACGTGATCTCGGTCTCGATGAACCGCACGCTATCGTAGGCATGGTCCGGCGTCGGGGCATAGTAGACGACGAGGAACATGCCTGTGATGGCTTGGAGGAAAAACAGGAAGAGGGTGGCGGAGCCGAACACGTAGATCCAGCTCGCGCCGCCGGGAATCGGCTCGTCGAGCAACGTACGCTCGATCGGCTTCAGGCGCAACCGGCTGTCGAGCCACTCATAGAGGCGGGATGGCATCTATCTCTCCAGATGCTAACGGTCGTCAGATGAGAAGCGAAGAAATGAGAGACGAGAGCCGAGCTCGTCCGGCGTGATTCCAACATCCCGGCACAATTCCGTTGAGGACATGATCGAGAGTACGCGACGTCAGACTTCGACGGCTTTCGGCAAACCGGCCTTGAACTCTTTATAGATCACGTAGAGCTGTCCCTCCTCCACCTTCGAAGGCAGCACATCCAGCGGACGGGGCGCCGGTCCAGCGAGCACGTGGCCATTGACGTCGTAGACACTGCCATGACACGGACATTTGAACTTCCGGTCCGCCTCGTCCCACCGAAAGCCGCAACCCAAGTGCGGACAGATCGGCGAAAAGACGGTCACGTTGCCCTCCGCCTGCTTGATCGCCCACACCGCCTTGTGCGTCTGCGTCTCGAGCCAGCCGTCGCGGACTGCCGTCACGTAATCCAACTGTTTGGGCTCGGCGGCCGGCAGATCGTTCACGCGGCCGACTTCGATCCACGGTTGTTCCCGGCGCTTGAACGCCGGTGAGACGACGTAGCCGACCAGCGGGACGGCGAGACCCAGCCCGATCAGCGTGGAGGCCAGGGTGGTCACCCATCGAAAGAACGCCCGGCGTGTGCCGACCGGCGTGGAGAGCCCGCTCACATCCATCTCATGCACTCATTCTTCTCGCCGCCATCCGATCGGCGCGCTCTTATCCAGCTTGGTGATGCCCGATCGCGTTCAAGATCGCCCGCTCATAGAACGGCTCCGGGACTTCCCGACTCCCGCCAGCCCCATTTTGACCGCTATACGGTTCCGGCGTCAATGTCTTTCCGCGTCAGCCAGCCGACGGCCACACAGGCGTTCCACGCTGAAATGTGCCGGACGCTCCAGCGACTCAGCACTGCAACTCAGCACCATCCTCCGTCACGCCGCCTTGCGCGTGGTTTTTACGTCGCACGTGCTGATGCCCAGCAAGCTCCACGCCGGACAGTAGCCAACCAGTCCTGTGATCAGTGCGACCCCACCGAGAATCGTGAATACGATCAACCATCCAGTTGGAAGATTTCCAAACACCGCCAGCGCAAGAAACGCCAGGCCCACGATCATTCGAATTGGTCTTTCGATTCCACCCACGTTGCACGCCATGGCGACCTCCTTGGTGAACAGTTGACTGTTGTCTCTACGGAGTGATGTTGCCAGGAAAAGGATTCGTTGGTGGCTCGGATGTGCCAATGACATGCCACGGTACAGCCGTAAGGAGGTCCGGCAACGTGCGGGAATGGTTGATCAGTAAGACGGAGAGCACGTGGAAGTTCAAAGGAGTGTGGATAAAGGCCACACCGGAGAAAGCCAGCTAGCGCGCGATGCTACACGAGAGAAACTGGGCTTGTTGGAGCGCGACCCGCAAGACCTTGTAAGAGGGTGTTCGAGCAGAGGACCGGTTCGAGAATCCGTAGACGGCGAGCTACGGACACGAATGACGGCGCTCTCGAATTAAGCCGCCAACGCTTCACGTACTTTCGTGAGCAGGACCTCCTCGGGAAACGGCTTCTTCAAGAAGTGCGCCAGTGCCCCACATGCCTCCTGCCGACTCAATACGGATTCCGCATAACCGGACATATAGAGCACCTTCGTCGCCGGGCGGTCCCGCTTAACGAACCGCGCGACGTCCCACCCATTCATGCGCGGCATCATGAGATCAGTCAGCAGGAGATCGATGTGCCCGGGAAATTCGCTGCAGATTCTCAGCGCCTGCATCCCGTCACGGGCGATGAGGACGCGGTAGCCCCGCCGTTCAAGAATGAGAGGGACGATGTATCGGATCGTTTCCTCATCGTCGACGACGAGAATCGTATCCCGGCGTTCAGCTGGCGGCCCGGTGACGGAACCTGCCACACTCGGGCACTCAAGGTCCACGGTCATCATCGGGATTCCTTACTGCCGCGTCGTTCACGGCATTCGAGGGGCTCGGCGATCACTGACGAGCGCCTGCCTGGGGATCCACGAGACGCTCGATTTGCTTCATGTCGCATGGACGAAGCAGGACCGCCGTTGAACCTGCGTTGATACCGTGGGTCGGTTTTTCAGGCTTCTGGTCCTCCACCACGGCGACCAACGGCAAATCCGGAAAACGGCCGCGGATCGCTTCGACGCCTTGGGACAGATCGGGCCCGGTGACGCGAGAATCGAACACGAGCACGTGCGGTTTCATCGCGGGCAACACATCCAACGCTTCATCCTCCGTCGCCGTCGTCGCCACTTCATACCCGTCGGCGGCGAGACGATCAGCCAGCCGCAAAGCGGCCGCCGCCCCTGTACTGAGGACCATCACGCGTGTTCGGCTGCGTGTCGCTGATTGCCGCATCACGATCTCCTTCTCGATCTCATTCGTGGACGCCTAAATCCTGAGGACAGGGTGGCTGTGGCGAGCGCGGCTCTTGCGCTCCCGGGCCGACAACGCCTCCACCAAACGGTTCTTGATAATTTGGGGATCGACGATCTCGCCGCACGCGATGCAACGATAGGCGCGACAATGATCTTGCCCTGTCCCGCTTTCCCAATCGTGCAGATCAATGGCGCACATCAAGCCATGGCAGCGCGGGCAGGTCATACACTCGGCATCTACGGTAGGCGGCATTTTCACTCTCCTCGGCTCATCGTGAACAGCATCGTGGGAGTCAGCGGAATTGGTCGAGCAAGAAGTCACCTAAAGCGCTTCCCTTTTTAACCATCCACCCGTCTTGGGACTATCACAGGCCCGTGGATTTTGTTGTCGAATCTGTCCCTGACATGCCGTCGTTGTTTCAACGACATGGGCTCGTGGGCATAAAGCCGATCAGCTGACATCGCAGCGCACTCACACGGTCCGCTGAACTGGAGCGTGGGAACAAAGCCGGACGAGAAGGGAGTTTCCAGGGATTACGACACGAGGCCGGCGTCGACGGCGTAGCGGGTCAATTCGGCGTTGTTCTTCAAGTTCATTTTTTCGAGGATCCTGGCGCGATACGTGCTGATCGTGGTGACGCTCAAATTGATCGTCTTGGCGATCTCGCTCACCGTCTTCCCGGAGGCAATCATGCAGAGGACCTGATACTCACGATCCGACAGCCGCTCGTGGGGCGCTTGCTCCGTGCCGGTCTTCACGGTCAGCGCCAGTTTTTCCCCAAGCGTCGGACTGACGTATTGCCCTCCGGCCATCACTTTCTTGATCGCCCGAATCAATTCGGCGGGCGCGCTCGCCTTGGTGAGATACCCGTCGGCCCCGGCCTTGAACATCCGGATCGCATACTGATCCTCGGGATGCATGCTCATGATCAGGATGGGCAGCGACGGACAGATCGCCTTGGCTTCCTTCAATGCCTCGAAACCGCTCCGTCCGGGCATCGTGATATCCATCACGACCACGTCCCACTTCTTCGTCTTGATGAGGTCCAGCATCTCCTGGCCGTCCCCGGCCTCGCCGACTTTGACGTCTCCAAAGCCTTCGCTCAGGATTTCCTTCACCCCACGCCGAAACGAGGGGTGATCATCGGCGAGCAAGATGCGCATGCGGCTACCGTCCTCCCGTGATGAAGGGTCCCGAGCGGCCGACCGGCATCCGAAGCGTGACGGTCGTCCCTCTGCCGGAACTCCCTTCGACGACGACGCTGCCGCCCAACGCCTCCGCACGTTCCCGCATGCCGAGCAAGCCCAAGGACTGGGGATCGGTGAGCTTGCCGGCTGGGATCCCGACTCCGTTGTCGGCCACCTCGAAGAGCACGTGGCCGTCGCGTTCGTGCAGACTCACACGGACCGAGGTCGCACGCGCATGCCGGATCACGTTGGTCAGTGCCTCTTGGCAAATACGAAAGACGGCCGTCGCGCGATTGGGCTCCAGCGGTATCTCCTCGTTCGGCACTGTGAGGAGGCACGGCACGCCGGTGCGCTCCTGAAAATCCTGAACCTGCCATTCGATCGCGGCGATCAGTCCCAAATCATCCAGCATCGTGGGGCGCAGTTCCGCGACGATTCGGTGAATGCCTTCGATCGTATCGTCCGTCATCTTGACCATGGCATCGAGGCGCTCGAGCAACTGCTCGCGGGCCTGGAGCGGTTCCATGCCGTCGACCAGCGCGCGGGCGCGGGACAGATCGATCTTCAAACACGTCAGGCCGACGCCCAACTGATCGTGCAACTCGCGGCCGATCCGGCGCCGTTCTTCCTCCTGAATGATTTCCAGTCGCGCGGACAAGGTTCGGACCCGCATCAGCGTATCCTGAAGCTGCATCTCGGCGCCCTTCCGCTCCGTGATATCGTGTCCGGCCGCGACAATGGCCGTCGGCCGTCCGGCCGCGTCCACAATTCGGGTCACGTTCCAAGACACGATCCGGATGGTTCCATCGCGAGCCGTGATCGCATTCTCATAGCCCCGGGTCTCGTGTCCGGCCAACACTGTGTCGATATCCCGGGTCACGCCGTTACGCGCGGCCTTGGGCAAGCACAGCTCGAAATAGTCTTCCCCGAGCACTTCCTCCCGTCGCCAGCCGTACAGCTGCTCGGCCTCGCGATTCCATTCGATGATCTTGTGATCCGGAGTCAGCACGATGATGATGATCCCAGCCGCCCGAACCAAGGACCGATAGCGTTCGTTGCTCTCGACGAGGGCGGCCTCGGCCCGCTTGCGGTCGGTGATATCGGTGGAGACCCCCACCATGCGGATCGGCCGCCCATCCTTCCCCCACACCGCCTCTCCACGGGACTGAAACCAACGGTATTCGCCATTCTTATGCCGGATACGAAACTCGATGTTATACGGCACTTGGCGGGTGAAATGTGCCGCGAGCGCCGCTTCGACTCTCGGCAGATCGTCGGGATGGATCAATGTGAAGACCGTCTCGGGCCTCGTGTCGAGATCCTCCTCCTTATAGCCCAGCAACTCCTTCCATCGTTTGGAGTTGTAGAGCTGATTCGTCGTGAGATCCCAATCCCAATGGCCGTCGCTCGAGCCGCGAAAGGCCAGCGCATAGCGTTCCTCGCTCAGCCGTAACGCCTCGGCCGTCCGCTTCCGCTCGACGGCATAGCGCAACGACCGGACCAAGAGCGGCCCCGTCACCTGGCCCTTGATCAAATAGTCTTGCGCGCCCGCCTGGACCAATTCGAGTCCAAGGCTCTCGTCATCGAGGCTCGTCAACACGACGATCGGGAGCCATTGAGCGGACGCGTGCAGGCGCCTCAAGGTCTCCACGCCCTGGCTGTCCGGAAGCGACAGATCGAGGAGTGCCACGTCGGCATGTCCGTGCGACAGGAGCGCCAGCGCCGCATTGAGCCGCTCCACGCGCCTCACCTCGAACTCGCCCGGACTGGTCTCCTCCAAGTGCTCCCGCAGGAGCACGGCATCCCCGTCGTTGTCCTCGACCAAGAGCAGTCGCATGGTATTCCCTGAAATCTTGGCCTCACTCCGTCCCGCGCCGATGAGTCCTCTACTGCGTGGCGACGCCCAAAAGTCCTCGATGGACTTCACCACCTTGATGAACTGCTCGAGATCGACCGGCTTGGTGATATAGCAGTTGGCGTGAAGGTTATAGCTTCGCAGCACGTCATGTTCATCTTGGGAGGTCGTCAATACGACGACCGGGATGCGTTTCAACTTCGGGTCGTTCTTGATCTCGGCCAAGACCTCCCGCCCGTCCTTCTTGGGAAGATTGAGGTCGAGGAGAATGAGATCGGGTCTGGGCGCCGCGTGATACGCCTCTTCCTTCCGCAGCATCGCAAGCGCTTCGATGCCATCCTTCGCGACGCTGAGACGATTGACGACCTTTCCTTCCTTCAGCGCTTCAATCGTCAAGCGCACGTCACCCGGATTGTCCTCGATGAGCAGAATCTCGATCGGTCTCACTAACTCGGCTACGGCCATTGCACATTCCTCCCGGTTCGCTACGCCGATCCTTCCCCGCTCATCTCCCATTGGGCCGGCTGGCTCGGCAATGTGAAGAAAAACGTCGCGCCTTCTCCGGCTTTGGATTCCACCCAGATTCGCCCGCCGTGACGTTCGACGATTTTCTTACAGATCGCCAGTCCAATACCAGTCCCCGGGTATTCCGAGGGTGTATGGAGTCGCTGAAAGAGCGTAAAGATGCGTTCGGCATACTGAGGTTCGAGCCCGATGCCATTGTCCCGCACGGCAAACGTCCAGCCGGCGCCGTCTCGCACGGCAGAGACGTGGACGCGAGGCGGTTCGCTTGTCCGGAACTTGATGGCGTTGCTGAGCAGGTTCTGAAACAACTGGAGTAATTGGCGGTCATCCGCGGAGATGGTCGGAAGCGGGTCATGCGTCACCACCGCTCCGCTCTCCTCGATGGCGCGGCGCAGATTGGCGAGTGCCCTGGAGAGAACGGCCTCGACATCAGTCGACTGGAACCGCCGACCGTGCGTATGGACGCGGGAATACGCCAGAAGATCCTGAATGAGCTGTTGCATGCGGAGGGCCCCGTCCACGGCGAAGCCGATGAATTCATCGGCTTCGGGGTCGAGCTTCCCACGGTAGCGTTTGGCCAAGAGCTGCGTATAACTCGCCACCATCCGCAGCGGCTCCTGCAAATCGTGCGACGCGACGTAGGCGAATTGTTGCAGGTCGGCGTTCGACCGACGGAGGTCGGCCACCGTCCTCTCCAAGTCGACGTGCAAGCGACGTAACAGCCGGCTGTCTTGGGTGAGCCGCCAGGACGTCCAGATGCCGAACACGGTCAACGGCGCCAGGACGAGGAGACCGATCGTGCGGACGAACATGACCAAGCGGTTGATCGGCGCATACGCTTGGGCCCGGTCCATCCGTACCAAGACAATCCAGTCAATGTCGTGAAAACCACCGTATCCCTGCGTGCGGGCATAGCCGGTCAACAGCGGCACGTGTCGGCTCACATCCTGCTCCTCGACGAACCCCAACGCCGCGCGCCCGCCCGCCGCTTGTGAAAAAGAGAGCGGGACCGTCGTTCCGGCGCTCTCGCCTCGTTGACCCGGCTCGCCGGTCTCCGCCAGGACGCGACCCTGGGCGTCCATCAACACCAGGTCGTAGACTCGACCGGAAACAGATTGGGCTCGATCTTCTTGCTCCAACAAGGACGAAATCGTCGCCAGCAACATGCGACTCGTGACAACGCCCGCAAAGGCCCCGGCGGTGTCGGAGACTGCGGCGGAGAAGCCGAGCGCGATGGCGCCGTTGACTTCGGCCATCGGCGCCGCTTGGTGCACGTACACGCCCCGTGAGTCGCGGACGGCGCGCATCCACTCCCGCCCCTTGGCGAGGGGTATCGCAGCCTCTCGTCCAGGATCGGTCGAGGCCGCGACGCGCCCGTCCGGTCCGAGCAGCCCTATCCAGGCATAATAGCCGTACAGATCTTTGATCAGGCGTAGGCGGGCGCTTTTCGCGGCGGCGGTACCCTCGCGCAAGACGGCATCGTTCGCCAGAACGTTGATGTCCCCTGCACGCTCGAAGAGAATCCGATCGATCGTGTGCGCGATGCCCGCTGCCGTTCCCGCAAGCTCGGCGCCGCGTTGTTCGATGAGGACTGCGCGAACGGAGAGCAAGGCATACACGCCCATGCCCACTGCCAACGCGAAGGAGAGCGCGAGCAGAAACGGTAAGAACCGTTCGCCGACCGGCTGTATGCGCCTGTCCCGCTCGATCTCCATGTCGAGGCCGTCACGCCGACTCCCTGGGATACGGGAGACGGACGGCGACCTTCGTGCCTCCCTGCTCGGCGGGCCCGACCGTCACCATGCCGCCGAGCAGGTCCGCGCGCTCCCGCATCCCGAACAGTCCGAGGGATTGCGGATCGCGGGTCTTTCCCACCGGAATTCCGCAGCCGTTGTCGGTCACGTCGAGGAACAGCCACCCCCCGTGTTTTCGCAAGCTCAGCGTCACCGTGGTCGCCACGGCATGTCGCATCACGTTGGTGAGGGCTTCTTGGCATATCCGAAAGATCGCCGTCGTCGTCTCGATATCGGTCACGAGGTCGTCGGATGAAATCTCGCAGTGGCAGGCGATGCCGGTCCGCCGCTCAAAATCCTGCGCGAGCCATTCGACGGCCGCCGACAGCCCGAGATCATCCAGTACCGTCGGCCGCAACTCGGAGACGATGCGCTGGACGGATCGAATGGTATCGTCGACGCAGCCGATCATGCGATCCAGCCGCTCGTCGATTTGCGGACGCTTCGGTTCGGCATCGGACACGAGCCCTTTGATGCGCGTGAGATCGATCTTCAGACACGTCAGTCCCACACCCAGCTCATCATGGAGCTCTCTGGCGATCCGGCCCCGCTCCTCTTCGCGGACCACTTCCAGACGGCCGGCCAACGTGCGTAACTGCCTGAGGGTCTCCCGCAACCGCCCCTCCGCTTCCTTCCGCTCCGTAATGTCCTGAACCGTTCCCAGCATCCGCACGGCCCGTCCCTCACGATCGCGTACGACATCTCCCTTGCACGCGACCCAGTGGACGCGTCCGTTGGGCCAGAGGACCCGATGCTCCAGATCGTATGTCGCGCCTTCGTGCAACGTGGCATGGACCGACTTCGCCACCATGTCCCGGTCATCCGGATGCACGCAGGCCAGATAACTCTCGTATGTCCCCGCGAAGGCCTCCGGCGCAAGGCCGACGATCCTCGCCACTCGGTCGGACCAGATCACCCGGCCGGTCTC
The DNA here is from genome assembly GCF_979581665.1 of Nitrospira sp. Vd2. Classification (NCBI taxonomy): domain Bacteria; kingdom Pseudomonadati; phylum Nitrospirota; class Nitrospiria; order Nitrospirales; family Nitrospiraceae; genus Nitrospira; species Nitrospira sp. Vd2. The sequence continues at coordinate 195,952 of NZ_CEFZSK010000022.1, read as the reverse complement.
AATGTTCCAGTCCCAGATGCCGAGATCGGTGGCCTCGAGCGACAACCGCAGCCGCTCCTCCGCGTCCTGCACCGCCGACGCCGCCCTCATCCGCTCCAACTCGGCGGCCGCCCGCGCGCCGAAGATCGTGAGGATCTGAAGGACCTGTTCCTTGTGGTTCAATGGCTCCGTATGGAGCACGCAAATATGGCCGATCCGTCGGCCTGCGGCGTCCTGAATCAGGACGCTCGCGTAACTGACCGCTCGCAGCTCCTCCACGAAGGGATGCGGATACAAGGTCGGCAGGTCGTTGGGGTAATACGTGCAGGGTTCCCTCATCGCGATTTCGCAGGGCAGTCCAACGGGGTCGTACTCGAATGGCTCGACCAAATGATCGCCGGCCCACGCCGCGATCGTGCGAAGGCGAAGCACCTCACCGGGAACCGATTCGACGATGAACGCATAGCGAACGCCGAGCGCCGTGGCGAGGTGCCGGACGAACGCGGGGAAGAACTCTTGCCCGGTGACGGAGGCCGTGCCCTGTACGAGCGCGTTCATCGCCTCTTCCGCCCGCTTGCGCTCCGTGATATCGGTGATCATGGCGAGCGCGCCGTCATATCGGCCGTCCGCATCGAAGATCGGAGACGCTGAGACAATGCCCCAGAGCGTCGTGCCGTCCTTCCGGCGAAACCGCAAATCATACTGATTCTTGACTCCGCTTCTGCGAGAGGCGAGCCGTTGCTCCAGAATCTCACGCTCTTGCGCATAGAAGAAGTCGTACAGGGGACGACCGAGCATCTCTTCCGTGGTATAGCCGAGCATTTCCGCCATGCGCGCATTGACGAACGTCGTACGATCCTCGGCATCGAGCAGCCACATACCCTCCATGGCCGTTTCCACGATCCGCCGATACCGCGCTTCGCCTTCGGCGACCCTCAGTTCGGTCTGCTTCCGCTCGGTGACGTCCGACAAGGTCCCGATCACTTTGACGGGCCGGCCTTCGGCGTCCATGACGGGTTCACTGATGCTTTGCACCCACCGGATCGATCCGTCCGGTCGTTGGATCCGATATTCCGCCTCGTACGTGATGCCCCGCGCCATCGCATCATGGAAGGTGGCGTGGACGCGAACGCGGTCCTCGGGATGGACGGCGTGGTTGAGATAGTCGTCGGGGGGCAAGGGGTGGCTCGACGGATCGAGGCCAAGAATACGGAACATCTCGGCCGACCAGTGCGTCCGATCGCACAACGGCAGCGGGAACTCATAGCTGCCCATGTGGGCAATTGCTTGGGCGCGGGCCAAACTGGCCTCGCTCGCCCGGATCGTTTCCTCGGCGCGCTTGCGCGCCGTGATATCCCGCATCACACCGGTGAAGAACACGCCGGCCCGGCCTCGCCACGAGGCGAGCGAAAACTCCAACGGAAATTCCGTCCCGTCTTTTCGCTGGCCGACCAGCTCGAACATGTTGGCGGCAAGCGTCTTCCCTCCGGCTTCGGCGGCGCGCTTGAGACCGCGTGAGTGCGCCTCACGAAATCGCTCGGGGATGATCGTCATGACGGGATATCCAAGAATGTCCTCAGGGGCGTAGCCGAACAACCGCCGCGCGCCGTCGTTCCAGAAGACCACATCGCCTTTCGTATCGATCGTCACGATGGCGTCTTCTATGGATTGGAAGAGCGCCCGCAGCCGCTCCTCGCTTTCGCGCAGCGCTTCCTCGAACAGCTTCCGCTCGGTAATATCCCGCGCGATGCCGAACACGCCGACGACGCGGCCGTCTTCGATCTGTGGCGTGCTGACGAACTCTCCGGTAAGCGTGCCGCGGCCATTCGAACGAATCCGCAACGTGAAAGTAATCGAGGTCCGCTTATTGATCACGTACTCGAACAGATCGCGGGCATAGGCGAGATCATCGGCGTGCAGGAGCCCCGCAAAATGCCGGCCGATCCACTCGCCCACCGGCCACAGCGTGATGGTTTCGAAGGCGGGATTCAGCGACGTGATCGTGCCGTCGAGAGCGATGGTGAAGATCACGTCGGGCGCATGGTTGATCAAATTGCGAAGGCGCGCCTCGGATCTCGCCAATTCGGCCGCGGCGCGCATACGGGCCGTCGCGTCGTGGACGATGCAGGTACAAAAATCGGTCTCTTTTGTGCGCCACAGGGCGATGACGACTTCGGCAGGAAACGGCGTCCCGTCCTTCCGTCGGCCGGTCGCCTCGAGCGTATGGCCGGTCACGGTGCTGTCCTGATCGGCGTGCGTGTCTGCCGCCAACGCGCGGAACCTGCGGGCAAACTCTTCGCCGAACAACACATCGAGTGGACGGCCGTGCATGTCACCGGCTGAATACTGAAACAGCGTCTCGGCGGCTCGATTCCAGGATCGAATCTTCCCGCTTTGGTCCACGAACAGCACCGTGTCCTTGCTCGAGTCGACGACGGCATTGAGGCGTGCCTGACTGTGCGCCAATGCTTCTTGCGCGCGCTTGCCCCGTTTGGCATAGGTGCCGACGACCTGCTCGTGCACGGCCAATAATTCTTCCAACGCCTTGGCTCGGACTTCATAGGGCAGCGCCGGCGCCTGGACTGCTTCTCCGGGCCCGCGCCGGCTGATCGATTGACACGTGCCCGGCTCGGAATTCAAGAATGCGAGTTTACTGCTGAGCGCGAGTGTCTTGAACAGATCTGCGGTCTGTCGGGGGAGACGGACTTTTGCAAAAAGAATGACCACGAAGACTTCCCGTGAAGGCAATACACCGCCATAACCCAGGACCGACCGGATGCCGAACGGGATGACGAAGTCCTTTTGCACGGGCACATAGGGACTGCCGACGGCGTCTGGAACGAAGAACACGTTGTAGCTATGCTGGTCGGCATTGATCAGGAGATCCAACGAGTCGGGACCCATGTCCAGCGGGAGACCGAGGTGGGTGAACACTTGGGAGAGCATCGGGAACTGCGCCACGAAACGCTCGCCGACCAGCGGAATCACCTTGTACCGCTTCGAGGCCGTGACGCTGTTCCATTCCGATCGATCGCCTGCGGTCGCGGCCAGCGTCAGACACTTCAGGTCCGGGCGCGCCGGATCGGATCCCAGGAATGCGCGTATCAATCGGCGCTCATCCTCGCGGAGGGCCTCGTATGATTGCGTGATGAAGCAGCGGACGAGCGCGCATGCCGGCGCCCCGGACTGCGCGTCCTGCAAGTGATCGTAGAAAAAACGAACGGTCGCCTGTGCGACATCCGAGAACGTTCGGCCCATCCCTCCCAATGTCCGAAGACGAGCGGAGCAGTCAGTCATGTCATGAAGGGAGAATCGTTGCAGGTCGTACGGCGTCATCCCAGTCTGCCGTTGAATGCCGGCTATATCGTAAGACGCTGTAGTGCCATCAGGAGGGTAGAAGTGAGGAGTCTAAGTACTCCGAAGGACCATGTCAAGAAAGACCGCTCAGTAGTAGCCGCCATGTAGGGCGTAGAGGAGTGTCGGCGTAGGATGACGGGCTTTTACGCGAGGCGAACTTCCACCGTCTGAGGATATGGGTCAGCGACACTGTCGGTCATCTACACCACACGTTTTTTGTTTGCGGGAGATACGTACGTTGGTGTATCTAGGACAGTATGGCGTGGCTCGTGCTCGACGGATTTCCTCTTGTCTTTACGGCCGACGATCTCCAGCGGCTCTGCCGGCCGTACGGAACCGTCTTGCGCACGCATGTCGTCACCATGCCAGACGGGACCTCATTAGGGTATGGGCGGGTTGAGATGGCATCCGACGCCGAAGCGGATGCGGCATGCAGAGGGTTGGACGGCCAGGTGGTGGCGAACCATCTCCTGTCCGCGAGGCGCATCCACGGCGAGCAGGCGAATCGATCAGTCCAGTAACGAGTGCGCCGGCCTTGACGCCTCACGTTCCGAAGCGCGATCGTTGACGTTCGCGACGGGTTCCCGAGGGGCAACGAGCGGCAACCGAATGATGAACGTGGTTCCTTGGCCAGGCCGCGTGTCCACCTCGATCGCACCGCCGTGATCCTTAATAATGCCGTAGCTCAGCGATAACCCGAGTCCCGTTCCCCTGCCCACTTCCTTCGTGGTGAAGAACGGATCGAAGATCCGGAGCCTCACCTCTTCCGCCATGCCGCAGCCGGTATCTCTGACGCGGACCACCGCAGTCTGGCCCTCGACCGCCGTTTCGATCGCGACTTCCTTGGTCGGCGACTCCATCACCGCGTCGCGCGCATTGGCCAAGAGGTTGACGACGACCTGCTCGAGCTCCAGCGAGTTGCCTTCGACAGAGGGTTCATGCGGGCTCAACGCGGTTGCGACCAGGATATTCCTGAGCCGCAATTGCTCTCGAATCAGCCCGACGCTGGCGCGCACGATTCCGTTCACCGAGACCGGCACCCGTTCGCTCGTCGCCATACGGCCAAACCGCCGAAGTTGATCGACGATCCGAGCCACCCGCTCGACCTGGCTCAGCGTCACACGGAGATTCGAGACCAGCGTGTCGCGATCGAGGCCTTCGGTCTCCAAGCCGTCGAGCAGATTCCCCACGAGCAGTCCGATATTGTTCAGCGGATTGTTCAGTTCGTGGGCCACTCCGGTCGCCAGTTCTCCGATCGAGGCGAGTTTGGCGGCTTGGAGCAGCTGCATTTGTTTGTCGCGCAGATCTTCCTCGCGCCGCTCCGCTTCTCGGAGCAGATCCAGAATGCGCGCTTCCGTCCGTTTCCGATCCGTAATGTCGAACGTGATCCCGATGAGACGTGATGCCTTGCCCTGACGGTCCTTCACGACTTTCCCCTTGGTCAGCAACCATCGTGTTTCGCCGTCGGCGCGGGCGATCCGAAACTCGGTCTCGAGGTCACGCTGCGCGCTGATCGCCTGTTGAACCTCCTGATCGACTCGCTCTCGGTCCTCGGGCAGAACGTGCGCCAGCCAGTCGGCATACGTGGGCCGTTCGCGCCGAGACGGCAGGCCATACAGTGCCCCATATTCGTCCGAGTAACGCACATCCCCGCTCTCCAAGTTCCAATCCCATACGCCCGCACCTGCCCCGCGCTGAGCCAGCACCAATGCCTCGGTGGTATCCCGCAAGGCCTCTTCGGTTTGCTTTTGCTCTTCGATGTCGGCCGACATGCCGACCCACCGCATCACACCGCCATCTGGGCGCGCAACGGGCAACGCACGGACCACGTGCCACCGGAACGCGCCATCGAAGCGCCGGTACCGCATGTCGTGAACGAATGGGCTGCGCGTCTCGACGGCGTAACGCCACTTCGCCATGGCGTCGGCGAGATCGTCCGGGTGCACGGCGGCCATCCAGCCGGATCCGAAGCTCTCGGCCTCCGTCAAGCCGGTGTAACGGCTCCATGATTGATTGAAATATTCGCCATCGCCCTCCGGCGTGCATGTCCAGACCATCGCGGGAATGGCTTCGCTGAGCAAGCGAAACCGCTCGTCGCCTTCGCGCAACCGTCCCTCGGATGGATCGTGTTCAAGGGAGCGTTGTTCAAGGGACCGTTGCCACCACGATCGCCATGTCTGCATAGCCACCTCAGCGCTAGCGCCTTTCGGCCGTCGTCGTAGGCGAAGGACGAATGACGGGGCGATTCTAGCCGTTTGGTGAGCCGTTGTCTGTCATAGCAACCGCTACGTAGGTCCCGGGAAAGAGAAGGAGTTCTCAGCTCCATCACGCCGGCCAGCGCCAGTCCGTAATCTCGGCAGGATCAATACCGTGCTCGCGGATATAGCGGCGGTGTTCCGCGAGCTTGCGCTCATATTTCACAACCAACGCTTCAGCACGAGCCGCGCGGTGTGGGTGGAGGGTCGCGACCTTTTGTGCCGCTTGGATGATCAAATGATAGCGGCTGGTCCGATTTCTGACTTGCATGTCGAAGGGGGTCGTCGTCGTCCCCTCTTCGCGGTATCCATTGAGGTCGAACCGGTCGTTCCGCGGTCGTTCCCACAGCAGTTGTTTGATCGCCGCCGTGTACCCGTGAAAGTTGTAGACGACCGGGCAGTCGATCGGGAAGAGCCGTTGGAATCGTCCTTCCTCCAGGCCATGCGGATACTTTTGTGGGATGCCGAGCACGAGGATGTCCGTGACATTGACGATCCGCACCCGCCAGTCCGGCGCATCGTCACGAAGCGATGACGCCGCGGCCAACACTTCCAGCGTGAGGCTATCTCCCGAGCACGCAAAGACGATCTCGGGATCCTCGCCCTCATTCGTGCTCGCCCATCGCCAGATCGACGCACCGACGCGGCAATGGTCGCGCGCCTCTTCGAGAGACAGCCACTGGGGCATGAGTTGCTTGCCGGCGATCAGCAGATTGATGAAATTCGTCACCGTCAAGCAGTGTTCCATCGTCGCCAGCAGGCAGTTGGCATCCGGCGGGAGGTAGATCCGATAGATGTGGCCCTTTTTCGTCAACAGATTGTTGATGAATCCGGGGCCCTGGTGCGAATAGCCGTTGTGCTCCTGTCGCCACGCCTCGGACGTCAACAGGTAGTTCAAGGACGAGATCGGCAAACGCCATGGCACTTCCAGCGATGACTTCAGAAACTTCGCGTACTGGTTCATCATTCCGTCGACGATGTGCAGGAACGCCTCATAGCAGGGAAACAAGCCGTGCCGCCCTGTGAGCAAATACCCTTGCAGCCAGCCCTGGCAATTGTGCTCATTCAGCACCTCCAGCACGCGTCCCTCGCGGGCGGTATGTTCCGTTCCCGCAGGTAAGGGCCAGACGTACTGACGATCCGTCACGTCCAACACCGCGCCCAATCGATTCGACTCCAACTCGTCCGGACACACAATTCGGAAATTCCGCGCTTCGGCGTTCAGTCGGATGACATCGCGCAGATAGAGGCCGAGTTGGCCGACATTGCTGACCTGGGTGTCTCCGCGGCCCCTCACATCGATCGCGTGCGGGGCCAGGTCCGGAAGGACCAGCGGTTTTCGCATCTTGCCGCCGAGCGCGTGAGGGTTCAACGCCATACGATGCTCGCCGCGCGGGCAAAGATTCCGAATGTCTTCGGCCGGGCGACCCGCTGCATCGAACAGCTCCTCGGGATGGTAGGAACGGAGCCAGGCTTCGATCGCCTTGAGGTGCGCCGGATTGGTCTTGGCGTCCTTCGCTGGCACTTGATGCGCGTGATACGTCCCCGCGATCTGCACGCCGTCGATCCGTTCGGGTCCTGTCCAACCTTTCGGTGTACGGAGAATGATCATCGGCCAACGCGGCCGCTCGATATCGGCGCCGTTCCGCGCGGTGTCCTGAAGTCGCCGGATCGCCTCGTATGCCCCCCCAACGGCCTCGTGCATGTCCTGATCGATCTGTTCCGTCAACGACACGATCCGCACGCTGTAGCCATAGCCGCTGAACAATTCGGTCAGCTCACGATCGTTCATCGATCCGAAAATCGTCGGATTCGCAATCTTGAAGCTGTTGAGATGCAGGATGGGGAGGACGGCGCCATCCGTCGCCGGATTGAAGAATTTCGTACTGTGCCAGGCGCCGGCCGTCGGTCCCGTCTCCGCCTCTCCATCTCCGACGATGCAGGCCACGATGAGATTCGGATTGTCCAGCGCCGCACCGAACGCCGTGGCGAGGGCATAGCCCAGTTCACCGCCTTCGTGAATCACGCCCGGATACATGGGGCTCAAATGGCTCGGAAACGCGTCGGGCCAGGAAAACCAGCGGACAAACTCCTGAAGTCCCGCCCGATCCTGGGTGAGCTCGGGAAAGTACTCCGTCAACGTGCCTTCCAGATACATATTGGCGAGATTCGCGGCCGCGCCGTGTCCGGGTCCGGTAATCAGGAGAATGCTCGCGCCGGTGTCCAGGATGAGCCGATTGAGATGGAGGTAGATCAGATTGATGCCGGGCGCCGTGCCCCAATGCCCGAGAAGGCGATCCTTCATGTGCTCGGGACGAAGCGGCTCCTCCAAGAGTGGGTTGGCTTTCAAGTAAATTTGTGCCGCCGCGAGATAGTTCACCGCGCGACGATAGCGCGCCATCGCGGCAAGTTGTTTGGCTTCGAGTCGTCCGCCCGCCGTCGATGACAGCCCGCTGATCCCAGCCGTGCGCTCCATGGTGCCTCCTCGAAAGACTGCGCTTCAATCCAGTCCGCTGTCGCATCCTACCAGGAAGGACGAGCACTCGTGAGGGGCTTGCGGCTGTTGAAGCAGTCGGATCCGGACTGACATGCGATCTCGACACGATGTTGAAAAAGGCCGTCAGCTTCGTTCTCGCGTCGCTCGAAGGCTCAACGTACAAAGCAGAGTACGCCTCGCCTCCTCGCTTGCTGCGGCCTCGCTGAACGACCTTTTTGAACATCCTGTGCCGGAGAGGCGGGGCGACGATTCTCGGCGACCGTGCCTGCCCGGCGGCGCGACGAGTGCCGTTCGGCCTGCTAGAGGGTCACCAGACCTTCGGCGATCGCGTATCTCACGAGCTCTGCGGTCGAATGGCGATCGACTTGGCCCATGATCCGGGCTTTGTGGAACTCGACCGTCTTCACCGACACGTTCAGCAGCTTGGCGATCTCCTTTGTGCCCCGGCCTTCAGCCACCAACTGCAAGACCTCTCGCTGGCGCGGGGTCAGGGAGACAACGCCTCTGCCGGCAGCAGTCCGGCCTCCGGGCGCCAACATCGTCTCCAGCACATCTTTCGTGATGAGAGGGGTCAAATAGTGTCGACCTTTCAGAACGGCTTCGATGGCCTGCGTGAGTTCTGACGCCGCGGACCGCTTCAGGAGATATCCATTGCCTCCCGCCTTGAACGCCTCCGCCGCATAGGAGGGGCTCGCGTGCATCGTCAGGAAAATCAATTTGGCGTCCGGCACGTGTCTTTTGATTTGATACGCGGCGTCGAGCCCGTTCAGCAGAGGCATCGCGATATCAAGCAAGATCACATCGGGCCGCAGTCGCCGAGCGGCCTCCACCAATGCCCGCCCGTCTTCCACGGTGCCGACCACGACACACCGGTAATCCTGGACAGACTCATGTTCGAGCAGTTTGTGAAGACCCGCGAGCATCAGCGAATGATCATCGGCCATCAGGACGCGGATTTTTCTCATGCCGCCTCTCCCGTTCCTGGGATCTGCGCCGATACGGTCGTGCCCGCCCCGGGCTGCGATTCGATCGTCAATTTCCCATTCAGAAGCCGGAGGCGCTCCTGCATGCTCATCATGCCCAGGCCTTTGTGTTCGGCCCGCAGTTGCTGAGGCGAAAATCCGCGCCCGTTGTCACGAACGCGCAGATCGATCTGCTCCGGCGAGGCGCTGAGGGCCACCTCCACGCGGCTGGCACCCGCGTGTTTGAGAACGTTCTGCAAGCTCTCCTGCAACACGCGAAAGAGACACGTCGATACGTTCAGAGGCAGGCCCGCTAACCGGCCCTCGGTCGTCAACATGACGGTGAGCCTCGTACGCTTGGCATATTCGGCGATATGGTCGCGGACAGCAACCTCCAAGCCCGCGTGCTCCAGCAGGGATGGATGCAGGCGGTATGCGAGGTCGTGAAGATCGTCGCAGAGCGCGGCCACTTGCAGACGAAGCGTCCGCAGTTCGCCGGTGAGGGCTTGGCGCGGCATTCGGCGGCCGCGCTCGAGCGTTTCGATGCCGACCGCCAGCGCCGCAAGCCGTTGGTTGAAGTCATCGTGCAGCTCCCGTGCAAGGCGTCGTCGTTCTTCTTCCTGGGCCGTCAGCAGCTTGCCGGTCAGCACTTCCAACTCTTGTCGTTTCTCGCGCAACGCCAACTGACTCTGGCCAAGCTCCAGTTCCATCCGCTTGCGCTCGATGATATTCATGATCGAAATGACGACGCCGCGGGAACCGATGAGCGGAATCACCCGCATCAAAAACCATCGCGGCTCACCGGGCCCATGGGCGGGATACTCGACCGTAAAGCCTGTCGCCGCGCCGGCGAGGACACTCCTGACTCCCTCGCACACGCCGTCGACATGGACATCCCCCGCCGTGACGCCCGCATGGCACGCCGCAAAATAATTCGCTCCGACGTCGATCCGTTGGTGCGCCGGCGCGCCCGCCGCCGTCACGAACTTTTTCCATGCATCGTTCGTGGCGATAATCGTCCCGTCCCCGTCGAGCACGCAGATGTGCGCTTCCAACGAATTGAGGACACCCCGGCTGAACTCTTCGGCCCGGCGCACTGCATCTTCGGCCGCCTTCAACGTCGTCACGTCGACGACGAGCACAAAACAGCCTCGCACGTCGTTCTGCTCGTCGCGATCCGGCACGTAGGTGACGCTCATCCACAGCGGACCAGCATCACCGAAGTTCATCGGATACTCGTATCGTACCAACTCACCGGAAAAGGCGCGGGCAAGGTTCCGCTGCACGGTCGGGAAATTCTCCGGTCCGACGACCTCGATCACCGGCTTACCGACCAAGTCCGCGGCCGGTCGCTGGAACAACTGCTCGTACCGCTTGTTGACGAAGCGATAGCGCCAGTCCTTGTCGACGTAGGAGAAAAATGCGGGCACGTTGTCCGCAAGCACGTGAAACTCGCGCTCGCGTTCCCGCAACGCATCCTCGGCCTCCTTGCGGATCGTAATATCGGTGATCGCGCCCGCCATGCGCACAGGCTTTCCCTGTGCGTCGGTGACCGTCTGGCCACGGGAATGAAACCACCGGTACTCCCCGTTCCGCATCTGCAATCGATGGTCGATCTCATACGGCCTTCCATCTTCGACATGTCGGCGAATGGCGGCATTCACACGGTCCCTGTCCTCCGGGTGGAGATGTGAGAAGAAGGTTCGGGCCTCATTCGGCAGCTCCTCGTCCCGATACCCCAACAACTCCTTCCATCGAGGCGACATGTAGGCTGCGTCGCTGACGAGGTGCCAATCCCAGAGACCGTCATTGGCCCCGCGCACGGCGACGGCATAGCGCTCCTGTGTCTCCCGTAACGCGTCCTCGCTACGACGGCGATCCGTGACATCGATGCCGAAGCCGGTGAACCCCAGAAGCCGCCCGGCCTCGTCGAAACGCGGGGTGGCCATCTCGAAGATCCACCGGTATTCGCCGTCGCGACGCCGGAGCCGAAACTCCAAGTTAAACGGCCGCCGCGCTCGGAAGGCGGCCAGACATTCTTGGTAGCAGCGCGACCGATCATCAGCATGCACGGCCTCCACCCAGCCATCCCCCAATTCGCTTTCGAGGCGCCGGCCGGTGAAGTCCAACCATGCCCGATTGAAGAAGATGCCAGCCTTGTCCGGACCGGACATCCAGATCATCAACGGACTGGCGTCCGCCATCTCGCAGAACCGGGCCAAATTTTCCTGCCTTGGAATCGCAACGGCAGGCCCCGGCGCTGTCTCAAACCGTTTCGTGTGCTTCGTGCGAGGCACCGCCATTTTTTTCTTTACAGGACGGGTTCGAGGGAGAGTTTTCGCGCGTCGCTTCATTGGTGCACGGATTCTAGGCCTCCCGGTGGATGGGGGCAAGCGCCTAGTAATCTTTCGCGAGTTCTCTGGGACATCTCCTAGTTCTTCATCAGACCCGAACGGCTCTATACTCGTTCGGGCCTGCTCACCATTCCATGCCGAATGGCAGCATGTGGAAGCCGGGATACGCTTCCTTAGTCGCGCCGTATGATGAGGGCCTGATGTGGATTACCGCTGATCAAAAGAAAGAAAGCCTGTGACCCGCTCGGCTTCCCGCGCGCGTTCCTCGACGAACTAAGTTGGCTCAAGAACCTGGAACGCTGCCACGTCGTTCGTCGTCGTGCCGCCTGAACGGGCCTCATGGCCGCATATTATTGATCACAGGATTTCTGTTGCAGCAGTCGATGACGGCCAACATCCTGCTCGTTGTCTCGGCCTGGCTCAACACCTAACCCATGCCAACCCACAGCCAGGATCTCACCCCTCGGCCGCCTGCCGCTCCCCCGCCGGCGGTCATGCTCGTCGATGACAATCAATTACTGGCCCACATGCTGACGGCTTTGTTGCACCGCTTCATACCGACGGTTGCCGTGCGCACCTATACGTCCTCTCGGGAGGCCTCGGATCAGCTCGGGGCTACCCGTTTGGCCGTGCTCGTCACAGACATCGAGATGCCGGAGATCGATGGTTTGCAGTTACTCCGGCATGCGCGTGAGCATGTTCCGGAAACGACGATCGTTGTGATGAGTGGACGACTCGACGCGTCGATCCTCCTCACGGCTCTTCAGGCAGGTGCCTTCGACGTGTTAACGAAACCCCTCAATTGTGAAAGTTTCCCTTCGACCGTCCAAGAGGCACTCCGTGTTCATCGCCTTGCGCGGCTCGCAAAAGCGACGCGTTGGCAACTGACGCGCTCCTCGACACCACACACGACCAGCCGGGACTCGTCGCACCGCTCGGAAATGCTTCAGTTAAAACTCCTGCAGCGCGAGAGCGAACTAAAGCGGGCCTATGCCGAGGCCGCGCAACGCGCGTATCAGCGCTTGTCTCGTTGAGTTGCATGTCCCATCGGAATTTGGTCCCGTGTCTGTTCGGTCAGGATGTCATCCGCGACGGCAGAAGGATTACGACCGTAATCGCCATATCCAGCCGGCGAGTCCAGCGAGGCCACTTCCTCACCGGCCCGCGGGTCCTGCCACCGCCAAAAACTGGAGGCCGTTCATTTCCGGCATCATGAAATCCGTGATCACCAGGAAACGCGGACAGAAATGCCCGCGGCGTGTGGAGACGCACATCTCTTACTGTAGGAGGGTCAGGAGGAGGATGTGGGATGTCGTCATGATCACAACGGCCCCGCCCGAATCCGAGCGGGGCCGCAGTGGAGTGAAATGCTGGGCCGTGATCACCCGTGACCGAATTCTTCCATCCCGGGCCCAAAACCGATCGCGGCACGTAGGACATCATGACGTGTAATCGAGTAGCTGACTGTCCCATCCCGCTGGATCGGCAGATTCAGGAGATGGCAACTGTCCATGATGTCGATCGCATCGTTAAGGCTCGTCGTATCGGGGATCGCAATGGGGCACCTTGTCATGATGTCCTGAGCTCGGACCTGCCGCAAGTCGCACCGCGCTCGTGTAGCACGCAGCAAGTCGATCTCGCTGATGAACCCCACAATCCGGTCACCCTCATCCACGACCGGGGCGCCAGTGACCCGTTCACGCACGAGGTCCGCGGCGATCGATGCCGCATCTTGATCGAACCGAAAGCGGAGACCATTGGTCGGCGTGATCTGTCCGACCGTCCGCAATCCTTCAGCCGGAACTCCTGGAATTGCCATAATGCCTCCTCCGATCTTCAATACTCTCTTGTAGTCACCGTCCACCGACACTCACAATCGGAGCGTGGTTCGTTTTCTGTAGGCCGGGTGCGGACGATCCGAAGACGTATGCCCAACGAGGGCAGCCGAAGTTGCACAGACGCGCTCTCAGCCGCAATCCGAGTCGATTTCGTTCGCCGTCGATTTCCTGAAGATATCTATCTCACGTCAGCGATCAACCCCGTCCTGCCTCGGTCTCTGTCACCTTCATCCCTGGGGCATTCGCAAACGGTTATTGCGTACCGGCTTATGCTATAAGCATCAAGGGATGACGTTGAGCCAGGCACCGAGCCATCCTACAATCGCGGAGGGCGGATTCCGTCCGACCCTCGCAACGGGAGCTTGCCGTCTGTGCGAGATCGTCTCGTTTCGTCGTGCCTATCTCTTGTGCCCGTGCTGGCCCTTGCAATCCTGGCTGGATGCGCGGCCGCACCGCAATGGGTCCACGACGTCCCGGATGCACCTGCCTGTATCCCGGATCGCCTATTGACCTGGCAAGATTTCACGCCAAAGAGTCAGCGAGGGCGACGCGCCGCCGAAACGGCGATCCGGCTGGCGGTCCAGCCAGGCGAGCCGCCGCGCATCATCGCCGTGTTCGAGCCGAAGCTCTCGTGGGTCCGCTCAGACTTCGCGTCCGGTTGGAACCCATTTCTCCTCCACCACTCGGCCCGACTACTCCGTCACGAGCAGTTACACTTTACGATCAGTTGCTTGCTGGCGCGCGAGGCAAACGCGTCACTACAAAGCGGCGGCGATCCCCACGCGATGCTGATGCTGCTCAATGCCGTCGCGACGCGAATGAACGTGCAATACGACACTGAAACCAATCACGGTTTGAATCGGAAGAAGCAGGAAGAGTGGGAGGACGCCATTCAGGCGAGGTTGCTGGCCGGCCCGTTGACGAAGGTGACCGCGACGGCACGCAGGCCGCAACGGTGAATCTCAACTACCCTCGCTGATTCGAGGGGCAGGCTCCTTTTTCAATTGTGTAGAATCGACCCGCAATCGCCAGTGTGCGTCCAATCGCACGCGCGCTACTGCCATCGCAATAGTCGAACTCCGTGGAGTAGACCGAAAACACGACGTAATTGGAACGAGTTGTCCGGTTGACCAACAGCGTCACCGGGCTGGGACGCTCCTCGCCGGGCCGTGCGCGTCCGGGAAGAGAGATGGACTGCAAGATCGAGGAGAGAACGGCATCCGACGGACTCCGGCGCTCTTCCGCAGCAGCAGTCAACACCCGGCTCTGGTACTCCGGCAGCGCCGGATTGAAGATGCCGAGCAGGACGAATCCGCCACTCAATACAACCAAGGCGAGAAGAGTCTCCATCGTGCCGGTCTTTGATGGCTTCGCCATGGCCCCTCCGGTTGCCCGTCTCCACACAAAAAGGCAAAAGACATACCGGGAGGCGGCTGGAACACTGTAGAGCAGATCATGCGGTCAATCCCAGCGAACTGAAGAGCCGCCGTCGGTCACCATTCGAACTGCCACGCACATAAATGAACACCCCCCGACGAAGTGTGGGCAACTTATCTCATCCCGGCTTCCATGCGTTTCAACGCCCTCATCAGGAGCGGGTCCTCCAAGGCCACCCGGCTCAGTGCATCGAGCAAATGGATCGATTCGCGCTGAGCCAGTGCTTTAGCTTTCCCATACTGCTGCTGATTAAAGCGCGCGATCGACGGTTGGCCGTTCACAATCTGGCAGGCCACGACTTCCCCGTCACCGACCTCCACGGTTCCACCGCTCTCGATCAGCCGCCGCGCGGCCTCCACCGTCATGCCGTGAAGTTCGGCGAACTCTTGCACGCCACCGGTTTCCACGAGTCGTCCATCGGGCATGATGCACAGCCGCTTGAAATGAGGCGACCAATCCTTTCGAAAGTCGATGTACTTGATGTCGCCATGCCGCGCAATCGAGCGGTCGAGCGCGGTGTAGTCGATACCGAGATTCTTCTTCCCCAATCGTTCCTTTAGCTCAGGTGAGAGCGTCCGATAGAACACCCTCGCACTGGCCTCTTCGAGCGTGAGTCCCGCGCCGTGCACCAACTGCTCGGCTTCGGCGTACTGCGTCACGTCCAACACCCACGTTTGCTTCGGCTCCTGACCGGTTGGATCGATCCGGCAGGTAAAGAGCCCGCGGGTCACGAGCAACCCGGTTTGCGGATACAGATAGACGCCGCCGCGCTCCAACAACGACTGCATGGTCTCCAAAGGAATCTCATAACTCTCCGCGAGCACCTTGGCATGGTCGGCAACGTCTTCGGGTTCGGTCATCGCGCACACCGTGACATTGCCCGGGGGATCCCACTCGGTATAATCCTCAATGATGTTGTAGAGAACCGGCGCCTTTTCCGTTTTGAGCGGCTTCTTCTTGATCTTGTACATCGGGCTCCCTGGTCTTAGCGCTCCTCGTACGCGGGAAGCGTGGTGAGGCGGGGATCGTCCACGGGCCCGCCGACCGTAAAATGATAGAGCGATTGAAAGCGGTGATCCGTGAATCCGAACACTTGGTGAACCGGGTCGTCGAAGAAGCAGCCGATCCCCGTCGCCCGCACACCGGCCGCCTCGGCCTCCAAGTAGAGCACCTGTCCGATGAGTCCCGTTTCCCAGAAGAGGCGACGGTAGAACCAGGCCCCGTGAGCGCGAAGGGTTGCCTCGAACTCCGCAATCATGCCAAGCGAGAAGGCGGACGCTCCCGCGATCTCTTGATGGCAGCTTACCTGTGCCGCAAGCTGTTGCGCGTCCCCTTCTTCGAGCAGGAACAGCGGAAGGTCGTCTGGGCAGCCGGCCGGCCGCGACCAAAGAAAGTGCGGGTGCATCATTGCTCGTAACCTGTCCACCCTTGTCGCATCACGGGCCAACCAATAAAGCCCCGGAGACAATCGATCAATTCGGTGAACGAACAGGCCCAGATCGACGGCCGGATGCCACGGCCAACAGTCCCATGGCACGGGACGAAGGCCAAGCGCGGAGGCGTGCTGCGGCATCACTCGCGTCAGCATCAGAAAGAATTGGTCGGTTGAAAGGCCGGTCTTGCCATCGAAGGCCAACGCGCTGCGTCGCTGATGTATGATCTGTCCCGCCGAGAGAGGCCGACGAGGCCGGCTCACTCCGTCGGCGGTCGCACGTGGCTCCATGGTGATCGTTCGGTGCGGCCCTCTCGGCTTCGTACAGGCCGCCGCAGCTACGTCAATGATGTCCCATCGATCCGGTCCCTGTCGGCTGAGACGATTCGCACGACCGTGCCACACGAGGTCGTCCCGTAGCTGCACAGGGTCGAGGGACAACGCCAGCGGGAAGGAAACGGGCTCCGACCGTTCGGGCCATACCACGGCGATGCAATCCGCATGTTCACGTTCGGCGTCACGAAAGTCCTCGTCGCGGTTCAGTCCCAGCAACACGGTCAGCACTTCATCATCGGTATCCTCGAGCCACACCATGCGCCATCCAAGGACCGCGGCCGCGATCCGGCACGCTCCAATGGCATGGCCAATGTCGTGCTGGCAGTAGCGATACGCGCGCTCACCATACTTCCACGCCTCCCGCCAATGCACGGAGGACAAGGCGACCAAGAAGGACGAGGGCGGAAACGGCTCCATGAGTCTCTGAAACCGTTCAGCCGGCCATTCGGCTCGCTGCTCGAGTCCATGCTCTTTCGGAGCGTAGTGATACAGAGCCGGCGTAGAGGCGAGGCCCGGAATGCCGCCGACCAGCAGATAGCCTTCCGTGGGATGGAGGTTGCCGCTCGAGGGATTGCTCCGCAAGGCCCATCGCACCCCACCCGCTTCCTTCCACGCGGTAATCGCCAGCGCATGCTTGAAGAATCGAGATAAGGTCCGGACGCTGACGGGCTGGGGAACCATCCTCTCGGCCGACATCACATCATCGTACAGTGGAGACTGCGCCCCGTCGTCAGGCGAGAGAAGCGGGAGCGGAAAGAGCGGGGCGCCGGCGAAGCGCCGAAATGGGTCAGGCTGATTGGCCCAATCCATGTAGCCGAGCGACCGGGCGTAGCGATACAACTGGTGCTTCGTTTCCTGATGGTATCCGATCGCCTGCAGCACGCGGTTATCGGTATTCGTTGCAGGGACGCTCTCGGGTCCACGCCGCTGGGCCATGCGCCAGTCTACGCAGCGGCCAAACGGAAAGTAAACCCGATTGACGCTCGAAAGGCCCGCGGCTATCCTGCTTCCCATGCGATTTGATCCTGCGCTGGCCGCCCGTGCAGCACTACTGAAAGCACTCGACGGTGACGACCTCGGGCAGGCGTACGACCGCGTCGTGGAACTGGAACAGATCTTCTCATCGACGGCGGGGGACCCCGCGGGAGCGGCGTATGACGCGCTTTACAATATCGGTGCGTTGCATCCGAACGCACAGGCCTATCAGGAATTCTTGATCTACATTACATGGCAACAACTCGCTGAAGCGATGACGCCGCGCTATGTTGAGCGGGGACTCGCGCTGTGCGATCAGTATGTGGATCGATGGGGATCTCACGGTGAAGCCGGGGAGCGCATTCTCGAAATCAGAGACGCCTTTGCGCAGGCCGTGGGCCTCGCGCGCGAGGACGAAGAAGACGAGTATGAGCAGGACACGTTCAAGGGCGGTGATTAACAGGTCGTGATTGGCCGCGCGTGAGTCGCAACAGGCCATCAGAACAGAGAAGTCGGTCTCTGTAAGCCAACCCACTCAGCGGTGATGAGGAGTCTTTCTTGGCCGAGCCCGAGAAGCTACGCGCGAGACTATACCTGCATCGTGGGGATCTCGCCAACGCGCGGGCGTGTTATGAAGAGGCGGTACGGAGCGACCGGGAGAGCGGCAACCGTAGCGGGCTGTGCGAGTCGTTGGGCAACCTTGGGAATGTCTGCGCGGTGATGGGGGCGACGCCGCAGGCGCGCCAGTGTTATGAAGAACTCCTCGCGCTGCAGCGTCAAGAGCCGAATCCGTTTGCGATCGGGCAAACGTTGGTCAATCTCGGTAATCTTCACCTCGATGCGGGAGAACCGGCTCTGGCACGCCCCTACTACCTGCAGGCGCTCGATATCCTAACCCCACTCGACGATCACCGGTCGCTCGGTATTCTCTATTCCAATTTGGCGCTCGTCGCGGCCGCGTTGGATGAGCCGCTGAGAGCCATCGAGTCTTTTCGTCAGGCCCTCGAGTACCACCGCCGCATCGGCAATGAAGAAGGCCTCGCGGTAACCTACGGGCAACTCGGCAGACTGTTTCTCTCCACGGGGGACGACGGTCAAGCCGAGCGCTGCCTGAACAACGCAACCGAACATTTCATCAAACTCGGCGATGCACGCGGGGAAGCCGGCGCCCTCCGGTTGCTCGCCGACCTCTATGAACAGCGTGGCGACCTGGTGTCGGCGCGGCGCTGTGCCGAGCGCGTCGCTCTCGTGCTGCAGCGATGTGGCAGTGCGCTGACGGCTGAGGATACAGCTCGTCTCGAACGGATCGCACTGAAACTCGCAAGCGGCGATGCATGCCGCTGATCTGGTGTTCGATCTCAGGGCATGGATTCGGACACGCGGCGCAAGTCATCCCCGTCCTCAATGAGCTGCACCAACGGTGCTCAGACATACGGGCGATCCTGCGCACGACGGTGCCCGCCACGTTCTTTGATCGCCGGCTTACGCTTCCCTGGGAGTATGCGCCCGCACAGTTGGATGTCGGCTGTGTTCAGCACGACGCGCTGACGATCGATATTCCTGCGACCTGGTCAGCCCATCGTGCATTGCACGCGGACTGGGAACACAAGGTGGAGCGCGAGGCGACGCTGATCCGCGCACACCAGGCTTGCCTCGTGCTCAGCGATATCCCGTATGTGCCTTTTGCCGCAGCCGCGCAGGCCGGCATCCCGGCTGTCGGTCTGTCTTCCCTGTCGTGGGATTCCGTGCTCGCGTGCATTCAGACGCCAGGCGACGCCGATCAGCATGCTCTCATCGAACACATTCGAGGCAGCTACGCCCGCGCGACTCTCATGATCCGGGCCGCTCCCGGGTTGCCGATGCCTGCCTTTCGCTCCATCTACGACGTTGGCCCAATCATGGCGCCTCTCGATCCAGACCCGATCGGCCTGCGTCGAGCAGTGCACGCGAACGATGGTGAAGCCATGGTCGCGGTGGGTTTCGGCGGACTGGGTGTGGAAGCCCTGCCGTGGCAGGCACTCGATGCAATGCAAGGCTATCGCTTCCTGGTCCCTGGACCAGTGCCCTCCGGCCTGACGCGCGTGGTCTCAGCGAATGACCTGCCCTTCTCGTTTCGCTCGATCATGGCGTCGGCCGATGTCATCGTGACCAAACCCGGCTACGCGACGATCGTTGAAGCGGTTGCCTCCTCCCGGCCCGTCGTGTATGTCCGCCGATACAACTTCGCCGATGAAGAGGCGTTGGTGCAGTATCTGCATCGGTATGGGCGAGGGGTCGAAATGCCGGCCGTCGAGTTTCGAGCAGGACAGTGGCAGCACGCCCTCCGCGCAGTCATGACCATGCCTCTCCCGCGAGATTCTCCCCCTGTTCCAACCGGGGCGCGGGAGGCGGCGGAGGTGATTCTCAAACATATGGCGTAATCGCATGGAGGGGACAGGAGTAATGGGGCGGAAGACCGTTACCCATATACCCCTTTCCCCCTCCACACTCTTACATTGCCGTGACGATCTCGGGCTTCATCGGGCCGAGCGCGCTCAGCAATTCCTTCTTCTCCCGTTCGGGTACCTTGAAGTGGTTCAACGTGGCCACGAGATCACCGACCAGCGCGTCGAACTGCTCGCCCGTAATCGCCATCCCGGCATGGGCGCTCTTCATATCGCGCCCCGTATAGGTACACGGCCCGCCGCTGGCCGCACAAATTTGCTCCACCAACAACCGCTTGAGCCGCGGGATGTCGGCGGTCGCGAATTTGCCGTTGATCCGCGTGTCGTTCGCAACCCGCGTCACGAAGTCGTCCACCACCGCGGTGATCGCCTCTTTCTTCCCAAGCCGGTCATAGAGCGAGGCCTGCATCGCACTCGGAGCGCTCGCCCCGCTCGATGCCGACATGTCGCTTGCGCACCCGCCCGCCACCGCAACCAACCCGATGAGCCCAACACCGATAAGTCTCGTCCTCATCCCGCACCTCCTGTTGTATGGTGATGGTCTTGCCCTCTTCCAGTTCCAGAGAGGCCGTCTCTCTGATCGGCTTTACGCGCGAGGCGATCGGGCGGATGTATCCGCAGCAAATTTTTTTCGCCCGCCGTCGGATGCATCCCATGCGCTGACTTTTGCGTAAGGTATGGTAAGATGCGCGCTCCGAAGCCGAAGTGGGGACCGCCACGCGCATGGATTCACAGACCGCGGCCGACTCACCGCCCCTCAACGCGGAACTGCTGGCCCTCGTCGCGAAGGGCGACCGCCGCGCATTCGGACGGCTCTACGATCACTCGGCGCAGTTATTGTTCACGCTCGCGGTTCGCATGCTCGGGGACCGTGATGAAGCGGAGGACCTGCTCCAAGAGGTGTATGCCGAAGTGTGGCGGAAGAGTGTTCGGTACGACGCGCGCCGGGGCTCGCCCATCGCGTGGTTGGTGACGTTGACCCGGAGTCGTGCGATCGATCGACTCCGATCGCGCTCATCGCGAGGGTACGCCGTGACGGAATCGATCGAGGAGCATCAAGTCGATGAACTGGCAGACCGTGATCCTACGCCGTTTGATCAGCAGGCGGCCGCCGAGATCCGGGGGTTGGTGACCAAAGCCTTGGACTCGCTCCCGCCCGCACAACGTCAGGCGGTGGAACTGGCCTACTATGAGGGGCTGTCGCACACGGAGATCGCCGACCGGCTGAAGGAGCCGGTCGGCACGATCAAAACCCGGATCAAGTTAGGCATGAACAAGCTCCGCGCGGCGCTCGCCTCTTGCTTCGGCTGAGCAACCGAATGACGCACGAGCAAATAGAAGAAGCCATTCCTCTCTACGCGATCGGCGCGCTGGAACGCACCCAACGGCAGGCGGTGGAGTCACACCTGCTGTCGGGCTGCGGGTCATGCCGCTCACTGCTCAAGGACTACCATGCGGTCGCCGGTGTGCTGCCCTACGCGCTGCCCCCAATTGCGCCGCCCGCGAAAGCGAAAACCCTGAGCGCGGTCTTCGCCCGGACGCAGACGCCCGAGGTGCCCGATCAGCAAACCTTCACCTTGGGTGGATGGTTGGACACGTTGCTGTCAGGGTGGTCGATCGCGCTGTGGCAGTCGGGCGTATCGATGATTCTCCTCGTCCTGTTGGTCGGTACGAGTGTCTATGCCTGGTATGCGCACCGGCAAGCCGATATGGCCGGCACCGAGCGTGCCCAACTGGAAGCGGCGCTCAAAGAGACCGCGGCACAGGTCAACGCGCTCCAAGCGCAAGTCGCACAGAAGGAGCAGACGCTGGCCGGCCTGCGCGAGGAGTTCACGCAGCGCCTCGGCACACTCGGCGAGGCCGAAGATCGGCTGATCGCACGCGAGGCCGAGCTGGATTTGATGCGGCGGGAACTGGCCCAACGCGAACAAGAAGCGGCCGGGCTGCGAAAAGCCGTGGCCCAACGTGACGAGATGCTGACGATCTTGAAGTCCGCTCAGGTCAAGGTCGTGTCACTCAGCGGCCTCGATCAGGCGAAGGAAGCCGGCGCCTTCTTGCTCTATGATCAAGACACGAAGAAGGCGTTCTTCTATGCCTTCAACATGCCGCCCTTGCCCGCCGGCAAGACGTACCAATTGTGGGCAATCGTCGATAAACCGATGAGCGCCGGCACGTTCGACACCGACAGTGGTCAAAAAGGCCGCATCGTCATCAAGAACCTGCCGGACCTCTCGCGCATCAGCAAATTTGCGGTGAGTGTCGAGCCGCAAGGCGGCCGTCCTCAGCCGACCGGTACCATTTATTTGGCTGGTCAGGTGTGAGTGTTGCGCGCGACCTGAGGGGTTCCGAGCCGTCCTGAGAGACGGGACCACCGGGCCGACACTCACCGATCGGATGAACGCAGATAGCTGATTGCTCAAAGCTTCCTGTGTTATGATGGCGGCCGTTTGCTCGGAGATCGCGGCCACAATCATTCGAGACTCGCGACTGCAGCAACAGGAGCTACAAGGCAAGCGGAATCAACCGCCGGATTTCTATGTCCTTCATCACCGACCGAGACCTTGAATTCATGCAGATGGCCTTGGACAAGGCCCGCCTTGCCCCGGCCTTGGGCGAAGTACCGATCGCAGCGGTCATCGTGATGAACGGACAGCTCTTGTCCCACGTACACAACTTTCGTGAAGTATGGCAGGACCCGACGGCGCACGCCGAGGTGGTGGCCATCCGGGAGGCCGCGAGTCGCCTGGGCACCTGGCGCCTGACCGGCACCACGTTGTACGTGACCGTCGAACCGTGCTCAATGTGCATTGGCGCGATCATTCAGGCGCGAATTACCCGTCTGGTCTTCGGCGCGCGAGACCCGAAGGCCGGCGCCTGCGGGTCACTGTTCAACATTCCCAGCGAACGACGGCTGAATCATCGCGTCGACGTGGTGGGCGGCGTTCTCGAGCAGGAGAGCCAGGAGTTGATGCAGACCTTTTTCCGGCGCCTCAGACAGGCCGAGGCCAAGACGGCCGAACTGAAGGAAGGATAAGTAGCCGAACGACAAACCTGAAATCTTCACAACGGCGGCTGAAGAGACCTTACTGAATCCGTCGGTTGTGATCCTCGTCATGAGCCGCACGGAGTACCGGCCCCAGCGAGCGCGTTGAAGGACTTCGCCACTAACGTGGCCGCTCGCGACTAAGCCTTACGAGCTCCGCAATGCCCTGTCTGATCTCTTCCTGGCACTGGCGAAGGTTCTCGGCCTCTTGCCGTAACATTTCGGCGGTATGCCTCTGCTGTTCAGCCGCAATCCGGAGCGCTTCGGCGGCTTCTCTGTGTGCCTCCGCCAATTTACGATCGGCTTCTGAGCGAGCGCGATCGATTTCCTCCCTCTCCCGTTTGTGTTCTGCATCTTCTCGCCCGATCTCTGCTGTAATCCGGCCGGACTCTCTGCTCTCGCGGATCTCTTCCTGTGTCCGCCGTATTTCCTCACCAATCGCTCGGCTTGATTCTGCGTCTTCCCGCTTCTCTTCGCGTCGGCTGGTGTCTGCATTTATGGGGGATGCCTTTTCATCGGGTGGTGTCATACCTTCTCCCTCGACGTGAGTGCTTCTGTCGGTCACCGAGAAGCGTTGCGAATGCGGAACACACAGTAGCGTACAGAGTTGGCGGATGGCGAGAGAAATTATCTCGCCGGATGCCGTGAGGCCCTTTGCCGCGATCCCGTTTTTAAGATTCGATCGCCGTTTGCCCGTTGCGGGCTCGTTATCCTCGGAAATATGGTCAGCAGCCGATAGCGATCGTCTTGGAAGCTAGAAATGGGTTGCGAAAGCGCGTCCAACCATGCGAATATGCGCCCTCTTTCGGCCGAACGGAGAGGTGCGAGAGCGGCCGAATCGGGCGGTCTCGAAAACCGCTGTCCGGGTAACCGGACCGGGAGTTCGAATCTCCCCCTCTCCGCCATTTCCTTCCCTTCCCGTTTCTAAAGGTCTTAAGGCTCGAGAACTCTAGCGCCTCCCGTTTACACCGTTTTGCCTTCCCCACCGCCTTCCCTTCGGCATCTCTCCTGCTCCGATTGGATGCCCGCGGGCAGCAATGGCGCAGTCGACGAAACTCTGGCGCACCCTCAAACCTTTTCAGCCGCGACCAGTGGATCGTTCTTTGTCCCGCTCGCCGAGCACTCAGGTGAACTGCCCGCGAAAGACGTGTTGAAGCAGCCGGGGATACGTGACGTACGTGTCAGCCCGTATGATACTTCCCGAACCTGGCGCCTGCTGAATACTGGACTGACCGCTTTCTTGTTACGACGCACGCGTTTTTCCTCTGATGTGTCACCGTCGTCTCGGCGATTGCCTCTCCTTCACTCCTCCCCCTGGCGTTGAGCCTGATGGGCGCAGTCTAATCGATAACTTTCGCTGTACAGCGCTCCTCGAAGTCTGATAGTCTGGAGCTCCTCATTTGAGTATCTCTACGGAGGCGGTCATGTCCTCGTCTGCGTACGCTGTTCCGCAGGCTCTCCATTGGACCCCGCAGTCGCGAGTCGTAAGGTACGGGCTGGCGGCGCTCGCCGTTTGCGGCGCGACCGCCCTGCGGCTCCTGCTCAACCCGCTTCTTGATGGTCACCTTCCCTACATTACGTTCTTTCTCAACGTTTAACCCGAGCATGTAGCTGATACTGCTCTTGACCGTATCGGTGCCTTCGTTCGCATTCTCGGTGACCATGTCAGCCGAATCGTCGATAACGTACGTGTCGTTGCCCAGCCCGCCCACGAGTTGGTCCGCACCCTCGCCACCATCGAGCGTGTCGTTCCCGTCGTTCCCGATCAATTGGTCGGCGCCGGTGCCGCCGTAGAGATTGTCGTTGCCGCCGCCGCCGAGCAACACGTCGTTGCCTGCGTTGGCCCACAACACGTCATCCCCATTGCCGCCATCAAGAGTCACATTACCGTAGCTATACAAAGTGCTCGTCAAGTCGACGATATCGTTGCCGTCGCCAACCTGAATGGATTCAATCGCCGTCAGCCGAGGTCCGGGTGCGTTGGGGAAGGCACTAAAAACGTCATCCAGTTCGATGGCATCATCGCCCGGTGTGCCGATCAGCAGATCATTTCCCGCTCTACCATCGAACACATCATACGACCGCGCGTGATTGTTCAAGCTGACCGTTTGATTGGTTCCGGCGTGACCAGGACTCCCAAGGTTTTTGGCAACAAACCCTGTACCCCACACGGCATCGATCGAGAAGTGGAGCGTCTCCCTCGCCGCCGCTCAGCAGATCGGCATCCAGGCCGCCGGTCAACGTGTCGTTCCCCGTCCCGCCGATCAGCGTGTCGCTCCCGGCATCTCCGCTCAGGACATCGGCGCCGTCACCGCCGTCCAAGACGTTGGCGGCCGTATTGCCGAGGAGCATGTTGTCGAGCGCGTTGCCGGAGCCGTTAGCCGCCGTGGAGCCGGTGAGCGTCAGATTCTCCACGTTGGCGCCCAACGTAAAGCTCACCGTGCTGAGCACCGTATCCTTGCCTTCGTTGACGTCTTCCAGCACGGCATCACTCGCATCATCGATAAGATAGAGGTCATCGCCGCCATGCCCGATCAGCGTATCCCCTCCGCCGCCGCCGTCGAGGACATTGGCGCCGCTGTTCCCGTTGATAACGTTAGGAGCGGCATTACCCGTCCCATTGAATGGCAGCGAGCCGGTCAACGTGAGATTCTCAACGTTGGCGCCGAGCATGTAGCTGATCGAGCTGAGCACGGTATCGGTGCCTTCGTTGAGCGCTTCGATGACGACATCACCAGGATCATCGACGATGTACGTGTCATCCCCGGCTCCGCCGCTCATCGTATCGGCCCCAGTCCCCCCATCCAACACATCGTTGCCGCCATACGCCTGCAGTGCATCATTTCCATCGAGACCCGTAATCCGATCCACGGCATTCGTGCCGCTGATCGTGTCATCGCCCGCTGTGCCGGTGAGATCGAACCCACGATCGATGAGTTGGCTATAGGTCAGCACCGTACCGTCGGCAAAGCGGAAGGTGTCGATGGCATGCGGACCATACGGGTTGGCCGGATCGAAGTTCGGCACGTCGATCGCATCCCCGGCGCTGCCAATGTGAATGAGCAACGAGCCCAGGCCCAAGCTCAAATCGTATGGGGCAATGCCAGGCCCAAAGCTGACGGTATTACCCTCCCCCGGCGTCGCCGCATCCGTCGCCGCATCATTAATCGTGTCCACGCCATCGCCGATGTTAAAGATGTACGTGTCGTCGCCCGTACCGCCGGCCAGCACATCATTGCCCCGCCCGCCGATGAGCGTATCGTTTGCCGCGCCGCTATCGACCACGTCGTTGCCGCCCAGGGCATCGATGACGTCGTCGCCCGCTCCCGTGGTAATCACATCGTCGCCGTCGGTAGCGGCAGGGCGAAGCAGACTTGTAAGATCGACGCTGCTGCGATCAGCAAAGGCCAAGCGTTCCACAACAAGAGAGCCTGCTACATTGCTCGGGTCGAAATTCAGCAATGTCAGCGCGGCGCCGGCATTACCGACATGAATGGTTAGTGCGTTTCCGATTTGTTCAATGGCGAGCTCAGTCCTGCTAATACCGGCCCCAAATTGAATCCAATTACCTTCTCCTGGTCCGGCGGTATCCTCGATCGTATCTGTGCCGTCTCCGAGATTGAAGACGTACGTATCGTTACCAGCGCCACCAATCAACCTATCCGCACCAGCCCCGCCTTCCAACAGATCATTCCCTGCACCACCGGCCAAGACATTGGCAGCACCGTTACCTCTCAACGTATTGTCAAGATTATTTCCGGTGCCGTTGATCGCTAGATTTCCCACCAGCGTGAGGTTTTCAACATTGTCGCCAACCGTGTAACTCACCTTGCTCAGCACCGTATCGATGCCCTCATTCGGTTGCTCAACAACGGTGTCGAGAATGGAGCTGAGTTGGAGATACGTGTCATCCCCCAAACCGCCGATGAGAGTGTCCACGACGCCGTCATCCCACATCTCGGGATCCCCAAAGCCCTCCGTAAGTCCAAATGGCGGTTCGGCGCCTACTAGCGTGTCGTTCCCTGCCAGACCAGACAAGACATTCGCAACCAGGCTCCCCATGAGAATGTTGTCCGTCTCATTTCCAGTTCCGTTGAGCGCCTCGTTTGAACCGCCTAGATCAAACAACGTCAAATTTTCAAGATTGCCCGACAGGGTGTAAGTACTCGACGACTTCACCGTATCCGTGCCACCCTCCGGCTCCTCCAAAATCAGCTCGTTCGGATTTACAATAATGTAAGTATCGTCACCAGGCCCGCCAAGCAAAACATCATTCGCGACCCTGGGGGCTCGCTGTTGAAGAGGATTAAGCCCACCGCCGGTGATCGTAATGCCGCCGATCGGTATAAGCATGTCATCGCCGGGCCCGCCCATGAGAAGGTCGCTTCCTGTGACATCAAAAAGAAAGAAACCGCCCTCGGCTACTTCGATAAAGCCGCCGACGAGAATATCGTTGCCTTGTGCCCCCTCGAAATCATTGTCATCCCTGCCGAAGGGCAAGGCTGAAATAACATTGTCTTCACGATTACCGATGGCGGGATCGCTCCCCGCAAATGCCAACGCTTCCACATTGTCCGGCAGAACGTACGGTGCGCCACCGGCTGTGACGGTATCAAATCCGCCATCTTGCTCCTCGACGACGGTGTCATGCTCGCCCACGTAATAGGAGTCGCCCCCTTGGCCTCCTCTAAAGACGTTGCTGCCGGTACCGCCAAGGAACGTATCGGGACCTGCCGCCCCCACCAACACATCGCTCCCCGTCGTTCCATTGATAAAGTTGGTCGGATCAGCGGGCGGTCTGTTGAACGCCTGTTCCCAATCCGTCGTATCGCTGTTAAACCCTTGTGTCTGCCATGCAGTAAGCACACCGGCCTTGTTCCACGTTGTTCCATCGGCAAAGCGGATGAGCGGCGGCGTCGCCACATCAAAATAGGACACCACACGCAGTTTATCTTCAGTCCCGTTGATCGATAGGACAAGATCATCAGGCAAGGACGAGTGCCGGGTGAATGAGATAGGACCGTTATCTCGTCAGGCAGTACTCCCGGACCCATTTGGATGACGTTGCCGGCGGAAAAGTCGATGATTTCATCGAGCCCACTATCCCGGCCGAAGAGATACGTATCGGCCCCGTCGCCGCCCTGCAATCGGTCGTTGCCCGCCCCGCCATCCAACACGTTCGCGGCATTATTTCCCATAATATCGTTATCTAAATTATTCCCGTACCCGTCTATCGCCGCGTCGCCGTCGAGCTGTAGATGCTCGACATTGTGCGACAGGGTGTACGTGACGGTGCTGATCGCGAGATCAATTCCCTCTCCGTCCCGCTCGATGATCACGTCATCCGGGTTGTCAATGAGATATGTGTCGGACCCGCGGCCGCCGATTAATAGATCCTTTCCAGGTCCGCCATCCAAAGTGTTGTCCGCTCGATTCCCCGTGATGACATTATCGGCCGCATTGCCGATGCCGGCCGTGGCGAGTGAGCGGCCTCCGGCCAAGGGATCGGGGACGTCGGCCAAGAAAAGCTTTTCCACGTTCGGGTCGAGATGATAGCTATGGAAACTGATCACCGAATCGTTGCCTTCCCCAGGCCGTTCGATGACCGTTTCCAATCCATGAATGATGTACGTATCGTTACCGCTTCCCCCCTGAAGCGAGTCCGTTCCTCCATTGCCGGAAAGGACGTTATCCAGCTCATTCCCGGTTCCCGTGATGCCCCGACTGCCGGCGAGGAACAAATTCTCGACGTGGGGTCCTAATCCATAGCTAAAGTCTGCAATGACAGTATCGACACCGGCGTTCGCGCCTTCGACGACCAAGTCGCCGCTACCAATGACATACGTGTCGTTGCCCATGCCCCCGCTTAAGATATTGATACCGGCGTTCCCGGTTAATTGATTGTCGAGATCATTGCCGGTCCCGTTGATCGCGGCATTGCCCCGTAACATGAGGTTTTCGACGTTGGCCCCCAGCACATAACTGACGCTGCTGTTCACGCTATCGATCCCTTCATCGGCGTACTCGACGGCAGTGTCTCCGGCATCGTCCACGATATACGTGTCGTCCCCAGTCCCGCCGACAAGCACATCGGCATCGGGCCCGCCATCCAGCACATCGTCGCCGGCAAATCCATAGAGCGTATCGTCGCCGGCAAGGCCGCGCATCTCATCATCCACTGCGGTGCCTTGCAGCCGATCATTGCCGGGAGTTCCGGTAATAAGGCTTTGTGTCATCGCACGAAGAAGCGCTGCATCCCACGTGGTGCCGTCGGCGAAGCGGACTTGTTCAATCTGAAATGTCGGTGCCAGAAAGAAGTTCGACACGGTCAGGCGATCGTCGGTTCCTGTGAGAGACAAGACCAGATCCCGACCGGCTCGCTCCGCTGCAACATCGACCGCTAAGATGTCCTCGCCCATGTCAATCTGGTCGCCAGTACCTTGAAAATCTACGATGCGATCGTGGCCTGTGTTTCGTTGGAACACGTAGCTATCGTCGCCCGATCCCCCCTTCATCAGATCGTTGCCAGGGCCAGGGGAAAAGCGATCGACGCCATTGGTGCCGGTCAGAACATCATCGCCATCGGTGCCCGAGATGTCGAACCCTTTCTCGACCAACTGCCGATAGCTGAGACTGCTCGTATCGGCAAAGACAAATGCGTCAACAGCATGGGGTCCATAGACGTCGTTTTCATCAAAGGTCTCGAAGTAGAGACCGTCGCCCTGATCACTGACTTCCACCACAAGAGCTTTCGTAAAGCCGAGCGAACTGGGTTCCAGCGTCAGCCGCAGCGATTGGGCAGTGATCCCTGGGCCGAAGGCGACTTGGTTTCCCTCATTTGACGTCGCGACATCGTCGATCACGTCAAGCCCGTCACCGAGATTAAAGAAATACGTGTCGTTGTCCCCTCGTCCGCTCAGCACATCGTTGCCCGCGCCTCCATAAAAGCGATCGACGCGATTGGTCCCGTCGAGGAAGTCGTCCCCATCCGTCCCCACGATATCGATGCCCCGTGCGACCAACTCTTCATAGGTCAGCGAAGTGCCGTCGTTAAACAGCACCGTCTTCACATCATGCAGCCCGGTAATGTCCTCGGTTGAGACGCTGCTCAGGATCATTCCGTCGCCGGCGCTTCCGATCCGTAACATGAGGGAGCCGTTCACCAGCCGAAGACCGACCATGTCCTGCGTGATGCCGGGACCCAACGTCACACTATTGTTTTCCCCTTCGATTGGGGCATCGAAGATCGTATCCAGCCCGTCACCGAGGTTAAACAGATAGACATCATCGCCTGCACCGCCAAACAGCCGATCGGCTCCGTGCCCGCCGGTGATGCGATCCTGCACATTCGTCCCCATCACGTCATCATCGCCGGTTGTCCCAATGAGATCGAAGCCCCGGCTAATCAGCGCGGAGTAACTCAGAACGGTGCCGTCGGCAAACTCAAACTGATCGATTGCATGAGGACCGGAACCGCTCAGCGCCGACGGATCAAATCCTTGCAGTTGGAGTCGATCGCCCCCCAGATCCAATCCGAGCAGAAGCCCGTCCAGAACCTGCGGGGTCATGCCCGGCCCGAGCACCAAACGATTGCCTTCGCCGGGCCTCGCCTCATCCTCGATACGATCATTCCCATCACCGACGCTGTACACGTACGTGTCATCGCCGGCATCGCCGATCAGTCTATCGTCGCCTGGACCGCCGATCAGCGTATCGTTGCCTGCTTCGCCGAACAGCTGATCCGCCCCATCTTCACCGAGCAGGGTATCCTGGCCTCCTCCGGTGAATACGATGTCGTCTCCGTTCCCTGCCAGGACCACATCATCCTGAGGGCCTGTGATGACCGCCTCGCCGCTATCGGAGCCTTGGACCAACCCGCTCGGCAATGGCAAGAGGTCAGCCAGTCTGACTTGAGCGCCCGTCGCGAAGAGGAGCGTCTCGACGACCAGCGTCCCGCTTACGCCGTTGAGGTCGAAGCCGTCGAGTTGAATCGAATCCGACGAGCCCCGAATCGCTATGGTGAGCACACCCGGCTCTTGCGTCAGCGTCAGGTCCGTTGGCGCAATGCCCGAGCCGAAAAAGATGGTATTGCCTTGTCCCGGCCGCGCGGTATCGCGCACGATATCCCGTCCATCACCGCGGTTGAAGACATACACATCGTTGCCGACGCCGCCGTCGAGCACATCATCGCCCTGATCTCCCCGAAGCACGTCGTCTCCGTCGTTCCCCATGAGCGAGTCACCGCCGTCCCCTCCGAACAGCCGGTCATTGCCAGCCTCGCCTGCCAAGAAGTCGTCCCCCGCCCCGCCTTGCAACTCATCCTGCCCGTCTTCACCGAAGAGCGCATCGGCTTCGTCATCCCCCAAGAGGAGGTCATCGTCGGACCCACCCAAGAGCGTATCTTTGCCCGTGCCACCCTGAAGTTCGTCCCGCCCATCGCCGCCGTCTAAGAAATCATCACCTTCCTGACCCAACAGAAGGTCATCGCCGGCACCACCAGTCAGCACATCATTGCCTGCCCCACCTTCAAGGTCGTCGTCTCCGGCTCCGCCGTCGAGAATGTCATCGGTCCCCGCCCCATTGGCAAAGTCACCGACGAGGAGGTCGTCCCCATCGCCACCCGCAAGGGAATCCGCCCCTCCTCCGCCAAAGAGTTCATCGTTGCCCTCGCCCCCGTCGAGCGCATCGTTCCCTTCAATGACGTTGCCCACGCTCTGATCGTCGCCATAGAGGGAGTCATCACCGGCCCCACCGACGAGAATATCATTGCCTCCATCTCCCTGCAGAAAATCATCGCCCTCGCCTCCGTCCAGGAAATCGGCACCACCGGCACTCGAGAAGAAGGAAAAAGGGCGGTCGGGATGGATGAGAACAGCCCCAGAGGGATATTGAAACTCGACACCCGGCTGAGATGGAACATTGTCTCCGTACAAGCGATCCGCCCCAGTTCCGCCGGTAAGATAGTCGTCCCCGAGACCACCCCACAGCAGATCATTGCCCGCATTGCCCGCCAAATAATCATTCCCGGATGGTCGCTCTGCCACCGTCAGATCATCATCAGCCAACAGCAAATCGTTGCCGTCACCACCGACCAGAAGGTCATCCCCGCCGTTGCCCTGAATGAAATCATCTCCGATCCCGCCGTCCAAATAGTCATTGCCATCGACCTGTCCCCTGAGATCGCCGACCAGAAGATCTTGCCCGTCCCCTCCGTATAGGGCATCATCGCCGCCACCACCTTGAAGAATATCGACTCCATCTTCACCGTACAGTCGATCTTTTCCGGCACCTGCGGCAAGCCAATCATTGCCCGTTCCGCCGTAAATCTGATGATTGTAGAGAGGGCTGCTGGTGGAAAGATCGAGCAGATCGTTGCCTCCATATCCATGAACGATATGATTGAGCGGCGTATGAAATGTCGGGGTGTTATCATCGTTGTCACCGTCCCAAGTGACAAAGCCAATGCCGTTGTCGTAATTGACGAACGGCTGATCTCCGGTCGGATACTGCGAGGCGTCGCGTAACGCAATCCCCAACTCCCCGCTCTCGAAATTCTCGTTGATCGTCAGCACCCCGTTGACGAGGAGGTCCCCGCCGCTCAGGACATACGTATCCCGACCGTCCAGGCTGTGGTAGATGTTCGCCGCGTCCCCACGTAGGTGTATGCCGCCTTCGAGTACCCGGCCATCGAAGAGAATCCGCCCTTGGCTGTCGACATCTTCAATTCGATCCTGCCCATCGCCGGTACGATACATGTACGTGTCGAACCCGAGCCCGCCTTCCAGGAGATCGTTTCCGCCTTTGCCGTCCAGCGTATTGTCGGCATTGTTGCCGATGATCGTGTTATCGAGATTATTGCCCGTGCCATCGATTTTCGCCGTGCCGGTCAACATGAGGTTTTCAATCTCGGCATCCAGCGCGAAGCTGACTGAGCTCTGCACACTATCGATGCCGCTGTTTGCATACTCTCGCACCACATCCCCGATGTTATCGACCGAACGGCGTGTCGGGGACGCCACCGAGAAAGACCTTACGGAGCGCATCCAGGCTTTTCTCCAGCGTGTCACCTTCCGCCAGCGGCGTCATCCCAGGTTGGGCAATGGCATCCGCTGTTTGGTTGGAGACGGCCTTAAAGATTCCTTCGATCTGCGGTTGCGTGAGCGTCGGATCGACTTTGAGAAACAGGTCTTGCAGAGCCAGGGAATCGACCAAGAGTGTCAGGCTGTGCGTGTTGCCGTACTGAAACTCCCGTTGCTGATCGAACCCTTCGAGGATCGGCTGCCCCTCAATGAAGATACTGGTGGACGGCGCGTGGATGCCGGAGTTGGCGACAAACTCGACGTCGCGGCCCGTGACGGCATGGCCGATCAGTTGGGTGATCTTATTCAGCGCCTCACTGCGCGTCGGAATGCCGCCGACCAAGCCACCGGGAATCGGAAAGAATTGCAAATCCCCGGTGCCAATCGTGTGAAATTGTGCGAGCGTCGCCGCGCGGGCGTCCGCATATTGCGTCTCCGCATAGATGTCCCCCGCCGCCCCACTCCGGAACCGTGTCCCGTCCGGATCAAACGCAAGCAGCCGCCCCTCAAGATCATCCACCATCCGGCGAAGGGTTTGCTCAACCGGTTGCCCGTCTTGTCCCTGCTCGGAGACAAAGCCGCGTCCGGCGCCATTAAACGTATAGGTCTGCAGGACCCGGTCCGCATGCATTTCGGTAAACACCGTCGCGAGATGGCCGCTCAGCGAATAACCTGTCACATTGACCTTCGTCCCGGGGGCCAGTTTTCCGCCGGGCCCGGTCAACTCACGCCAATAGCGCTCCATGCTGACCAATTGGGCCAGGGCAAACCCATGATCTCTAATCTCCCCATCCGCACCCGGTATTCCGTCGCGCTGCCAGTCTCCGCCCACGACCTCATCGCGATATTCTGTACTCCGCATCGAGAAGGTGTACTCGCCCGT
Organism: Nitrospira sp. Vd2; assembly: GCF_979581665.1. Taxonomy (NCBI): domain Bacteria; kingdom Pseudomonadati; phylum Nitrospirota; class Nitrospiria; order Nitrospirales; family Nitrospiraceae; genus Nitrospira; species Nitrospira sp. Vd2. The sequence goes on along the minus strand of NZ_CEFZSK010000022.1, from coordinate 162,081 downwards.
TTGCGTATCGTACAGCAGCGTCGCGGAGAACCCCGTGGCATCGTTGGCATGGTGATCGATGATCTGGTAGCGCTGAACGAATTGCTGGGCTAACAAGTCTGGAAACCGAGTCTTGCCGGTGAACCGATCAAGCGGGATCACACGGCGATCGTTGTTACCATCGATAAGGACCTGTTGAAGCTGAACGCCTTGAACCACAAACTGATCAAGATAGGACTCCGCTGCCATCTGCTGAACACTAAAATCGAACCAGGTTTTGATATTAGTTGGCACCTTTCTTCTCCTTCACATCAGATGCAAGGGGTTTTAGAACTTTCTGTATGAACTTGGAAGTGAGGTGGGTTCCTCGATTTGGGCAACTTGGACCGGTCAACCACCACACTCCCGTAAGATTGTTACGAACAAAGCCCGTTCGCATGTAGCCACGCCGAACAGCGAGAACTTCATTCGTATTGAGATTAAGAATAAATAAGCTCGCCACCCGCTATCCCCAGTTCTCTATCATGCGGGCGGCTGATTCCTCGCCATGTATAGCCATACCGGCTCTTGCGATCAGATGTCTCTGTTTCCGCCACTATGTAAGGAACGAAAACCCCTTGTCCGTTTATTGACGTTTGATATTGGCTTCCCGGATGAGCGTGTTCGTCTCTGTAGTACCGTCGATACTTTCCCGTCCCAGGAGACACTTCAGGCAACGGCATCTCTAAGAACTGATACTTCCCAGTAGCCGGCTGAACATATGTATCTTGTACGAGATAGGATTCATCCGTCGTGTGTCCATAAGGATCTTCGAGCGCATACAAATGTTCGAGATCGGTGTCCGTCGCCCGCTTCCGTGGCCGCATCATGTAGATGCCTTCCACATTCTCCACCGTCTTGTAGATGAACTCTCCCGCCTCCGTCTTGCAGAGATGCGCGAAGTATTCCTCTGGCGTCATGCCGGGTCTGTAGCCGCTATCTTCCGGAACCGGATTGGGAATCTTGATCGAATGAGCAAACCGGCCCTCTTCGGTCGCCAATGGATCAGCGGGCTTCAGCTTCGCCACTTCCCCGCACACTTCACCGCGATCCAACTTGCGACTCGCACAGTCCTTTTCAATCTTGGCGATCGCCTTTCGAAAGTGCTCTCCGGGGGTCTCAGCCCAGGCCTCACCGGGGATTAAGAACAACACGGCCAGAAAAGCGTTCAGAACAAGTAGAACTGACCTTCGTCTCTGAACCAATCTGGCCCACTCTTGGCATTCACGCATGACACCTCCTCGCGTGATCATGACTGCTTGAATACTTGTATTTCGGACTACTACGTATGAGGAAGGTGGCGCACTGTAAGCTGCTTGCATTATGATGTCAACGGATTTTTCGGCCCTAGACCAAGGTCGAGGGGTTGATTCGGAGGGGACACCTCAAGGGGCCACGGCGAGGCCGGCGTCATAGTTCACGAACGGCTGATCTCCCGTCGGATACTGCGATGCTTCGCGTAACGCAATCCCCAACTCCCCGCTCTCGAAATTCTCGTTGATCGTCAGTAGGTCACCCCAGCCATCTTCTTCTCCAAGTACATGATTCAAACAGCTCCATGCGATGACATGGCTCGTTGTTTACCACCCGACGCCGCCGCCTCAGTGCAACGACCCTAGGGTTCCCGTCGCCCGTGCGAAATTCACGCGCGCCGCATTCAATTGGTACAGCGCCGTGATCCGATCCTCGCGTGCCCGGATCACATTGTTGAGGGCGTTGGTCACTTCAAATTGGTTGGCTCCAGAGATCGAGGCAAACCGCTCTCGCGCCAGGCTCAGCTCGCGCAACGCCGACTGGAGCCCGGCGGTGGCTACAGCAAGTTGGTCCTGGGCCACCGTCAACGCCGCCACCGCGTCGTGCACCTCGAACTTGACTTGGTTCAGGACCGCCTGCAGGCGCCAGATCTCCTGGCGCATCTGACTGCGTGCTTCCCACACGCGCCCTTCTCGCTGCCCGCCATCGAAGATCGGGATTTGCATCATCAGCGTCATATTGTACGTGTCGACCGTATTGGCATACCGATTCCCGATCTGCCCGTAGTTGCCTTGAGCGACAAGGGAGGGCACCCGCTCACCGGTGACGGAGGCGTAGGTGAGCTCCATGGCCCGTACACGCTTGATCTGCGCCTGCACCTCGGGCCGCTCGCGCAACGCTTCCTCCACCGCCCACTCCGTCGTCACGGGCTCCTCGATCTCGGTCCGAAAGGTATCGTGGAGCGACACCGGCGTCTCAATCGGTAACGCCAATTGTGTGAGGAGATTGAACACCGCATGCGCGCGGTCGTACCGCGCGGCCGCCATCTGTTGGCGTTCATGCGCGAGCTGCGATTCCAGCCGGACGACTTCCAGGCCCGCGGACGCGCCGTTGCGCTGGCGCTGCTTGAGCACCTCCAAGAGTTCCATCATGGTCGCCTGGTTGGTCTCTCGCGCCTGGAGCAGCGCTTCGGCTTTCAGCGCATCCATGTACAGGAGGGCGACCGTGCCCATCGTGTCATACAGGGTGACCTCCGCCTCGTACTCAGCCACGTGCAGTGACTCTCGCGAGGCCCGCCACTTTTGGATCAGGCTTAGACTGAACAGGCTCTGTGAGCCGGTCACACGGGCCTCGGCGATCGTGAAGGGAGCCGTCCTCACCGGCGCCAGTCCAAAGGTGCCCAAATAATTCGTCTGTCTGTACTGCTGCGCGGTGCCCGAGAGGTTGGGGAGCATCGCGCCCAACTGCGTGAATACTTGCGCGCGGGCCGCGTCGATTCGTTCTTTGTACAACTGGACGGCCGGATTCTTCCCCGCGGCCGCATCCAACGCCTCACGCAGCGTCAGCACGAACGGGGCGATGGGCGAAACGGGTCGCGACGCCGGCGCGTCGGTGGGCGGCTGTGCGTCAGCCGTGGTTCCGGTCAGCAAGAGGACGAGGAGAGCCCCGATGCCAATTGACCATCGATGAGTCATCACCTTCATCGCACTCACTGCATGCTGTACGGTCCGTCGATCATCTCCGCCGCTGACGCCCGCCTCCTCTCAGGATGTTGAAAAAGGCCGCCAGCTTCGTTCTCGCGTCGCTCGGAGACTCAACGTACAACCGAAGTACGCCTCGCCTCCTCGCTTGCTGCGGCCTTGCTGGACGGCCCTTTTGAACATCCTGCGCGCTATCCTGGAGACCACGTTTCATGTGAACCATCGGTGGATTTGAATTTAGAAACCGCTTTTCAACAGCCTCCTGGCGCCCGCTCAGCGCTCCCGCATGCTTTCTCGCAAGGCTTTGAGGACGGGACTGAGCAGGTACTCGATAATCCGCCGTTGGCCCGTTTTAATTTCCACGGTGACCACCATCCCGGGAGAGAGCGGGACCGACTTACCGTTGACGAGGATGCTGGAACGCTCCAGCGCGACCCGCGCCGCGTAGACCAACTGCTCGGCCGCCTTGTCCGGGGCCGGCTTCTCTGCCGTCTTTGGAGCACGGTCAAGAAGGATGGCGTCATCGGACACGGTCAAGACTCTCCCGGGGATCGTGCCGTACAAGGTGAAGGGAAAGGTCTCGATTTTGATCTCCGCCGGCTGGCCTTCCTTGACGAACCCCACATCCTTATTTCCTTATTGTCGATCTGCGCCTCGACTTCGACGGGATGGTCCTGAGGCACGACGATCAACAACGTTTGGGCCGGCGTGACGACCCCGCCCACCGTATGCACGGCGAGTTGCTGGACGACGCCGTCGATCGGCGAGACGAGTCGCTGGAGTCCCGTCCGTTGGCCGGCCTTGACGACATCCTGCGCGAGGGAGGCGGCTTTGGTTTCCGCCGCCGTGAGTTCCGCTTGCTTCGTTCGCTGGAATTCCGAGACCAAGGCGCGATAGTTCTTCTCGGCTTCAGCCAAGGCCGCCTCGTCCTGTTGCCGTTGTTGCCGCCGGCCGGCCAGCTCCTGCATCCGATCGATGCGCTGCTCTTCGGCCTGGAGATAGTCGAGCTTGGAGGCCGCGTCATGCTCAAGCAGGCGCCGGTACGTGTCGACCCGCTCGTGCTCCATCGGGAGCGTGTCTTCCAAGCGGCGAATATTCTCTTCGGTGGCGGCGAGCGCCGCCCGCCGTTGCTCGATCAGATGCCGCGCGGCCGCCCGTTTGGCCTCATGTTCCCCCATCTCATCGAGGAGCAACTTTTGCTGGAGCAACGCGTACTGTGGATCGACCTCGGCCGGCGCCTCGAACGTCAACTCCCCCGCGAGCAAGGCGCGCAACCGCAGCGCGTCGAGGTTCGCCGCTCGATATTCGTTCGTGGAGCGCAGGTGATCGGCCTGATTGATCGTGGGGTCCAGTTCGATCAGGACCTCGCCGCGCTTGACGACCTGTCCATCGACCACATGAATCGCGGCGATGACGCCCGTTTCATACGGTTGAATCACCTTCGAATAGCCGCTGGGGATGATCTTCCCTTGAGCCACCGCGACGATATCGATCCAGCCGAGGCACGCCCACAGAACGGCTGTGGCGACTGCGGCCATGATGGTCCAGAGAATCGCACGACCGATCGGGGATGGCGGCGCCTGTTGGATCTCCAGGACCGCCGGCAGGAATTCGGTCTCGCGCCTGGATGGTACCGAGCGACGGGCCGTCCGCCCGTCCATCTCATACGCCGCCCGCCAGATCGCAAGATGTCGCGAAATCGTGCGCCACATCGTTACACCACCGCGAGCCGCCCGTCTTGATGGGCATGGAGCCTGGCATACAGGCCGTTTAACTTCATTAACTCCTCGTGCGACCCTTCCTCGACGAGTTCCCCCTTATCAAGAAGGTAAATTCGTTGAGCGGGCCGGACCGTGCTCAAACGATGGGAGATGATGAAGACCGTCCGACCCTGACAGATCTGCGCCATGTTCTGCTGGATGACCGCTTCGGACTCATAGTCCAATGCACTGGTGGCCTCATCGAAGATGAGGATGCGAGGGCTGGCAATGAGCGCACGCGCGATCGCGATCCGCTGTCGTTGTCCGCCGGACAGCGAGCAGCCGTGCTCGCCGACGATCGTGTCGTACCCTTCCGGCAAGTCGAGAATGAAGTCGTGGGCGGCGGCAAGCTTCGCGGCCCCGATGATCTGCTCCATCGGCACGCCGGGGTCCGCCAGCGCAATGTTGTCACGCACGGAGCGATTAAAGAGGAAGTTCTCCTGCAGCACCACGCCGACCTGGCGGCGGAGCCACGTCGGATCGACTTGCGCGAGATCCACACCGTCGACGAGCACGCGGCCTCGCTCAGGCACGTACAGGCGTTGAATGAGTTTGGCGATGGTACTTTTGCCGGAACCCGATCGACCGACGATGCCGATCATCTCGCCGGGACTCACGTTGAATGAGACAGCCCGCAAGGCCGGTCGGGCATCGGGCCGATATCGAAACGTGACCTGATCGAAGACGACTCGTCCCGCGAGATGCGGCAACGTCGTGCGAGTCGGGTTATACGTAGGTTCGGGGCGGGTGTTCAGCACGTCGCCGAGCCGTTGCACTGAAATGCCGACTTGCTGGAATTCTTGCCACAGGTTCACAAGACGCAGCAGCGGTCCCGTGACCTGCGCGCTCAACATGTTAAAGGCAATCAACTGCCCGATCGACAACTCGCCGCCGATGACGAGATACGTCCCCATCCACAAGACGGCGATGGTCGTGACCTTTTGGATGAAGGAACCGATTTGTCCCGCAACGGTGATCAAGCTCGTAGCCCGAAAGCTCGCCCGCACGTACGCCGCCAGCATGAGCGTCGTGCTGTAGAACCACATCACGAGGAGAAAGACGACCGTGAACAGGACGTCGAGGACGACCGTGACGGCGTTGCTCGTGAGAAACTGCCGGATATTCTCCAGCTCCCGGACACGGGCGACCGTATCTCCCACTCGACGCGCCTCGAAATAGGCAAGAGGTAACGCGAGCAGATGGCGGAACAACTGCGCACCCAGGCTGATATCAATCCGGTTGCTCGTGTGCGCGAAGAGATAGCTGCGCAAGCCGCCAAGGACGACATCGAACAGCGCCAGCGCCACCATCCCGATGGCCAGCACGTGCAGGGTCGTGAACCCCTTGTGGACGAGCACCTTGTCTATGACGATCTGGGTAAACAGCGGCGTGAGCAACCCGAAGACCTGGAGGAAGAACGAGGCGCACAGCCACTTCACCGAGCATCCGCCGATACTTCACGACGGCCGGGATGAACCAGGTGAAGTCGAAGCTCAGATCTTCCGGACGAACGTGGGCGCGCTTGGTGACGAAGATGAAATCTTTAGCCGCAGTCCGGACGAATTCACGCTGGGGGATGGAGACCGGTCTCCCTTCGCGCGGGTCATGCACCAAGACCTTCTCTCCCTCGACCTTGGCGACGACGCAATAGGTTCCATCCACACGCTTGGCGATCGCCGGGCATGGCATGTCGGCAAGGCGATGCATCCTTACCGTTCGGAGACCTGCCTTAAGACCGAGAGACCGCGCCGCGCGCAGAATTTCGGCGTCTCCGAACACGCTGCCGTGCTGACCGAATTGATGAACCAGTTGTTGCCCGTCTGCCGGCAACCCGAAAAATCGTGCGAGCAGAAGGAGGCAGACTAACCCGGTATCGCTTTCAGAACGGCCCGATGCTTCGTTGCCTGCCTGTCGCGCTGAGGGGTTTTCCGAGGAGATCATGGCACCGTGTGAGACCGTGTGCGGTCTAGAACAGCCGAGAGCCAAGGGGACAAGGCGATTCCGGATTACGCTTTTTGATTGCGATTGCTTGCGTTCGCCTTCCGTCCTGTGGGCCTCAGGACGGATTCGATCTGAACATGCAGATTTCGTAACGCGTCGTACCCCACCGCAATTCTTGCCGCGAGCTTGCCTTCAACGGTCGACGGCACTCGTTTCCCGGCACGCGCAGTCCGCGCCAAGGCGTCGAGTAAGGCCGGTTCGATGAATCCGAAGTCGAGGAAGGCGAACCCCGGGGAGACGTGGACTGCGGTGCAGTTCGAGACGATCGGCTCAGAGCCATGATCCCCGGCGGTGAGTGTCAACCCCACGGTCGAGTGCGGGGCCGCTTGCTGTGGGGGAGACGTTGCACCACCATCTGCAGTCGGGGCCGTATTCATTTGCTCTGCCATTGCTACCTCCTTTTCTTTTGGCGTCGTTGGAATCGGACAAGGGCGTCATTCTTGATGAGGAGTACTATGAATGCAATAGGACTTAAGTCATGGGTGCAACGAAACCAGAATACTGGTAATTAGCAATACGTATGATAAAAGGAGCGCACCCTAACGGAGGGCGCTGTGGGATGTCAAGAGCAGAAGCAGGACTTAGAGCGGGGCACAGGAACTGGTTGGCACATCCAATGATTCCTTCGGGGTCTCGTTGTCTCTCTTGACGCGGTCAGCGACGGCGCCGGTGACGCTATTCAGGCCAGGTTACCGCAGCACAATCTCTTCAGTCGGGGCTTTGGGTTTATCGAGGACAATGTCGACGGGGCAGGCAATGTCCAGACGCTCGTCGGTGCTCTTCAGAACGAGCGCACACGTTTCCACCACGCGATCGAAATGCAACGAGCAGAGTGAGGCGCCTTCTTCGCCACGCGCGCACATGAGCGCATCGATGACGACTTCGCAGTCGAGCGATGGGTAGCAGACGGAGTCGGCGGTTGGCAGATCCTTGTGGAAAGTGACTTGCCACGTGCCGTATGTCACCATCTTGTCCTTACCGATGATGTTGCGATTCCCAGTGACCAACGCCCTCACCGTGGTCGGCAGAGGCCCATCATCGAGCTTCAGGCGGAACGGTGTGGGATCGACGCAGCCGCCCAGCGCGGCGAACGTCAACGCGATAAGACCGAGCGTTGCCAACCAGTATCCATATCGACATCGTGTTCGAGAGAACGTCCCTGGGTGCGCGACCAATCTCATGGCTTTTCCTCCTCACCCTATTTTCTAGGGTATTGATCTTACACTTTTTGCGTTGGCGCTGATGTCCGGCAAGTTCTCTCTGTGCTGTAGGAGCGTCGGGCTGGACTTTCACGGCCACGAATTCCCACACAATGGTTCTCGTAGCGCCTACAGACTACGAAAGACGGCATAGCCTAAAACACCGTAGGTAAACAAACGAGGCTGAGGCGAGGTGCAGGATGGATTGGATCGAATGGACGCTGCTCAAGCTCTACGCGTGGCGTGACGTCGTCATCTTTCTCTTGGTGCCGCTCTTCTTGGCGACGCTCGGCGCGGCCATCTATGCCACGTGGAAAGCAAGCCAGGACCGGCTGGTGGGAAAATAAGTGCCGATTGCATGACAGCCCTGCCGATCCGCTCACGAAGCCGATCATCTCCGTCATTCACGTTGTATTCCCCATGAATAGCTTTCTCTTCATCGACGGCCTCCCTGACGATACGACTCACGAGCAGCTCCAGTCACTCTTCACGCCGTACGGAACCGTGCTCACCGTCGTCATTGCGAGACGGCCGCACTCGGGCTTCCTCCCGTTCGCCTTCGTCGTCATGGAAGACCCCGGCGCTGCCGATGCGGCGCGGTCGGCCCTAAACGGCATCCGGCACGGCGACCACGCGCTTCGACTCGACTCGGCCCTTTCACCGCCCTTTGGCTGGGTGGCATCACGGCCACGGCCGCCCGCCTGGTCGCCCACCCACCCGGTCAACGTGGCAGATACCCCTCTCACGACTGGCATCGGCACACCATTTATATAGTTGGATCGGAGCCGGAAGAGCCTGTTCGAAGAATCAACAAGTTCCGATACCAAGGCTAGACCGAAAGCAACCCAAACATCTCCGGCGTGTATACCCCTTCGGCTATACTTCTGGAATGCCGAAGCCGACGTGCTGATAACGCGAGGGAGGGGCGATGCCGACGCCGAAGCTGTTGATGAAGTACAACGATGCCATTCGTGGCGAGGTCGCGCTCGAACGCTCGGAGTTGACCATCGGACGGGCGCCGGACAATGATCTGGTGATCGACGATCTGGCCGTCTCGGCCCACCACGCACGCATTGCCAAGATTCAGTCGGAATTTTTTCTTGAAGACCTTGGCAGCACCAACGGCACGTTCGTCAACGACGTCAAGATCGATGAGCAGGCCTTGCGCGATAAAGACATCATCGTGATCGCTGGTCACCGGTTTGTCTTTGATGAGGGGGGCGGAGCGACGGCGACCGACGAAATGGAAAAGACCGTCGTGATGAGCCGCGCCCGGACGGAGGTGCCGCCAGCACCTCAGAAATCGGCGATCATCCTCGTCATGTCGGGGAAGACGGATCAGGGCAAGTATCAACTGAGCGATTCGGTGGTCATTGTCGGATCAGACGAAGATGCGACGGTCAAGTTAACCGGCTGGTTCGCCCCGAAACGCGCCGCGCTCTTCCGTCGCGACCGTGGAGGGTACTCGCTCTATCCTGGGCCAGATGCAAAACAGATTCTCCGCAATAACGTCCCGCTGATCGGCCCCACGCCGCTGAACGACGGCGATCTCATCGACGTTGCCGGAGTCCGCCTCTGCTTTTACTGGAAAGACAAAGCCTGAGTCGGCCTTCGGCGCCACTTGCAGTCGCATCGCACCTAGAGTATCGTCAAGCACCCCATGGCGACACGTGATGCGAACTGGCCGGGCTATACCCAATGGCATTGCTGCCCCAGTTGCCGCCGGCTCTGGACGCTGCAAGCGACCGAGATGGTCGTGCTCGATCCCAGCCTCGCCTTGGGACCCGCGATTCCCACGCCCGGCGTCCCCGCACGCACGTGTGCCTCCTGTGAAGGCCGTTATTCATCCGTGGCCGCTGAAATTTAAGGCGGCCTTCCCGCACGCAGGTTTCCGCTGTCCTCAGTCTCGACCTGAAAAGCGCTCGCGAAACATTCGTTGCCGTCGTGATGAGCCATGCAGTGCCGCGAATAAATGCCCGCGGAACATGAGCATGAGCACGGCCAGCGGAGGCGTCAGCACCATGAGGAGCCAGCTTGCTTCCGTCGGTAAGCCAAGATATGCAAGCCATGCCTTCAACAAGGTGAACGGCAGGATCAGGACCTGAAAGAAATCCAAACCCGCGCCGCGTCCCAGCCGGCGGGACAGGTCGAAGAAGAACGAGAGCCCGAAAGGCGCCAGCACCAGGGCGAGCGGCAAGAACCACTCGATCCAATTGTTCACGACGAATTCATAGCTTTCCCGCAAGACGTCCAGTGGAGAATCATGCCGGACTTGGTAGATCACTTCCGGCGCCGGATTGAGCAGAATGAAGAGCAGCAAAAGGATGGCGTATCCAAGGAGTTGCGCGTTCGGGTTCGCCGCCATCCCCTTCTCGAGGACCAGCATCGGAATCCAGAGTACGAAGCCGACCCCGATCACATCCCAGAAATAGTGGCCGAAGCTGTCCCAGATATCTTGAAAGCCGAGCCGCCTGGACCCGAGGACGGTCTGTTCGATCAAACTGAGCGTGGCACCGATCAGGAGCGCGTTGACGGCACCCAGGATAAAGCCTCCCGCGATGCCGAGCGGGCCGGCGATTTGCGTCGCAATCACCATGAGGGCGGCAAAGACCGTCACCGCGATCGCACTGATCCAACCTCGGAGAAAAGAGCGGCCGGTCGCACGCACCGCTTCGCCATACAGTCGAATGGTCGACACAATCATTTCGGTCATGACCTGAACGATTCCCCGGGTTGTTGGTCCGACATTACGTCCTCCGTCCTGCCTCTCGCAACCACAGCGCGGCCGCTTTCGCGATCAACGAGGCCGGCACACAATGGCTGAGAACCCGGAGGAGCGCCCCACCGGCCCCAACTGTCACGACCACACGGCGCCGTCTTAGTCCTCGTAGCGAGGCGGCGACGACGGCCTCGGCCGTATGCCGTCCCAGCGGGTTCCTCGGTCGAAAGCCCGCCGTGGTATGGAAGTCCGTCTCCGTGCTGCCCGGGCAACACACTTGAAGCCGCACACCAAACGGCCGCACCTCCTCCGCCACCGCCTGCGTGAACGAAATGAGAAACGCCTTGGTCGCCGCATACTCGGCCATGTATGGCAACGGAAAGAAGCCGGCGACGGACGCGACCGTGACAATCGCCCCCGACCGGCGCTCGACCATACCGGGCAAGAACAGCCGGATCGATTCCACGACGGATTCCACATGGACACGCACCATCTCGCGAATACGTGGGATCGAATGATCCAGAAACGGGCCGAACAGCCCGAACCCGGCGTTGTTCACCAGTACGTCGACGTGCGGTGCACGTTGCCGGGTGGCAACGAACAGCCGGTGCGCGGCATCAGGCTCCGCAAGGTCCAGTATCTCAACGCGCACCTGCCCGCCATGCTGCCGTTTCAATGTATCCGCCAGCGCTCCAAGCCGAAAACCGTCACGTGCCGTGAGCAACACATCATAGCCATCGGCGGCGAGGGCCGCCGCATAGGCGGCTCCAATCCCACGAGAGGCGCCCGTCACGACGGCAAAGGGGCGTTGCTGTTCCATGGCTCCGTCTGTTCCGTTTAGCTGGCGCGCGACAATAGCCTCCCCTTGGCCTCTGGTCAAGATAGAGGTGGAGGCTGTACTTGACCGCACGTCACGCGCCAGTTACGCTGCTGCCGTGATCCTCAGTGTGACGAATGCCTGGGCAGGGCATGCCGGTGAATCGGGCGTCGTTCCCGCGATGCCGCATGAAATTCTCGGCGCCTTGAGCCTCCTCGCCGGGCTCGGCATCGCGCTCGTGATCATTGGCCTCGTCATTATCAAGCTGCTCGTCTCCATCGAGCGGCACCTCCGCAAGCTGCCCTAGCCGACCCTATCTCTTCGTTCTTACTCTTTGCGTTGACTTGGCACGGCGAGTGCTTATTCCTTGAGCTAGACCCTCATCGAAGGAGCCTCTATGGACTTGAACCGGATGACAGTCAAACTCCAGGAAGCCTTACAGGCCGCCTCGGCCCTCGCGATGCGGCACAACCATCAAGGTATTGACGTCGAACATCTGCTGCTCGCGCTCATCGAGCAACAGAACGGCATGACGCCCGCGCTGCTCGAGGCAACCGGCGTCTCGCCGTCCGCGGTGAAGCAAGCGGCCGAGCAGGCGATCGCAAAGCTTCCGCAAGTACAGGGGGCGGCCGGCGGTCCCGGTCAACTTCACATTACGTCGCGGCTCTCCCAGGTCTTGACCTGTGCCGAGCAGGAAATGCACACGCTGCACGATGAGTACATGAGCGTGGAACACGTCCTGCTCGCCATGGTGGAGGAAGGTGGCGTCTTTCGTCGGCTCGGCGTCACCCGCGACCGCTTGTTGGCCGCGCTGCAACAGGTCCGCGGCAACCAACGGGTGACCAGTCAGGACCCAGAAGGCACGTATCAAGCGCTCGAAAAGTATGGGCGCGACCTCACGAAGCTCGCATCGCAGGGGAAGTTGGATCCGGTGATCGGGCGCGACGACGAGATCCGCCGCGTCATTCAAATTCTCTCACGCCGCACCAAGAACAACCCCGTGCTGATCGGCGAGCCGGGCGTCGGGAAAACCGCGATCGTCGAAGGGCTCGCGCAACGGATCGTCAAAGGCGATGTGCCGGACGGGTTGAAGCAAAAGCGCTTGATCGGGCTCGACATGGGCGCGCTCGTCGCCGGGGCTAAGTATCGCGGCGAGTTCGAAGAACGCCTGAAAGCGGTCTTGAAAGAGATCCAAGCGTCCCAGGGACAGATCCTCCTGTTCGTGGATGAGCTGCATACGGTCGTGGGGGCCGGTGCGGCGGAGGGCGCGATGGATGCGGCGAACCTGCTCAAACCGATGCTCGCCCGCGGCGAACTCCATATGATCGGCGCGACGACGCTCGACGAATACCGCAAGCACATCGAGAAAGATGCCGCGCTCGAGCGGCGGTTCCAGCCGGTCTTGGTCGATCAGCCGTCGGTGGAGGACACGATTTCCATTCTCCGCGGACTGAAGGAACGCTACGAAGTGCACCACGGCGTGCGGATCAAGGATTCGGCGCTCGTGGCCGCCGCGAAACTCTCGCATCGCTATATCGGTGACCGATTCTTACCCGACAAGGCGATCGACCTCGTCGACGAAGCTGCCGCTCGTCTACGGACCGAGATCGACAGCATGCCGGTGGCGTTGGACGAGGTATCGCGCAAGGTCTTGCAACTCGAGATCGAACGCGAGGCGCTGCGCAAGGAAACCGATCCGGGCAGCCGGGCGCGGCTTGAGGCACTGGAAAAAGAGCTTGCGGAGAAGCGCCGCGATCTGGAAGCGTTGAAGGCCCATTGGGATGCTGAAAAGGTATCGGTCGGTCGTCTGCGCAAGCTCCGCCAGCAGATCGAAACGGTCAAGCATGAGATCGAGCGGGCGGAACGCAATTACGATCTGAACCGCGTCGCCGAGCTGCGCTATGGTGAGCTGCCGCGACTGGAACGTGAACTCGCCTCCGAGGAGCAACATCTCACGAAGAAGCAGGGTGAGAGCCGCTTGCTGAAGGAGGAAGTCGACGACGAAGACATCGCGCTGGTCGTCAGCCGCTGGACCGGCATCCCCGTGACGCGGTTGATGGAAGGCGAACTCGAAAAACTCCTCCGCCTCGAAGAGCTGCTCCACAAACGGGTCGTCGGCCAAGACGAAGCGGTGCGCGCGGTCGCCGACGCGGTGTTACGCGCGCGGTCCGGCATCAAGGACCCCAACCGGCCGATCGGCTCGTTCCTATTTTTGGGCCCGACCGGAGTCGGCAAGACGGAGCTGGCCCGGGCCCTGGCCGCGACGTTGTTCGACGACGAGAACAACCTCATTCGCATCGACATGTCCGAGTACATGGAAAAGCACACGGTGGCCCGACTCATCGGCGCCCCACCCGGCTATGTCGGCTATGAGGAGGGCGGCCAGTTGACGGAAGCTGTCCGCCGGCACCCCTTCTCGGTGATCCTGTTTGATGAGATCGAGAAGGCGCACCACGACGTGTTCAACGTGTTGCTGCAGGTCTTGGACGACGGCCGGCTGACCGATTCGCAAGGCCGGACCGTCGATTTCAAGAACACGGTCCTGATCATGACGTCGAACATCGGCAGTCAGGAGATCTTAGAGATGCAGCAACGCGGTCGGTCCTATGACGAGATTCGCAGCGCCGTGATGGGCGAACTGCGACGGCACTTCCGGCCGGAATTCCTCAATCGGGTGGACGAGACGGTCGTCTTCCATCCGCTGACGGCCGACGACCTCATCAAGATCGTCGACATTCAGCTGGGCCGGCTGCGCGAGCGGCTGGGCGAGCGGCGGATCAAGCTCACCCTCACCCCGAGCGCCTTACGGAATCTGGCTCAACGCGGCTACGATCCGGTCTACGGCGCACGGCCCCTCAAGCGGCTGATCCAGCAAGACGTGGAGACGCCGATGGCGCGCCTCCTCGTCAAGGGCGAGTTGCGGGACGGAGAAACCGCGACCGTCGATGAGAAGGACGGTCAGTTGACGGTCATCCCGACGGTGGAGACCGCCCCTTGACTTTCCGCCGGCCGAAATTATCTACGGAACCAACGGGGGGTACGCCAGAACGCGTAAACCCTCCTAGAAAGGAGGGGCCAATGGCACTGCCGACCTATGCGTTGGATGTCGATCGGTTTTTGAACGACGCGCTGCGGGCGATGAACGGGCACTCGACCTGGGCTCCGGCCTGCAACACGTATGAAGACGAGCGGGGCTTCTGGATTCAGGCCGCGTTGCCCGGAATTGATCGCAAGGACGTCGAGATCGTGGTCGAGAACGATGTCCTCTGGTTGAAGGGGGAGCGCAAGGAAGACGGAGCCGAGAAACGCACGTACTTCGTTCAGGAAGTACAACCGGGTCCGTTCTCGCGGTCTTTTAAGCTGCCGACGACGGTGGATCAGAGCCGAGTCAGCGCCACCTATAAAGATGGCGTGCTGACGATCGAGCTGCCGAAGCGCGAAGAGACGAAGCCGCGCCGCATCGAGATCGCCTAATTCTCATCAGAGTCACACGGGCGGGCGGCTGAGCCGCCCGCCGTGCTAGCCCACGACGACCGCCCCACCCTTTGCATCCGTTTCGGTATTGGCCTGTTTTAATTTGTCGATTCGCCACTCGTGGGGAAGAATCTCCATGCGATGGCCTTTCACCGTCAGGAAATCTCCCTGACTGATCGTCAGCCGTCCCGGCTGCTTCACCTCGAGATGTAACACCACCTTGCCGGATTCGGTGTGTTTGACGACCAACCGGTTCTGTGTCTTGTTCAGCTCGTGCGCCCGTCGCTCGTTGAAGGCCATCGTGCTGTCGACGATCTTCAGCGTCACTCGACCGGCATCGTCAAAGGTGACGAAGCTCACCACCGGCGGACCTTCGGGCTTCTTTAAGCCGAGCGTCATCTGCGGCACGCCCTCGATTTCAACCGTTCCATCCGTGTTTCGATACAGATTCGATCCGATTTCTACATCCATGACTACTCCGCTGTGCTGAGAACATTCTGCCAGTCGTTACGGTTTACGAATGCGATCAAGGATGAGGGCGATACAGCCGCCCAGCAGGCCTCCGCCGAAGATCGCCGTCAACAGCTCGACGAGCTTCACTTCCCATAACGACCCTTGGGCCTGCATCACTTCCCTGATGCCGCCTTGCAGCATGATCACCGACAACGCCATCAGCGCGCCGACGGCAAACCACCAAAAGAAGATGCGGATGGAGGACATACTACGCGAGGTCGTGGCGCCGATCCAAGCTGCGGTATTGGATGGCCTCGGCGAGATGGGACGGCAGAATAGATTCCGAGCCGGCAAGGTCGGCGATCGTGCGCGCCACGCGAAGGATCCGGCCATAGGCGCGCGCGGTGAGGCCGAGCTTCGTCATGGCCTGCTCGATCAATTGCTGGCCGTCCTCGTTCAACGCGCAGTACTTTTTGAGCTGTCGCGGTTTGAGTTGCGCATTGCTGAAGATGCCGTCGGCGCGGTATCGACTGGCCTGCCGCAGACGTGCCGCGGTCACTCGAGCCCGGATCGCGGCCGAGGACTCGTGCCGGTCCTCGCCTCGAAGCTCGTGCACGGGCACCGGCGGCACTTCGATCTGGATGTCGAGACGGTCGAGCAAGGGCCCCGAGAGCCGTCCCCGATACCGGCGCACCTGATGCGGGCTGCACTGGCACTCCCGCGTCCGGTCGCCGTAGTAGCCGCAGGGACATGGATTCATCGCCGCCACGAGCATCACGCGCGCCGGGTAGCGGAGCGACGCGTGCACGCGAGTGAGGGTCACCATGCCGTCCTCCAGCGGCTGACGAAGACCATCGAGCACATGCCGCTTGAATTCGAGCACCTCATCCAAAAACAACACGCCGTGGTGGGCCAACGAGACTTCGCCGGGCTTCGGAACGGCGCCGCCGCCGATCAGCCCCGCATCTGAAATGCTGTGGTGCGGTGCCCGAAACGGTCGCGCCGTGAGGATTGGCTTCCCAGCCGGTAGGAAGCCCGCCACGCTGTGCACGCGCGTCGCTTCGATGGCTTCTTCGCGTTCGAGCGGCGGCAGAATTCCCGGGAGGCGGCGCGCGAGCATCGTTTTGCCTGATCCAGGCGGCCCTACCATGAGAATGTTGTGCCCGCCTGCTGCGGCCACTTCGAGCGCCCGTTTCGCATGCTCTTGTCCCTTCACGTCGGCGAAGTCATCGTCCGCCGGCGAGTCCATCAGCAACTGTGTCCCATCGGTCGGCACAGGAAGAATCGGACGCGCGCCGGTGAGGAACTCGACGACTTCGGGAAGGGTGCGGACCGGGTACACCTGAACGCCTTCCACGATCGCCGCTTCCGCCGCGTTGTCAGCCGCGAGCAGAAGATCATACCCTTTTCGGAACCCAAGCCCGATCGACAGAGCGCCCGGCACGGGTTTGATGCGGCCGTCAAGAGACAGCTCGCCGATGAACACGCGGTTCTCGACGGCCGACGGCGGGATGACCTCTTCCGCGAGCAGGATGCCAATGGCCATCGCGAGATCCAGGCCCGAGCCTTCCTTTTTCAGATCGGCCGGCGCGAGATTCACCGTAATTTTCTTGATCGGAAATGTGAAGCCGCTGTTCTTCAAGGCCGAGCGGACCCGATCGCGGCTTTCCCGCACGGTCGCATCCGGAAGACCGACAACGGAGAATTGCGGCAGCCCGGCGCCGATATCGACCTCGACCTCCACGAGATGCGCGTCGAGTCCGACCAACGCGGCACTGAAAACCTTGGACAGCATGAATCCTTGTCAGAAGCCTCGAAAACCTTGGAAATCGAGCGGCGATTATAGGCGGGCCTTCTAGAGCTTTTCAACCAAATGGCTAGGACGACCATTCACGTTCGTGGGACTTCTACTTCATCAACCGCCGCCATGGATCGTCTTTGCTGACGGGCGTATAATCCCGCCATGCCTCAAGCGCCGCTCTTAGGCACAGTGCCGCTCCGTCGTGCCGCGGCCCTCGCGCTTCTCACCCTTGCGCTCCTGTCGCCTGTGTCGATCGCGCACACAGCGGACTCGGTACTCCCCGGCACGTGGACGACGCTGACTCCCGCGCCGACGCCAAGAACGGAGGTGGCCGCGGCGGCCGTCGGCGACATCATCTATGTGGTCGGTGGATTCGAGAAACCGGCACTGAGCAACATCAAGGACCTCGCGATCAGCGACAAGGTTGAAGCCTACGATACGCAGGCCGACCGCTGGACTACCAAAGCCTCGCTTCCGACTGGGTTGCATCATGTAGGGAGTGCGGCCATCGGCAGCCATATCTATATTGTCGGCGGATTCAAACAATCGTTGCTCTCGGTGTGGAAGCCGGTCCAGTCGCTCTATATTTACGACACAAAGGAGGACCGGTGGACGGAAGGTCCGCCAATGCCTAGTGCGAGAGGCGCGCTTGCCGTTGGGATCTACGACGGGAAACTCTATGCCATCGGTGGTTACGACGGCGATGGCAATACCGCGGCGGTGGACGAGTACGATCCCGACAAGAATTCCTGGATCGCTCGCGCTCCGCTTCCCACTCCGCGGGACCATTTGGCGGCGGCCACGGTCAACGGGAAGATCTACGCGATCGCAGGTCGGCTCAATCGGGACTACGGAAAGAATCTGAGCATCGTCGAAGCGTTCGACCCGATCACGAATCGATGGAGCCCGGTGGCCGATCTTCCCACACCGCGGAGCGGGATCACGGCCGGCGTGATCCGGGGCACCATCTATGTGACTGGTGGCGAATCGCCGGAAGGCACCTTTGCGGTGAACGAAGCCTTCGATCCTGGGCACAACCGATGGGAGCGGGTCGCATCGATGCCGACCGCCCGCCACGGCCTTGGGTCGGCGGTCGTTCAGGATCGATGGTACGTGATCGGCGGTGGCCCCAAACCGGGCGGTTCGTTCAGCGACGCCAACGAAGTCTTTGCTCCGCCGACTGCCCAGACAGAATCCGAATCGCCGAAACGGGCGACGCGTCAACAGGTCGGGACGATCATGGCCCTGCTCGCGACGTTTCAGGATGCGGCCGTGCTGCCTCCTCAGTCGACCCCACAGGCCAATCAACTCATCAAGGCGCTCATTCAGTTTCAAGCCGCGTTGATGAAGAGCCGCCACCCGGCCATTCGGCATTTCCTCGAAGAGTCATTATGGGCAAAGCTCGGAGAGCAGGCACCGGCGGCTCTAGAGCGATTCACGACAGAAGGCTGGACATCTCAATCGATGGAGGCGGTCGTCGACTACGCCGAACGTGAGCACATCTGGGACCAACAAGATCTGCGCGAGGCATTTGGGGCGTACAACGTGGGTGAGGAAGACTTCCGGCTACTGGCCCAGACTTTTCAGCGTGCGAAACGCGCGCTCAGTGCGGCGGGCGAGGATGTCCATGCGCGATATGCGGCGCGCAGGCGAGAGATGCCGGGTGGGTCGTAATTGGGGCGATCGAGGCACGAGGTCAACCAAGGAGGTCACCATGCCGACACGGGCGTACATCTTGATCAAGGTGAAAGCGGGAAAGACGAAGGACGTGGTCAAGTCGCTGAAGAAGGTCGCCGGCGTGGAGCAGGTTCACCCATGCTTCGGGCAACCCGATATTTTCAGCTTCGTCAGCGTTCCGGATGAAAAGGCCCTGTCGGATGTCGTGATTACAAAAGTCCACACGATCGACGGCGTGGAGGAAACGGACACCCACATTGTCGCCGATACGCAGTAGTGACGATCTTCACTGTTTCGCCGTCATGCGTGCACCCGGACGCTCATACCGGTCGCCGCGGCACGAGCGCATGCCTGTGCGAGTTCGACCGCCCTCTGGCCGTCCCGACCGGTAATCGGTACGGGCCGGCCGGTTGTGATCGCCTCGGCGAAGGCACTCAGGGCTGCCACCAGTGTTGGCCTCGGTTGGATCGGTGAGGTCTCAATCGGCTCACCGGCAATCAAGCGCGTGAACGTACCGCGTGACCAGTCCGCCATGAGTTGCCCCTTTTCACCGATCCACTCGATCCGCCCTATTCGCGTCGCTGATACACGGGACACATCGACGAGAAACGGACGCGCCGTCGCGGCTGTCGCCATTCTCGCAAAGGCCATCGATTCCGGGCCATCGTCGTGGCTGTCTAAGTTGCACTGAACGTCGGCCACTTCTTCACCTGTGAGGTAGCGGATCAAGTCGAAGCAGTGGACGCCGATTTCCATCAGCACACCCAGACCACCTGCCATCGCCACATCCCGTGCCTCCAGCCGAAGGGTCAGTACCCCATACCGCAATGGGCCAACCCGGTGAAGCTCAGATTTGAGGGCAGCGATCGCCGAATCGAAGCGGAGTGTGTGGGCGGTCATCAGAGGGACTCGGGCCGCTTCAGCGGCATCCGCGATCCGGTGCGCGGCATGAGCCGAATCGGCTAAGGGCTTTTCGATCAACAGTGGCTTTCTTGCCCTAATGGCGGCTTGTCCGATCGCCTCCGTTTCGGAAGCGGGTGTCACGACCACGACGGCGTGGACATCGGGATCGGCCACCAGGTCTTGATAGTCCTCATAGAAACGCAGGCCATGTTGCGTGGCAAAGACGCGCCCCGCCACGGCATCCCGGCGGCAAACCGCGACGAGCCTCATCGCCGGCAACGGTTCCAACAAATGCGTGGCATACCGGAGGCCGTGGCGCCCTAGACCGATGAGGCCGATATTGAGGGTCATTCGTCGACGCGCTCCCGGGTGGGCGAATTCTAAAGGTCATGCCGGCACCGCGCAATGCGCAAATTGACAACAAGTTTTACGCGTCGTTATAGTACGACTCTCGTTTCTAAATTGTGCGACGCTGACGACGATCATGTCCGAAGGACAACAACCGTTTTCGCTGCAGCAGATCGGGACAGGCGCTGTTCGCTTTCCCAGCGGCGCGCCGATCCCCTCCTTGAGTGACGCATCCGTCGATCCGTACTTCCGTACGCGCGTGCCCAAGGAGGTACAAGTCGAGGCAATCCTGTTCTGGCCACAGGACAAAGCGACGTTCCCCGGCATCGTACTGCTCCATGAGCGGTGGGGATTGAATGCCCAGATTAAGGACACGGCCGCTCGCCTGGCCTGCGAGGGGTACATGGTGATCGTGCCGAATTTGTACGCGCGACAGGGCGGCATGGTGACCGCGAATGCCGAAGTGGCCGATGCGTTGGCGGCTCGCATGAAAGAGCCCGACCTCTTGCAGGACATCAATTCCTGTTGTGAATTTTTGAACACGCGCGACCAGGCGAAAAAGAATCTCCATGCGGCTGTTGGCTTCGGGATTGGCGGCACGCTTGCCCTCCGGTTTGCCTGCCAGCGGAAGCGGCTACGGGCGGCCGTCGATTTCTACGGCGCCATCACTGCCCCGGATACGGTGTTAAAGGGTTTGGTCTGTCCGGTGCAGCTCCATACCGGCGAGTCAGATGCCGGCGTGACCCCGGAGCAATTGGAACGCCTTCGCCGTGCCGGGCAAGAAACCGGCAAGACGATCGAGATCCATTCGTATGCGGGCGCGCCTCATGGGTTCTGTGATGACATGCGCAAGGACATGTACCGCCCGGACGCGGCCAAGATGGCCTGGGAACGGATGCTCGCGTTTCTCTCCCGTCATCTCTCCGCTTGAGCTTTCTTGTTCGCGCTCCTCCGTCACCTTGCGATTGTCTCCATCGCTATCGCACAATGAACCATGAACTTCTCGCGAACGATTCTCGCCCTGCTTCTGCTTCTTCTTTCGAGGACGAGTGCGTTGGGTGCGCAGAGCAGTGCGCTCGATCTCGACAAGGTCCTCGAAACGTCCGATTCCGCCCTTAGTCAGGTTGATTCCGATGAGAGGGCTGCACAACTGTTCGAGCGGCAACTGCGCCAGACGCTGGGCCTCGTGTTGCCCCCAGGCGAGGGAACCAGAACGCATGGTCAGCGCGCCGCGCCACCACCTCCCTCCGCGCCGCCCCCAGAGTTCCTCGACGCCGGTCGGCAACTCACCACGGAACTTGCGGCATGGAGGCTTGCACGTTCCCTCAAGGACGCAGCAAATGCGGCCGACGAAAGAGCCATCACGTCTCTCCTTGAAAACAGCGCGAAGCAGCGGGCGTGGCTGACGGCCGATGGCCACCGGCGCGCATTGACCGACGCTTCGCGTGTCGCCGAAGCCGTCACCCTCTTCTCTGAGGGCAACGAAGAGCAAGCGTCGGTGCCGGCGGATTACGTCAGGTATCTCGAGACCGCGGTCCCGCGACTTGCCGGCGAACGTTCCTGGTTGGAGATCGGTCGAAATGAAGGGGCGGCAGGGATACAGCGACAATTGATGGCCTATTGGGAGTCGTCGGACGCCACATCTGATGCGGACAAAACGACCACGGCTTCGGCCTATTTCTACTCACGCCTGAAGCCCGTCTTTCTCGCGCAGACGTATGCGATGGCGACAACTGCCGAAGTGCAGGCGCAGCAGCGTGCGCGAGAGTTGTGGACATCGTTAAGAAGCTGGCCTGAGCGACTCCGGGAGGCACGCGCCGCCGCTCGGCTGTGCGGTACATGGAATTGGACGATCCACAACCATCAAAACCATCTCGACCATAAGAGTGTGATGGTCTTCCCTCCCGCCAATGGCCAATCGGTCGCCGGTGGGCCGGCAAAAATGATCGTGCTGGGCGACGTGGTGTATCTTAGATGGGAATTTTCGGGCGGCGTGCAGGAGGACAGCCTCTTGTTCACCGGAGAAGGGCAGCGCTTAGAAGGAAGTTTTGTCAATTCGAGCGGCGCCTGGGGATCCATTACCGGGAAACGCGTCGCGCCTTGCCCGCGTTAAGTCAGCGCCGCTGTCCCTCGCCCTTCCACACGCTCCAACCCAGCAGGCCCCAGCCAATGAGAAAGCACAGTCCGCCAAGGGGCGTCACCGCTCCCACCCAACGCACACCCGACAACGACAGCAGATACAGGCTGCCTGAAAAGAGGGCAATCCCGGAAGCGAAGGCCCAACCGGCATATCGGACGGTTGAGTGAGGAGAGCGGTCGATGATCAGCCCGACGAGCAGCAGTCCGAGCGCATGATACATCTGGTAGCGGACGGCGGTCTCGAATACGGCCAGCATATCGGCTGTGAGGATCGCTTTTAACGAATGCGCGCCGAACGCCCCGCCGGCGACCGCTAAGGCCGCAAATACCGCGCCCATCGCCCCAAACGTCCCCATTCTCACACCGCGTCGTTGTCGCGCGACTCTACGCGCAATAACGGCCAGGAGCAAGAGGATGATGCCGGCTACGGGCGGCGTTCCATTTGGTTTTGCTGAATAATTTCTCGCCGCCTCTTCTCCTTCGCGGCAAACGACCTCGCCGGTTTTCACCACGGCCGCCGGTTTACGGCCGGCGTGCGAAAAAACCCTTGCACTTCCTTGATTTCTCGTGCCTTTCTGCTATGGTTTTGTACTTGGAAAGAGATCACGCGTAGCTCGCTTCGGAGGGTTAATGGATACCGCCAAGGTGCTTCCCGATAGCGTCAAAGAACTGCACCAAAAGATCGCGCGGGACGAAGAGGTCAAGCGGATCTCCAATCAAATCCACGCCGCGAAGGACCTTGATCAAATCCTCCTGGACCTGAACCGAGAAATTCTCGGACTGTTCGATGCCGAGGAACTGAGCCTTTTTGCAATGGATCCTGAAAAGAAGGAAATCTTCTCGAAGGTGCCCCATCTCGACGGGGTGGAAGAACTGCGCCTACCGATCAGCGAGCAAAGCCTGCCCGGCTTTTCAGCCAAATATCTTCGCCCGGTGAACATCGAAGACGCGTACAACAAGACCGAGCTCTCTCGCATCCACCCCCTGCTCGCTCATGACGCGTCATGGGACAAGAAGACCGGATTCCGGACCAAACAAGTGCTGACCTATCCCATCGTAGCCGAAAACAAGTATCTGATGGGCGTGGTCCAGTTGCTCAACAAAAAGGGTGGCGGGCGTTTCACGAAACGGGATGAAGAATCGGTGGCCGAGATCGCCAAGAGCCTGGGTATCGCCTTCTTCAACCTCAGGAAACTGGCCAAGAAACCGGTCACCAAATTCGATTATCTGCTGTCGGCCGGGAAGATCACACAGCAGGAATTGGACGCGGCCATCGCGGAATCCCGAAAGGGCGTGAGCGATATCGATTCGCTGCTGATCGAAAAATATAAGATCCCCAAGTCGGACATCGGCAAATCACTGAGCCAGTTCTATCAGGTCCCGTACGTCGAGTTCGACGATCGCACCGTGATCGATCCCGAGTTGCTCCGAAACCTCAACGTCGACTATCTGAAGAAAAATTCCTGGATCCCGTTCAAGCGCAACAAGAACGTCATCGAGATTTTGATCGACGATCCGAATGATCTGGACCGTGTGCAGGACATCCAGCGGATGTTCCCCGGTCAAACGATTCGCTTCGCCGTCTGTCTCAAACGCGACATTACGCAATTCTTCCGCGTGGCGACGGGGCAGGTCGATCCGGCGCTTCCCTCCGATAGCGGATCGATCAGCGACATCCTGGGCGAGTTGGTCAACGAGGCCCAGCAGGAGCAGCAGGAAGACGCCAACATCGGCGTCGATGAGAACGACAACGTGATCGTCCGACTGGCGAACAAGGTGATCGCCGATGCGTATCGGATGGGCGTGTCGGACATCCACATCGAACCCTATGGTGACAAGCGAGAGACGGTCGTACGGTTCCGCGTTGATGGGAGTTGCTCCGAATACATGAAAATCCCCTCGATCTACCGGCGCGCGATCGTCTCCCGCATCAAGATCATGGCGAGCCTCGATATCGCGGAGCGCCGCAAACCGCAGGACGGCAAGATCAAGTTCAAGGTCGGGGGCGGGAAAGAAATCGAGCTTCGTGTAGCGACAGTGCCGACGGCCGGCTACAACGAAGACGTCGTGATGCGTATTCTGGCGGCAAGCGAACCGTTGCCGCTGGACAAGATGGGCTTTTCCGATCGCAATCTCCGCGAGCTGAAAAAAATCGCAGAAAAGCCGTACGGCATCATTCTCTGCGTCGGTCCCACCGGATCCGGTAAGACAACGACCTTGCATGCCGTGCTCGGCTACATCAATACGCCGGAGCGGAAGATCTGGACCGCCGAAGACCCGGTCGAAATCACGCAGTATGGTCTTCGTCAGGTCCAGGTGCAGCCGAAGATCGGCTTTACCTTTGCCATAGCCATGCGCGCCTTCTTGCGCGCCGATCCGGACGTCATCATGGTCGGCGAAATGCGGGATAAAGAAACGGCCGACACGGGTATTGAGGCATCACTCACCGGCCACCTCGTCTTCAGTACGCTGCACACCAACAGCGCCGTCGAGACGATCACTCGTCTTTTGGATATGGGCTGCGACTCGTTCAGCTTTGCGGACGCGATGCTCGGCGTGCTCGCCCAGCGGCTCTGCAAACGTATCTGCAGCGAGTGCAAGGAGGAATACCGGCCGAGCAAGGAAGAGTACGACGAACTCGTCGTCGGCTACGGTGAGGAGTACTGGCCGCGCCTCGGCGTCAAGCATGACGGCAGCTTCAAACTGCATCGCGGCAAGGGATGCGACGCGTGCAACCGGACCGGCTTCAAAGGGCGCCTGGCACTTCACGAGTTGCTCATCGGCACGGACAAGATGAAGCGGCTGATCCAGAACAAGGCCAAGACCGAAGAGATGCTGCACACCGCGGTCGAGGAAGGGATGACGACGCTCGTTCAGGACGGCGTAGAGAAGGTGCTGAAAGGTTTAACGACGTACAAGCAGGTCAAAGCGGTCGCGATCAAGTAACAGGACACCGTTGCGGCCTCGTGCGTTCGAGGTTAGAGGTTCGAAGTTAAACCCCATTCAGAAAGCCGGAACCTCGAACATCGCACCTCGAACTTCGAACGCTTCTAAGCCTACAGCTTCAAGAAATTCCGCAGCAGGTCCTTTCCCGCCGAGGTGAGAATCGATTCCGGATGGAATTGAACGCCTTCTACGCCAAGGGTGCGATGGCGAAGGCCCATGATCTCGCCTTCCTCGGTCTCCGCGGACACTTCCAGACAATCTGGTAGCGTCTCGCGCTTCACGATCAACGAATGGTAGCGGGTCGCCTCGAAGGGATTCGGGAGATCGCGAAAAATCGTTTTCCCATCATGGAGGATCATCGAGGTCTTGCCGTGCATGAGGCGACCTGCTCGAACCACATCCCCGCCGAAGGCAACCGCCAACGATTGGTGCCCCAAACAGACTCCGAGCATCGGGAGGCGGCCCGCGAAATGACGGATCGTGTCCACCGAAACACCGGCTTCTTTCGGCGTACAGGGACCCGGTGAAATGACGATTCGGTGCGGCCGAAGCGCCTCGATCTCGTCAATCGTGATCTTGTCGTTCCGCGCCACCTGAATGTCCTCCCCCAACTCGCCCAAATACTGGACGAGGTTGTAGGTGAACGAATCGTAATTGTCGATCATCAGGAGCATGTGATTTCGTTAATCGTGAATCGTTATTCGTAAACCGGAAAGGCTGAACTCGTTATTGGGAACCGTGACCCGTTCAGCGGGCGTCTCACGAATCACCAACAACGATGAAGGTCCGCACCCTCACGCCAATCCCCGTTCCGCCGACTCAATGGCTTTCATCATGGCGCGCGCCTTGTTGCACGTTTCGTCGTACTCGCGATCCGGTTGTGAATCTGCGACGATCCCGGCGCCGGCTTGAATGTAGGCCTTGCGGCCTTTGATCACGATCGTCCGGATATTGATGCACATGTCCATGTTTCCCGAAAAGCTGAAGTAACCGACCGCCCCGGCGTAGGGCCCACGGCGTGTCGGCTCCAGCTCCTCGATGATTTGCATCGCGCGGATCTTCGGCGCACCGGATACGGTGCCGGCCGGAAACGAGGCCTGGAGCACGTCATAGGCCGTCTTGCCGTCTTCCAATTGGCCGTTCACTTCCGAGACGAGATGCATGACGTGGGAATAGCGCTCGACCGTCATAAAGCGATCGACGCGCACGGAGCCAGGCTTCGACACGCGCCCGACATCATTCCGACCCAAATCGACGAGCATCACGTGCTCCGCACGCTCCTTCTCGTCAGCCAGCAGCTCTCGCTCCAACGCCTGATCCTGCTCTTCGGTCTCGCCCCGGCGCCTCGTCCCCGCGATCGGACGGAGCGACACGCGACCATCTTCGCACCGCACGAGCGTTTCCGGCGAGGACCCGACGAGTTCGACGCCGCCGACACGCAGGTAGTACATGTACGGTGAGGGATTGATGACGCGCAGCGCCCGGTAAATTTCAAACGGCCGGGTGGCGATCCGCGTCTCCCATCGTTGCGACACCACGGTCTGAAAGACATCGCCCGCGCGAATGTAGTCCTTCGTGTGCAGCACCATCTTTTCAAAATCCGCGCGACTCATGTTCGACGTGAAGGTCATCGGGCGCCGCCGGCGTGGCACGGTAGGTCGCCGCAACGGCCGTCGGAGCCGTTCGATCATTCCATCAATCCGCGCAATCGCATCGGTATACGCGCGCCGGATGTGCGAGGGTTTGTCCGACTCGACATGCGCATTCGCCACGACTTTGATCTTCTGGGCGACATTATCGAAAATCAGGAGCGTATCGGTGAGCAAGAACGCCATCAAAGGCAGTCCGGCATCATCTTTTCGCCGTGACCCGATGTCCTCGAAGTAACGGACCGTATCGTATCCCAAATAGCCGACAGCGCCTCCGACGAACCGGGGCAGTCCGGGAACCGAGACAGGCCGGTAACCGGCCATCAGCTCCCGCATTCGATCCAGGGGCGTTGGTCCTGACTCGTGGCTGACGGGCAGCCGCTCATGTCGGAACCCGTTTGTGATGACGATGGCATTGCGATCTTCGTGAATCACGATCGGCGAGCCGCTTCCGAGGAAGGAGTAGCGGGCCCAATTCTCACCACCCTCCACGCTCTCCAGCAAATAGGCCGACGGGCCATGGTCAATTTTCGCCAACGCGGAGACCGGGGTCTCGTAATCGGCCAGAATTTCCTGGTACAGCGGGATGAGGTTGCCGGCTCCCGCGAGCCGCTTAAACTCATCGAAGGTCAGTGAATAGGTCGCGCGGGCCATTAGCGGTATCCGACGATCAGCCTCTGTCCGACTTCGATCGTGCTGTCCCGCAGCCGGTTCCAGTCTTTGATCTGCTCGACGGGGACGTTGTACTGGCGAGCGAGCTTGAAGAGGGTATCGCCCGGTCGCACTTGATGGTAGAGGGCCTCGCCCATGTCCGTTTTCGTCTCGGGCGCCGCTTCCATCAATCCCTGATCGACCGGCTGCTCGATATCGATCTTGGGCGGCGCCGCTTTCACGGCCGGTTTCGGCCGTGCGGCTTTCTTTGATTCTTTTCTCGACTCCGTCCGGTCCAGTTCTTCCCGTGCCTTCAGCGCGGCGGCTTCCCGCAGGCCCGCATTTTCTTCTTGGACGCGGCCGAGCTGCTCGCGTACGGCTTGCAGTTGGGCGGTGAGCTCGCGATTGCGCGCGTCCAATTCCGGCACGTCGCGCTTCAATCGTTTGACTTCCGCATCCAACTCTCCGGTGCGCTTCTCCTCTTGGGCCAGCAAGCGTTGAAAATTGAGGGCGCGGCTCTTCTCCGCCTCGTACTGCTCACGCATGACGCACCCGGACAACAACACCATCATGCATCCGAGGATCCCGACCGTACGGACCATCACCGTCATCATCTCACCAGTCATCAGCCCCGACCTCCACCCTTCTCACTATGAGAAGAGGGAGTCGTTCAGGATAGTGCGAGGATAGAAAGAAAGTCAAAGCCCCACGCGCGTTTGACCCCCTCCCGACCCCTGTGTTACGTTTCGCTCATGATGCCGTCACGCGACAAACGGCCGCAGGAACCGGCGGCAGACGGGCCCACCCGCACGATGAACATCCAGGGGATCTCGCTACGCCTGGCGCAGCCGATCACGCTCGAGCAGGAATGGATCGGCGCGAAGGAGATCCTCACCCAACTGTTGGCCTGCTGGCTCGTCGTCGATGATAAAGACCTTCCGCTGTCTCCTCGGATTACCGGACCGCCGGGGATCGGCAAGACGACGCTCGCCATGTCCGGCGCTCGCGAGCGAAAACAGGACCTCTACATCTTTCAATGTACGGCCGATACGCGTCCGGAAGATCTGCTGATCACACCGGTTCTTGCCGAATCGGGCACGATCGCATATCACGCGTCGCCGCTGGTGTCCGCCATGCTGACCGGCGGCGTCTGTGTGCTGGACGAGGGCAACCGGATGAACGAGAAGAGCTGGGCATCCCTGGCCTCCCTGCTCGACCACCGACGCTGCATCGAATCGATCGTCGCCGGCATATTGGTGAGTGCCCATCCCGACTTCAGGTCCTGCGTCACGATGAACGAAGATGCATCGACGTACGAAGTGCCCGACTACATCCTCTCCCGCCTGCAACCGACGTTGGCCGTCGGGTATCCCAATCGGGAGGACGAGTTGGCCATTCTCCGGTACCATTTGCCGTTTGCGCCGGCCGAGATGCTGGCGATGACCGTCGAGTTTTTGCAGCAAGCGCACCAGCTCAACCTGGACTTCTCGGTACGAGATGGCTTGCACGTGCTTCGGTACGCGTTGAAACGGTTGTCGCAAAACGCGCGCCATCCCCTCTCCACCGACACCGCGTGGCGAGAGGCGGTCACCAAGGTCTTAGGCGACGAAGCACTGGATCTGAACGCGCTCTCACGGCGGCGGAGCCGCGCACTCGGCAATCAACGACTGCCCCAGGGTCTCGGCGATTTCTTCTTCGAGGACGACGACCCGCTCCACCCCGATAAATAATAGAGAGGGCATGACCTCGATCGACGACGCCGTCCTTCGCCTCTCCTCGCGGATCGATCTTTTGCCGATCTTGCATGGCAGCGGCGACGTGGCGCAGGAAGTCCGTGAGCGTCTCATCGCCCGCCCCTACGACTGTCTCGCCGTCCCGTTACCGCCCTCGCTTGAAGCGTCCGTTGAAGCCGCCGTCGACGAGCTGCCGCGCGTGAGTGTCGTCATCTCGTCGGAGCCTGACGACGGCTCTCCGTTCGTGAACTTTGTCCCCATAGACCCCTGCCAACCGGTCATCATGGGGATTCGGGCGGCGATGGGTGAGGGAATTGCGCGGGCCTACGTGGATCGAGAGGTCGTTCGCTTCGAGCCGACACCGTTCACGCCGCCGGACCCGTACGCGCTCAAGCAATTATCGCTGCCGGCCTTCGCCTCGGCGTTGATTCCTTCGATACCGCCACCTGAGTCGGAGCAGCAGCGCAAGCGCATCGCATGGATGGCGTTTCGTCTTCACGAATTGGAACTGGAGTACGAGCGCATCTTATGCCTGTGCCCGATCGCCGATTGGCCCTGGATGCGAGTAGCCTACCGACAACGCACCCCTTACGCTCCGCCCGCGGTACCCTATGCTCGGCCTGGCCGGTACGCGGTCCAGCCCGACACGTTGTATTTCGTGCTCGGCGAGCTTCCGTTCATCACCGAGCAATACGAACGGCTCCGGGCCGAATTGCGATCAGACCGCCATGCCGCGATCGACGGCATCAAGCTCCTGCTGTTGGAGACCCGGGCACAATGGCTCGCCCGCTACGACGCCAAGCCTGATTCGGTCCCGAATTGGGTCACGCCCCATTTGCTCAAGCTGTACTTGCAATATGTCCGCAATCTCGCGTTGATTCAGCGTCGCTTGACGCCGGATCTGTACAGTCTCGTCCTGGCAGCCAAGCAGATGGCGGGCGACGAGTTCGCGATCCAATTGCTGGAAACGGCCAAGCGCTACACGTTTCAACAGGACGGAGACGCCGACATCGAGGGCGTGGTGTCTGCTGGTGTCGGCAAGCTGCAGTTGCCCGGCGGCGAAGTCATCAACGCCAAGAACCGGCTGCAGGGCCCGCCGCTCACCTGGCGCTCGTTATCGCTACGGCCGAAGCCGGCGCCGGCAAAGAGCCGCCGCTGGGCGCTCCAGTGGAACCCCTTTCGCCAGTGCTCCTGGCCGCCCGAAGACCAGCGGATCGAGAGCTTCACCCGCCATGTGAGGGAGCAGGCCAAAGCGCTGCTCGGGGCGGACCTGGCCCGCGTCGAAAAGTTCACGACGTCCGTGAAGGACGGCATCGATCTACGTGAAAGCTTGCGCCATTGGCATCGCCTACCTCGGGCCGGTTCAAGCAAATCAACCCTGGCGGCCCGCGGGCCCGCGAAGCCCGAGATCTATGTCAAAGAAATCCCACCGACGCGTGGGAAGGTCGACACGGTCGTATTTCTCTTCGACACGCCGGCTGATCCATTGGTGTACTCGTGGCAGGCGACGTGGTATGCCGAGCACGAGGAAGAATCGACGCTTTGCTTTTACGCCACGCCGTTCCAGCAGGGGATGGTAGGGCCGGGTATCGGTCAGTCACGCTACGGCGGGGCCTCGTTTCTCTTTCCACCACGACGGATTCCCAATATCTGGGAAGATCAGACGCTGGCCTTCACCGAAACGCTCGAAGAACGTCTTATTGCGGGAGCCGCTCGGGCGTCGCTCGAGCGCCACATCGTCCTCGTCTCGCCCATTCCGGCACGAGCGCGGTGGCGTCGAATCGCGCGGGACTTCGATCGTCAGCTCATTGTCATTCCGTTGAGCCGGTTTTCCGGCCAGACGATCGACCGGCTTCGGCGGTTTCACGTCCTCAACGGCCATGAGATCAGAAGTTATGCGGCGCACTTCATCCACGAATAACACCCGCCGCGTGCCAGGTGCGACGAAGCCGGCCACGGGTCTTGAGCGATGACAGACGGACCCGCGCCTCCATTGAGCCAAGCTAACGCCGAACAGCGCATTCAGGCACTCCGCGAGCAGATTCGCCGCCACGACTACCTCTACTATGTGAAAAGCCGGCCGGAGATCTCGGACGAGGAGTACGACAAGCTCTTCCACGAGCTCACCGAGCTTGAAGCCGCCCACCCCGAGCTGATCACGCCGGACTCCCCAACGCAGCGCGTCGGCGGTGTGCCGCTCTCAGAACTCAAGAAGGTGACCCATGAGCGGCCCATGCTCAGCTTGGATTCGATCATGAAGGCCGAGGACGTGCGTGCATTCGATGCCCGTGTCCGGCGTGAGTTGAGCCGCGAGCTGGATCGGCCGATGGACGAGGTGAAGATCCAGTACACGGCCGAGCCGAAATTCGATGGCCTCTCCGTCGAGCTCGTGTATGACGAAGGCCGATTCGTGCGCGGGGCGACGCGCGGTGACGGCGTCATGGGTGAGGAGGTGACGGCGAATCTGCGTACGCTCCGTTCGCTGCCTCTCCAGTTGCACGCCGGCCGGACTCCGCCCCGGCACCTTGTGGTGCGCGGCGAGGTGTACATGAGGCTGGACGACTTCCAGGCACTCAACCGGCGGATCACCGAACGCGGCGAGGAGCCATTCGCCAATCCCCGCAACGCGTCGTCCGGGTCGCTCCGCCAGTTGGACTCCCGCATCACCGCCGAGCGTCCCCTTGTCATCACGTGCTATGAAATCATGGGAGGCAGTGGATCGCTGCCGGCCACGCACTGGGAAGAGCTGGACTTGCTCGCCGGATTCGGATTGCCTGTCCCGACTCAGCGCCGGCGATGCGATTCCATCGACGAAGTCATCGCGTTCCATGCAGAACTGGCGGCGCAGCGCGAGCAGTTGCCGTTCGAGATCGACGGCGTGGTCGTGAAATTGGACCGCCGCGACTGGCAAGGGACATTGGGTGAGCGGTCTCGCAGCCCCCGCTGGGCCATTGCGTACAAATTCCCGGCACGCCGGGAAGTGACGCAGGTTCAAGATATCGTCGTGTCCGTGGGGCGCACGGGGACGCTCACGCCGATCGCGCTTCTGAAACCGGTCGACGTCGGGGGCGTGACCATCAGCCGCGCCACGCTCCACAACGCCGATGAGGTGGCTCGTAAAGACGTGCGGGTCGGCGACACCGTACGTATCGAACGAGCGGGTGATGTCATCCCGGCGGTGACCGAGCGGATTTCTGTCCCTGGCCAGCACCGTGCTGACCCATTTCAGATGCCCGATCACTGCCCCGTCTGCGGCTCCGCGGTGGCGCGCGAAGGGGCGTACCATTACTGCACCGGCCAAGCGGCGTGTCCTGCACAACTGAAAGGTGCGCTGGAGCACTTCGCCTCCAAAAACGCCCTCAACATCGTCGGGCTGGGCAAGAAGACCGCCGCGCAATTAGTCGAGACCGGGCTTGTCAAAACGTTGGCCGATGTCTTCGCATTGAAGAAAAAGGACGTGCTGGAGTTGGAAGGATTCGCCGATCGCTCGGCGACACTCTTCATGGAGGCCATCGAACGCAGCAAACACGTGTCGCTGGACCGCTTTCTCTATGGACTCGGCATTCGCCAGGTCGGTGAACACGTGGCCCGAATCCTCGCGCGACGGTTCGGGACGCTCGAGGCTGTCATGGCGGCCGACCGCGAGACCTTCGACAGCGTGCATGAGATCGGCCCTGAAATCGCCTTCAGTCTGGAATCCTTCTTCGGCGAACCACACAATCGCCAGGTGATCGAGCGCATGCGCGCCTTGGGTCTGACGCTCGTGACCGATCAGCCCGGGGACTCCTCCCAACGAACGTTGGAAGGCAAGACCTTTGTCTTCACCGGGAGCTTGACGCAGCTGACTCGCGACGAAGCCAAGCGCCGTGTCGAGGCGCGCGGAGCCCGTGTGACGTCCAGTGTGAGTAAGCAGACGGACTTCGTCGTCGTTGGCGCCGATCCAGGCTCGAAGTTCGACGACGCGAAACGCCTCGGTGTCCGCACGCTCACCGAACCCGAATTTCTCTCACTCCTCGACCAGGCTTGACAACGCCGCCCGAGGGTGGGACAGTGTCCGCGACTCTGTAGTTTTGCCTACCCTAAGGCTGCCGAATGACAGCACGACCGCCTCGACAGCTACCCCTGGGCGGGACATCCCTTGTCACCGCGGTCGTCCTCGTAGCCTGCCTCGCCCTGCTGACTTTCGCCGAATATCGAATCACGAGTCGCACGTTGACCGCCGAATGGGAGCAGAAGGCCGTCGAGTCCGGGCGGTTGATATCGATCGCGGTTCAGCCGTTCCTCGATGGGAAAGACCGGTCGGCGCTCAACCGGGTCATTGCACGCGTCGCGGCGGCACAGGCAGTGAAATCGGTTACGATCGTGAATGCACAGGGCATCATCGTCGCTGATTCGAACAATCAAGGCGTCGGCGCCCACGTTGATCTCCATCTGGATCGCTTGCGGCAAGCACTCGATCGCGATCGCCGAGACATTACCTGGGTCGAAACCCATGAAGGCGCCTGCATCCGGTTCCTTTTGAGCGTTATCACGCCGAACGGTGTAGGCCCCGGACTGGAGCATCCACCGCAAGGCGCCGTCCTCGTTGGCTTCGATCTCGGAGCCCTTGATGCCATCATGCGCTCCCAGCTGGTTCACCTCGCTCTCGTGAATATGAGCATCTTCACGGGTCTGCTCCTCCTCGGCTGGCTGGTCATCCAACGCGGTTTGATCCATTCCTTTTCCATGCAGCCCGATCCAGTGTCTGCCACCGCGAATGGGTCCACACGTACGATCCGCGCGCGCCTCGATCAGGTCTACGCCTCGATTCCGATCGGCCTGATGTACATCGCCTCCGATTTCACGATCGAGCGTGTGAGCCAATCCCTGGCGCTCCTCCACGGGCGGTCCGTCGAAGAGCACGTCGGCAAAGCGCTACCGTCGGTATTGCCTTCCGAGCGGTGGGCCAAACTGCGGCCGATCATCGAGCAGGTTGTCAATACCCGTAAAGCTGCGCAGGGGGTTGAGGAGATGATTCCCGATCCACAGGCTCCCGATCGGATGCGTTGCCTGCTGTCCGGTTACTATCCTGACGTCGCGCCCGATGGGACCGTCCACGGGATTCATATCGTGACGCTCGATATCACCGCCGAGAAACAAGCGCTTCAGGAACGCGAGCGCGACTTGAAGGAATTGATGGCCAAGAACCGGGAGCTGGACCAGATGGCCATCCGCGACCCGTTGACCGGACTCTACAACCGGCGCTTCTTTGATGAAGCGCTCACCCGCGAATGGCAGCAGTTCCAGCGGAGCGGGGAAGCCTTCACCGTGATCATCATGGATGTGGATGCGTTCAAGGCCATCAACGACGACTTCGGCCACGAGGCCGGTGATCGAGGTCTGCAGCAGGTCGCGGCGACGCTCAAGGCAAATTTGCGCGAGAGTGACCTGATCGCGCGCGTGGGCGGGGATGAATTTGCGGCCTTGTTGCCGCGGACCGACGCGGATCAAAGCCAGCAGGTGGCCGAGAAGCTGAGCGGCATCTTGCGGACGCTCGCGCTTTCTACGGCGAGCGGTGACATCCCGATGTCCTTGAGTCTCGGCGCGGCGACCGTGCCCGGCTTCCCGCCGGTCTCCTCCGCAGCCGAACTGCTGCGGGTGGCGGATAAGCGGATGTATGAGGCGAAGCGGTTGGCGTCAATTCGGCGAGCCGACGCCGGCTGAATCGGGCGCCGTGGCTTTCTCTTCCTTGAAGATCTGTACGCTCTTGATCGATTTGTGGTCGGCCTCATGCACGACCAGTCGACAGTTGCCGAGACGAAGCTCCTCGCCCACGGCCGGAATGCGACCCAACTGCTCCTGAATCAACCCGCTGATCGTCAACGGCTCATCGCCGAGGTCGACCTTGAGAAAATCGTTGATGCGCCGGACCTCGGTGCGACCGTGCACGAGGATGTGGTTTTTCCCGATCCGCTTGATCAATTCCTCCGAGATGTCCGTTTCATCCATGATCTCCCCGACGACTTCCTCCAGCAGGTCTTCCAACGTCACGAGCCCCATGACGCCGCCAAATTCGTTGACGACGATCGCCATGTGCCGCTTCTCACGCTGAAACTGCTTCATAAGGTCGTCAGCCGGTTTGGTCCCGGGTACGAACAGCGCGGGGGTTGCCAGTTCTTTGAGCCGGGTGTCGCACCGGCCCTTGGCGAGCTCGATCAGCGCTTTGTCGCGATACAAAATTCCGGTGATGTTATCGAGCGTCCCCTCGTAGACCGGAATCCGTGAATACTTCGAGCGGAAGAGCTGCTCCTGCACCTCTTTTAGACGGAAATTCCCGTCCAGCGCGAACACGTAGATGCGCGGCGTCATCGCGTCTTCCGCGGTGATGTCGTTGAGCTGGAAGACGTTCTTGATCATTTTCACTTCTTCCGTCTCGATCATCCCGGCTTTGCCGCCTTCATCGAGCATGATCTTCACTTCTTCTTCGGACACGAACGGCACCGCCACGCCTTTGCCCCCGGTCAGCGTATTGATGATCGGCTCCAGGATAAACAGCACCGGCTTCATGATCTGTTGGATCGCATACATGGGATAGGCCAAGGCCAAGACGACGGACAGCGCGTGCTTGGCCGCCAACGTCTTCGGCACGATGTCGCCGAAGATCAGGAGCGCAAACGTCAGGATGCCGATGACGACCGCGAGCGCTTCGGAGCCGAACAGACGTAGCACGAGGATCGTCGCGAACGAAGCCGCGCCCGTATCGACGAGCCGATCGCCGATCATGATGATCGAGAGGAGGCGCTGGGGGTGCGCGCGCAGGTGCAGGACCATGGCGGCGCGCTTCCCCCCGGCTTCCGCAAGTGCCCGCAGCCGCATCTCGTTGACCGAAAAGAACCCGATCTCTGCCGCGGAAATAACAGCGGACAGTACGATCAGGCTCAGCAGGA
The DNA here is from genome assembly GCF_979581665.1 of Nitrospira sp. Vd2. NCBI lineage: Bacteria > Pseudomonadati > Nitrospirota > Nitrospiria > Nitrospirales > Nitrospiraceae > Nitrospira > Nitrospira sp. Vd2. The sequence continues at coordinate 125,913 of NZ_CEFZSK010000022.1, read as the reverse complement.
TCAGTGCATCCATTTATGAGAGGAGTCTGTGAACCAACCGCGGCAGGCGAACGGGATCCCAGTACTCAGCAACCGGAAGCGATCGAATCGGAAGAGGCGCAATCGGGACGATCGAAACGGCCTTCGAACCTGTAGGCCCATCATCCATGGCGCCACTACGCTACCATACAGGGCAGAGCAAGGCAAGAAGACGCCAGAAGTGACAAGGGTTTTCAGCACTGCCTTGCCTCACGAGCCGTCACGGATCACGACGCATTCCAAATGATACGTGCGATCGATGTCCCCGGCGACCGCTTGGGCCATCGACTCTGAATCGAATCGTCCCACCTGGACGCGATAGCGGCGCCCTTGCGGAAGATCGACCACGACCATCCGGACGTTTTGGTAGCGCCCCTTGAGCTGAATGGCCAGCGCCCGCGCCTTGGCCTCCTCAATGAACGAGGCGACCTGCACGCGCAACGGCTCATCCGTCTCCCCGTCGCTCGGCATTCCGACGACGACCACCTCGACCGGCTGTGTGCCATCGGCGGTCAACCCAATCGCCCGCCCGGCCGCCCATGACAGATCGAGAATCCGCCCTCGCGCGAACGGCCCACGATCGTTGACCCGCACCTGAACTTCACGGCCCGAGACAAGCGATCGCACACGGATCAGCGAACCGAACGGAAGTGTCCGATGGGCTGCCGTGAACTGGTACATGTTGAAGACTTCTCCGCTGGCCGTTCTGTTGCCGTGAAACCCCGGCCCATACCACGACGCCATCCCGCGTTCGGAATACCCGATGCGATAGCGAATCAGATTGGCGCTCGAACGTGACGGAAGACTGCTGCAACCGGCGAGGGACGCCACAAGGAGCCAGACCGTGCAGGATCGCGAGAATCGCATTCAGGGGGTCGATTCGAGCGCGTATCGAAGGGCCACCGGCGTGGTCATGGCGTCGACGTGATGAAGCCTTACACCGCAGACGTGCATGCTAGAACTGATCGAGCGATTCTTCGCGGAGGATCTCCACCGCTTTCTTCGGGTTCGAGACGGTAAGAATGACGATCGCTTTGCCCCCCTCGCGCGACGGCGTATAGTACCCGCTCGTAATATTGATCCTGGCTTCCTTCAGATGCCTGGCAACCTCGCTGAGTGCGCCCGGGCGATTGTCCAGGCTCAGGATCAGTGCCGGCTCTTCCTTGAATTTGATCTTTTCCGACTTGAGTGCCGCCCTCGCCCGTTCCAGATCGGCGACGACGAATCGGATGGTGCCTCTCCGAATCTTGGCCGTGCCGAGTCCTTCGGCTGCCGAAAACGCCTTGATATTCACGCCAGCCGCTCCTAGGACCGAGGCAACACGTGCAAGCACTCCGGGCTTACTCTGCTCGGTGATGACGAGTTGCGTGGTCGTTGGCATAGATCGGTCTCCTTGTGTTATAGACGGTCCACCTACATGGTCGTTCGCAGGTCCTTCCTACCACAATGACGACGGCTAGTATACTGACACGACGGTATCGCGTCCAATTTGACGAAGAGACGCTAGCGTGAGCCGAGCACGACGTCGGCGGCGGTTGTGGTTGTGGGTTCTCCTGCCGATCCTGACCACGGCGATCCTCTACACGTTGATCCTCTACGTGATCTTGACCCTCCCCCGCGGTGAGGACCGGCATGCGCTGAAGATCTATAGCGCCGCGTATGCCTTGATGCCGGGATCGATCCTTGAAAAGCAGGCGCTGGTCGATCGGTTGAACCATCTCGGCTATCGGCCGGTCTATCGCAAACTCCAAGCGCCGGGGGAATATCGCCTCCTCGCGAGCGCCGTCGATATCTACCTCCGCGACTTCGCGTATCCGGACGGCTTCGTCCCCGGTCGGCCCGTCCGGCTGATGCTCGAGGAGCATCGGATCGCGAAAGTCGTCAGTCTTCCCGACGAACAAGACGCAGGACCTGTTTCGTTGGAACCACAGCTCATCGGCGGCGTTGTCGAAGCGTCACGGCAGGTCCGAGAGTGGATTCCCTTGGCCTCGATCCCCGCCCCGGTGATCGATGCGGTCCTGGCGATTGAGGACCATCGGTTCTACCAACACATCGGCCTCGATCCCGTCGGGATCGCGCGAGCGGCCTGGCAGAATCTGAAAGGTGGGGGCGTCGTCCAAGGCGGCAGCACCATCACTCAACAGCTCGCCAAGAATCTCTACTACACGCAGCACCGCACGATGGTCCGCAAACTCAAGGAAGCGCTGGCCGCGCTGATCCTCGAGATGAAGTACTCCAAGCCGCAGATTCTCGAGAGCTACTTGAACGAGATTTATCTGGGACAGTCCGGTTCTGTGGCCATCTACGGCGTCGGCGAGGCTGCGCATTACTATTTCGGCAAGTCGCTCGCGCAACTTGCAGCCTCCGAGGCGGCACTTCTCGCCGGCATGATCAAAGGCCCGAATACCTATGCCCCGGTTCGGAATCCCAAGGGCGCCAAGCAGCGCCGTGATCTCGTGCTGCTCCGGATGAAGCAAGAAGGCAAGCTCACGGACAAGCAGTATCAGGCGGCAGTCGCTTCCCCGATCCGGACCGCGTCACTTCAGCACGGTCTGGCGGACGCGCCCTATTTCATGGACTACATTCTGTCCGCCGTCGATGAGGAGACGGAAAGCACCGGAGGCTTGCGACTCTTCACGACACTCGATCTCGAAATGCAGCGAGTCGCGGAGCAAGCCGTCACCGGCGGTCTCGCTCGCCTTCAGCGCCGCTACAAGGCCTTGCGAACCGATGAGGACCATCTCCAAGCCGCCCTCGTCGCAATCGATCCGAGAACCGGCGGCATTCTGGCGATGGTCGGTGGCCGCGACTATCGAGCCTCTCAGTTCAATCATGCGGTTCAGGCACGCCGACAGGCGGGATCGCTGTTCAAACCGTTCGTCTATCTCGCGGCATTCGAGCGAAGTCTGCAGGAACGAGACGGAGCACTCACCGCCGCGACGCTCCTGGACGACAGACCGCTGACCTTTCCTCAGGACAACGGGTCGTGGTCACCACAGAACTACGATCGCCAATTTCACGGTCAGGTCTCAGTCCGCACTGCCATCGAGCAATCCTTCAACGTACCGGCCGTGCGAGTGGCCCAGACCGTCGGCGTGGCCGAGATTACGCGCCTCTTGCGCAGCGTGGGGATTCAAGGACCGCTCGACGAGCATCTCTCATTGGCGCTGGGCACCTCCGAGGTCTCGCTCCTCGAGATCACGGCTGCCTTCGCTGCGCTGGCTCGGGGCGGCGAATATGTGGCCCCGACCGGCCTTCATGCGCTCGTGGAGCAGGGGAGCGACCGCAGCAGTCGGCCGGCGATCGCGCCACACACGCCTACGCCGGTGACGATTGCGTCTCCACAGGCCACGTATCTCATCACTTCCATTCTGCAAGGCGTGCTACAGCGCGGCACGGCGGCGGCGGCCCGAGCGCTCGGGATTACGGGTGCCGTCGCCGGAAAGACCGGAACAACCGACGATCACCGCGATGCATGGTTTATCGGCTACACGCCGGACATCGTGGTCGGCGTATGGGTCGGGTTCGATGAAGGAACGACGCTCACACTGACCGGGGCTCAAGCGGCCGTACCAATCTGGGCCGAGTTTTTCCGGAAGGCCGCACCACTGCCACCCGAGGCCTTTCCGATTCCGGCCGGGATGGTCTCGCGTACGATCGATCCGCAGACGGGTCAGCTGGCCACGTCGGCGTGCCCCCAATCCGCCGAAGAGTGGTTCATCGAAGGAACGGAACCGATGGAGTTCTGTGAACGTCATAGTCCTGGCATGATCCAACGGTTGAAGGATATGTTCGGCCTCTAGAATGTAGGTACCTGATCGGACGGGTTGTCTCGATGTAGGACAACCTGTTCCGGTCGGGGGACCGGGTCACTGCCACCACCATCGGCCTCGGGCGCGAGACTCACGTGACAACGAGCGGTTGAAGACACTATCCCAGGATTGTTGAACGATCTGCTGCGCCCCCGCTAGGTCTCGTCCTTGCTTGGGTGATCGCGCACGGGTGACGCGGTGAAGTCTTCTTGGCCGGCCTTTGTCGCATTGATCGTACTCGGGATGCTCGGGTCCTTGAGCCCGGACCCCGAACCATTGCCGCAGGGCGAGGCAACGCTGCCGCTCCTCGCGAGGCAGAATACGATTACGGGCACGGTGTACCGAATCGACGGCAAGGCGCACCGGCTGACAGTGCGGACGGATGGCGGACGGACGGTGTCGCTCCCCGTTGAGGAATCGGCCATTTTGAACCGGCTCCACGAGGGAGAGCGAATTGACGTCGAGCTGTTCACTGATCACGGCCACCGTGCCGTACGGGTCATCGCCATCCCTGGCCATCGGACGAGGATGACGATCTGAAGGTCACGCTGGTCGAACGCCGGGCAGGGAGGAATGATATGCGGTCGTTGAAAGTGCCGTTGATGCGAGTGCTGCTGCTTTTGGTCGTCGCTGTCGCCGGGACCTCTGTCACACCGGCATGGTCGCAGTCGATTACCACACCGGTCCCGGGCCAATGGTCAGGCGGGGGCGCACTCGGTTTCTTGAGCAGCACGCCGAGCGGGACCGCGTTCGCGCTCAACTTCAATGCCGATTATTTTCTCAACCGATATTTCTCCGTCGGGCCATTGGCACAAATTGCGGTGGTCGGCGACTTGTCGCAATTCGGCTTGTCAGGCCAAGGCAAGTATTGGATCGATATTCCCGATACCGGTAATCGATTGAAAGCCGTCTTTCAGGCCGGGATCGGATTTCTTCACTCCGATCGCTTCAATTCCGATACCTCGTGGTTGATTCCACTGGGGGCGGGGCTGGATTACGCCATCACGCCTCGCGTCGCATTGACGGCGACATTCCTCCTGAACTTTACAGACATCGACACGGGAAACGGAGCAGGCGCTCATACGATGCCCGGCCTCACGTTCGGCGTTCGATTCTGACAGCGGCGAAAACGACCACACACCTCGCTCCCTTGCCTTCCTCGCTCGATAGATCTCTGTCATCGTTTGTACGATAGACATCGGCATCGAGATAGGATAGTGTTTCGGCGACTTCTCGAAGACGAAGATGTCTTCGAGGCCCAGATATGAGTCGCAGGCAACGGACAATGGCGTCTTCAGCCGGATGGGTTGAGGGCGCCGTTTGTTTTTGTGGCAGCCCTCACCGTCGCAGCGATCACAGAGGTCAATGTTCGGCATGTTTCACCGCCCGAATGAGAAGGAGACGCGCGATGGAGTCGATGACAGAGGTTCGAACGACGAATCCGTCGGTTGGTTCCGACAAGATGTGTCCGACAGTGGAAGAATGGGTTCTCGGTGTGCTCGAAAAGAATGGCATGCAAACCCTCGATCAACTCGGAATGGCCTTGCCGTCGGCCAACTGGGCACAGCTCTTCCTCGCCGTAGACCGTCTCAGTCGATGTGGCGCGATTACGTTGTGGTCGAGTGGACGAGGAGAATATCTGCTCAGGATCAAGCAGCAAGACAAGAAAAGGGTGTCATAACGACCCCGTCATTCCGCTTCAGTAGTAAGACGTTGTCAGGTGAAGGGCGGTGCGGCGGCGTTGTCCCGCCGCGCCGTGCCGATTGAGGAGTGAACGAGAACGGGCCTGGCCGCACCGATGTCATTGCGGCGCGCGTTTCGCTTCTTCCTTTTCCAATCGCTCGAATAGCCGATCCGCATTCTTGCGCACGAAATCCCGCACCTGGCTGTTCAACTCTTTGGCCTGGTCCAACTGATCCTTCACCTGCTCCAGGTCCAGCTTGGCCAATACATAGTACGTACCCTTCTTCTCATCGTAGTACCGATCCACCTGACGCACGCCGTTCAACGTGACGGCCGCAAACGTCTTGATGGCGCGCTCGATATTCTGCTCTTCGGTGGAGCGCTTGAAATCGCCGGCGGTGGTGCTGGCCTCATAGTCTCGCATCAAGTACGCGGTATACGTTTCAAAGCCTCGTGCCACATCGGCTCGCGCACGGTTTTCAGCCGCCTCCCACGCGAGCGGTTCGTTTCGAACTCCTTGCACCGAGCCTACCCCGTAGAACGCCTTGTCCTTATCTGGATAGCCGCCCTTCTTCACCCACTTTGGTGGCCCACTCGAACAGCCCGCCATCAGCATGAGACCGACCAGCCCGGCCATCGTGAACAGCATCGTTCGTTTCATCGTCATCCTCCTCATTCGCCCGTCGAGACCCGGATCATGGGCATTCCGCCTTACTTATGTCAACGCCTGCCGCTCCCATGCGTTGACACCTGGACGAACCCAAGAACCGCTATTACACTTCTTGCCTGAAGACAGGAGGTCGTCCTTATGGCTATCGGCCCTGTACGTCGCCTTCTCTCCTCCCTGCTCTGCGCCGCATCAGTCGGCCTCGCCACATCCGTGCTTGCGGTACAGACGACGGAGCTGACACCGCAGCAGATCTACGAACGGACCGCCCCGGCCGTCGTGTTCATTATAGCGAGTCCGGAGCAGGGAACGGGAATGGGTGGAACGGGCTCGATTGTCCGAAGTGATGGCCTCATCCTCACCAACGCGCATGTCGTCATGGATAAGGCAACCAAGCGTCCCTATCCGCACATATCCGTCTTCCTTCGTCCCGAGCGCGTCACCGGAGATCACAAGAGCGATCTCGCACGTCGGTTTGCAGCTCACGTTGTCGCCGTCAGTGCTACGCTTGATCTCGCCGTACTGCGAGTGGAGGGAGCCGCTCCCCTGCCGGTTGTTCCGTTTGGTGATCCACGAGCGGTGAGAATCGGCGACCGGGTCCTGGCGATCGGCCATCCGGAGCAGGGTGGGCTCTGGACATTGACGTCCGGCGTGATCAGCGCTGAGTTCGAGAATTTCGAACATACGCCCGGCAAACACGTCTTTCAAACCGATACGGGCCTCAATCGCGGGAACTCCGGCGGTCCGCTCCTCGACAGCCAGGGACAGATGATCGGCATCAATACGGCCGTCGCCCGGCTCGCTCCCGATGGCACGCCCATCACGAGCATCAGCTTTGCGATCGACTCCATGGTCGCACAGCGCTGGTTGCAGGACCAGGGTCTTCAACTTGGGCGGATGCCAGTCGCGTCGGTCGATCCTCCTGTGACATCGACCAAGCCGCCTGCCGTCGCGGCCTCTCCCGCAGCACCGGCCAGTCCTCCACCGAAGCCGGCGACGGTTGTCGGTCCTCAAGGCAACACCGAGCCGCACCCGTATGACATGGACCGCTTACTCAAGGACATGAAGCAGCGGCAGATGAAGGAAATGGAAGACATGATCGGCGAAATGCGCGAGAAGTTGAAGCGCTCTCGTTAGCGCTCCCCTCACACCGCCACGGCGACGAGTAGCTTTACACGACATACGTACGCTTCTCGCCGCCGTGCCTTCAGACGACTGTGGACGACACACCGCCACAGACGCTGACCATTCCACCCGGCCAGCCGCGGCATAATATCGACAGAATCTTTCAGTATCGCCGGGGATCACCGTGACTCAAAGGAAAGGAGTGGAATATGCGCATATGGATACTCGCTGCCGCCTTCGCATTGATGCCGTTTCCCGGTTTCGCCGCGTTGGAGACGCAGGTGATCGATAAAGATTGCTGGGTCGAACTGTACGAGGACGATGATTTCGACATGGACGACCCGCACGTGCGGATCCAAGGTCCGGCTCAATTCGCCACGCTGGATAATTTCAACGGCGCAGATTGGGGGAACGACATCGAGAGCCTTATCATGGGGCCGAACGCCTACATGAAGGCGTACGACCGGAAAGACTTCAAAGGCAACGAGGTGGCGTTCGTGCCGAAGCAACGCGTCAAGGACCTTGGGTCCCTCGACATGGCAAACGCCATCGACTCCTTCAAATTGACGTGCGGAGGTCCGGCATCGTGAGGCTGAAGAGGGACCGGGGCGTTACCGCGGCCGACGGTAACGCCTCAGTCTCGCTTGTAGCCGTAGAACCATCGGGCGGTCGTCCCACCGACGTTTCGCACCGTGTGGGCCACGCGGGCCGGAATGAACACCTCATCGCCGACGGCCGGTCGGAATCGCCGTCCCTGCATCGTAAGCTCGATCTCCCCGTCCATGAGCATCACCAACTCATCCACGGAATGGACATAGTCGATCCATTCTTGCCCGGGCGGATCGATCCAGAGGTCGCAGGAGAAACCGCGCGCGTGCCAAGCGGCGCTGATCTGTGTCCTTTCAATATCCGGTGACGCCATCGTGCTGATCAGCCCTTCAACGCCGCGCGCACGATCTGCTGCGCTTCCTCGACGATCGCATCCACGTGCGTCTGGCTCTTGAAGCTTTCGGCGTAGAGCTTATAGATGTGCTCGGTCCCCGACGGCCGCGCGGCGAACCAGCCGTGTGCCGTCACGACTTTGAGGCCGCCAATCGCGGCGCCGTTACCCGGCGCGTTCGTCAGTTTCGCCACGATCGCCTCCCCTGCGAGCTTGTCGGCCTTCACCGCATCGGCGGACAGACGGCTCAGTCGCTTCTTCTCCTCCGGAGAGGCAGGGGCATCGATGCGGACGTAATATGGCGTTCCCAGCTTTCCCGTGAGTTCGCGATAGTGGACGCCGGGATCCTTGCCGGTCTTTGCCGTGATCTCGGCGGCGAGCAGTCCCAGGAGCAATCCGTCCTTGTCAGTGGTCCATACCGTACCGTCACGACGAAGAAAACTCGCGCCCGCACTCTCCTCGCACCCGAAGCAGTACGTGCCGTTGAAGAGACCTGGCGCGAACCATTTGAATCCGACGGGAACTTCCGACAGCTGACGGCCGCGGTCCAGCACGGCGCGATCGATCAAGCCGCTGCTGACGAGCGTCTTCCCGACGACGGCGGCCGTCGGCCAGTGGGGCCGGCTCATCAGCAAGTAAGAAATCGCAACAGCGAGGTAATGGTTGGGATTCATGAGGCCGGCCGACCTCGTCACGATCCCGTGGCGGTCGGCATCAGGGTCATTGCCGAAGGCGACATCGAAGCGATCTTTCAGTTTCACGAGCCCGGTCATCGCGTACGGACTCGAGCAGTCCATTCGAATCTTGCCGTCATGGTCGAGCGGCATGAAGCCGAATGTTGGATCGACGGCCTCGTTGACCACAGTCATCTCTGTCCCGTATCGCTCGTTCACGCGTGACCAGTAGGCCACCGCCGAGCCGCCCAACGGATCGATGCCGATCGTGAGCCGCGCAGCTGCGATCGCCTCCATGTCAAGGACCGATCCCAGATCATCGACATACGCCTCGATGAAGTCGTACACGTGCGTCGTGGCGGCCTTCGTCGCGGCTTCGTAGCTCACGCGCTTGACGCTCTTGTTGCGCTCCCGCAACAAGTCATTCGCCCGATCCTGAATCCATCCGGTCACGTCGGTATCGGCCGGGCCGCCGTGCGGCGGGTTGTACTTGAATCCTCCGTCGGCCGGCGGATTGTGCGACGGCGTCACGACGATGCCGTCCGCGCAGTGATGGGTGCGTCCCCGGTTGTGGACCAAGATCGCGTGCGAGATGACGGGGGTCGGCGTAAAGCCGTCGCTTCGCGCGACATACGTTTGGACGTCGTTCGCCGCCAGTACTTCCAGCGCCGTGCGCTCGGCCGGTCTCGACACTGCGTGGGTGTCCTTGCCGAGATACAGCGGTCCGTCGATGCCCTTCGCGCGTCGGTAGTCGCACATCGCCTGGGTCATCGCCAACACGTGACGCTCGGTAAATGTGCCATCGAGCGGCGTACCGCGATGACCGCTCGTGCCGAAGCTCACGAGCTGGTTCGGATCGTCGACATTCGGCGCGCGCTCATAATACGCGCGCTCGAGCGTTCCCGGGTCGATGAGCAGCTCGGGGCTGGGGCGCTGACCTGCTGATGGGTGGACGGCCATGGACGGTTTTTTGAAAACCTGCGGCTGCAGCGTAGCACGCTTTCGCCTCGTCCGTCAGTAGGACTGGCCGGACGATCGGGTTTTGGAGGGTAATGTAGAACTGAGTCCTATGGGCGACGGCTTCGCATAGTTCGGAGCCGGTTGTCCGAACGCCGGCGGCTCTCACCGAGACTAGCGGGCTGATTCGCTCTGATCTCACTCAACGCCCCCATGACTTGCTCATGAAGTGCCAAAATCTTGCTCCGTTGCCCGACGTTCTGTTCGGCCTGCACAAACAGGCAGTCCTTCAACAGCTCGGCTTGCTCGACGGTCAGGTCCAACTGCACGCGTGATGGATCGCGTTCATTGCTCATGATCTCTCCTGCTGCCACCACATCGGCGCTTCTGATCGCTCACCTCGCCTGCTCACTTCCGGCCCATACCGGCGTCCCATCTTGATGACGGAGTCGCAACCGCTGATCGCGGCGGTCGTTCGTGATCTCCGCCGCAATCAAGACCGGCTTGCCTTCGATAATCTGAGGGGAGCCTTTGACCTCCACTTCGCGCCCCACGTCCAATTCCACGCGCTGAATTTGCTCCTGCATGAACCACTGCGGCGCCACGTGGACACGTACGAGATCATTGTTCGCCTTGAGCGTCAACTCCATGAATGACGTCCCATGCTCCATCTTCACGGTATCGATGTCCGTCACCACCCCTCTGACGGTGCGAAGGGCGTCGGGGTCGAAAAGCCGCTTGGACTCCGTGACCGATTCGTACGGCCGCGCATCGGACGCCCCGGGCCGCCAAGACCTCCGCACGGACATGATTACTCAGCACGAGCGCCATGATGAAGAGTACGGAGAGAATTGCGCCGTTGTTGACCATCATCGCTCTCCCTGTGTCGTGAACGGTGGAGACCTTGGCTCTACCTTGTTCCCTTCGGCATCTTACGGCTCGCGAGCATTCCCGCGCGAGACCCGCTGGTCTTTCCGCCTTTCGCGCTCTTCGGGGTCAGGCTTGCGTCGGCTTCACCGGGTTCGGGGGGCTCCGGAGGCTCTTCGGCGGCATCGTGTTGTCGCGAGAGTCGCTGTCCTTTGACGGGACCCGTTCCTGGAGTCAATTCCGGCTGCGTCCCGTCCTTCGCATGACCACGCGGCGGCACTCTCTCCTGGTTGTCTTGTTCCGACTCAAGCGGGAAATGAGTGATACCCGTTCGCTGTTTGTCGTCATGTTGTACTGACACGTTCATGACTCCTTTGTTGCTTGCTGTCACCAATCTTCCCGTGCTTGCTGCGAACCTGGCACTCGCCTTGTTCGTTTGACAACGGGTGCAAATCCTCTTCCCATTGGAGACCCGTCGAAGCCCGCTTTAGAACGTGCATTCGCCACGCTGACTCGATAGTCGCGACGCTCGCGCGTCTACAGCACGGGACATCGTGTCGACGATGAGCACAACATGGACGTGCTTGATACGGGACGCGCGATACCGCGTGCCCATGCCGATATGGCGTCAGATTTAGACGTGCTCGCTGCCGAGAAGGATGTATGGCGAGAAGGATGTAGAGAATGTACGGAAGTGAAGGGGGGGAATGGTACAACCGCTAGACGTGGCGCGCGCGACGATCAGTGACCTCTTCGGTCAACTCTCGATATCGAAAGCAGTCGATCACGTGATCGTTCACCATTCCGACCGCCTGCATGAACGCATAGCAAATGGTCGTGCCCACGAAGGTAAAGCCACGGCGCTTCAAGTCCTTGCTGAGCGCATCCGACTCGGCGGTCCGGGTGGGAATCGTTCGGAGGCTGCGCCGACGGTTTACCAAGGGCCGGCCGCCGACGAATCGCCACACATACGCATCGAAACTTCCCCATTCCTCCTGCACGGAGAGGAACGCCTTCGCATTCCGGAGGGCCGCCTCGATTTTCATGCGATTTCGAACGATGCCGGGGACTCGATAGCGGTCCCGCTTTTTGAGAATCGTCGACCAACTCAACCCCGCCTGTGCCCCTTCTAAGACGAGAAACTCGAACAGCCGCCGATCATGATGCACCGGCACGCCCCACTCCAGATCATGGTAAGCGATATCAAGGTCCGTTTTGGCCCAAGCACAGCGCATCATACCGATGCTGATACGATCATCGATACTCTTTACTGCAATCGACCTTCCCTGACCGAGCGCGCCTCGCCGACGATCGACGCTGCAGAATCGTACAACAAATGCGCACCATCCTCATACCGCCCGCCGCCGTCGGGAACGCACAATGCATAGAGGATGAGAAGCCGACTCATGCAGGCGAGAGACCAAGAGCACCAATCAGATCGACCCATAAAGAGACATTGAGGAGCACGATCATGCACCACGCAAAAGCCTACGCTGCCGTTAGCGCCACAGCGCCGCTCGCGCCCACGATGATTCCGCGGCGTGATCCGGGCGAACGCGACGTGCACATCGAGATTCTGTTTTGCGGCATCTGCCACTCCGATTATCATCAAGTCCGCAGCGAGTGGAGTGGAACCATCGCGACGACTTACCCGATTGTCCCCGGCCATGAAATCGTCGGCCGGGTGACCAAGGTCGGCCCGGCCGTCACGAAGTACAAGCGCGGTGACCTCGTCGGCGTCGGGTGCATGGTCGACTCGGACGGCACCTGCCCCCAGTGCAACGCCGGGCTTGAGCAGTTCTGCCCGAACCTGACCCTCACCTATAACTCCCCGGACACGCACCTCGGCGGCGTGACGTACGGCGGCTATTCCGAGACCATCGTCGTCGATGAACGCTTCGTCCTCCGCGTGCCACCCAAGCTCGATCCCGCCGGAGCCGCGCCGCTGCTCTGTGCCGGGATCACGACGTATTCACCGATGCGGCATTGGGGAGTGACGAACGGTAAGAAGGTCGGCGTGGTCGGTCTCGGTGGGCTGGGCCACATGGCCGTCAAGTTTGGCCGTGCGCTGGGCGCGCATGTCGCGGTCTTCACCACCTCACCGGGTAAAATGCAAGATGCCCTCCGTCTCGGTGCCGATCAGGTCGTCGTCTCCCGCGATACGGACGAGATGCGAAAGCATACGGGAAGCTTCGATTTCATCCTCGACACCGTGTCGGCCGTTCACGATATCAACGCATACCTCGCCTTGCTCCGCATCGACGGCACCCTCACCGTGGTCGGCGCGCCTGAAAAGTTGTTGAGCGTTTCGGCGTTTTCCTTGATCTTCGGGCGACGCAATCTCTCGGGCTCCAACATTGGCGGCCTCGCCGAAACCCAGGAGATGCTGGACTTCTGCGGAGCACACAACATCGTCGCCGATGTCGAAGTCGTACCGATCCAGAAGGTCAACGAAGCGTACGACAGACTGGTCAAGGCCGATGTAAAGTACCGCTTTTCCATCGACATGGCGTCTCTTAAATCTGAGCCGCTCGTCCGCGAGTCGATCGTCGGTCAAGGCATGGGCTGAGTGCCTGCGTGGCGCCAGGGCAAGGGTCGCGGACGTTCGTTCTTGCGCCTCAGCAGGACGGCACAATTGGACGATCGAGTCAGCCCTCGGGGAGTCGGAAGCCGTGCCGAGAAGGCCGAAACTGTGATAAGCATGTCGTCCGATGGGCGTTCGGACGATCATCAGGCTCGCCGGAACCGTGGCTTTGACCGCTTGTATCGCCGCCTCCGGTTATATTCTGGCTCATCCTGTCCCGGTCGTCCTCATGTTTCACTCGGTGCGTCAGGACGCTCAGGGACAAGATGTGTCACCTGCGCGCTTCAACGGCTTGCTTGCTTCACTCCGCGACGCGCGCGAGCGGCCGGTGCTGACGACCGATAGCTCAGATGAGACCGTGTACCACAGCTTCGTTCCCGATGCGCGCGCAGAAGGACTGCCTGCCATCTTGTTTCTCATGCCGCCGGTCATCGATCGCGCAGGAATGCTCACCTGGGATCAGGTGCGGGAACTCGATCGGGACGGACTGGCCATTGGGTCGCATACCATGACCCATCCATGGTTGCCCGACTTGTCCGACGACGAACTCCGGTGCGAAGTGTGCACGTCGAAAGCGGTGTTGGAAGCGCAACTTCAAAAACCGGTGACTCTGCTCGCCTATCCGTACGGTGCGTTTGATGCTCGGGTGCTGAGAACCGTGCAAGAGTGCGGCTACCAGCGTGCCTATGCCACTGCCCCGGGTCGCCGCGTCGCCGATGACGATCCGTTCGCGATCAAGCGGGTTGCGATGAGTGAAGCCATTCTGGCGAATGGCTGGCTGCGCGCCTTTGCGTTGTCCGGATATTGGATTACGATGCGCGAGCTCGTGCTGACCGTCGTGCCGGTAGAGGTGCCGCGGAAGCCGCGAGACTGGTCTTATCGACAATGGCAACAGACTGAGAAGAAGAGGCTGAACCGATGGTGCCGCTTTGACTGACACGGCGTCACGCAGGCGTGCGTGGGCCATGAACACGCGCCCGACGGGAGGCCCGAGCCGCGGCTTGCACGGTTCACCAGATTCCTGTTGATGATATCAAGAACGGTCCAACCCCCGCGTTGCCCTCTCTACGTACGATCAGCGGCCGTCTCCGCACTGGTTTGCGTGGAGGAGCCTGTCCTTCCCGGTGAAACGATTCGTGAGTGGACGACGAAGCGCGATATTCTGGCCCGCTGATCCTTCTTCCATCATCCACCATGCTACTCTCCCTATGTCTGTCGACGGTCACTCTAATGGTCGGGATTCGCCGCTTCTGCTCGTTGCGGCGCATCCGAATCTTGCAAAAAGGAGAGCCATGAAAATTGAATCGGCGGGATATGGAGCTGTAGCCATATTGGCCCTCGTGTTGGCGTACGATCCCAGCCAGTCGACCGGGTCGGGGACCACCCAAGGTGCAGGAGGAGAGACCGGCACATCGGATCGGGCGCCGGTGGATTCGAAGTCCGGGAAAAATGAAGACAGCGGTTCGGCCACCGGCGCCGTTCGCGACAAGTCGAAGACCGGGATGGAATCAGGCGCAAGTCACGGTTCGACACGAAATCAGGATGCCGGCAGGACGATGGATCAATCAGGAGGTGGGACGACGTCCGGAGCAGCACGATCACGAAAGTAGGAACGGCGGTCTAGTGAAATCGTATCGGCTTCCCGGCAAGTCGCATCGGTAACGTCCTGCCTTGTTCAAGGCCCATCCCTGAGTTCATTCACGAACCGGTGGCGCTTCCGCCGTCACTTCGTCGAGACGCGCCCCGCGGCGGAAGCGTTACGTAAGCCGCGTCACACTCTTTCGCGCTAAGCTCTCACCGTCACACTGTCCATCTCTTTCTAAAAGCCGTCATCGCGAGCAGGCGGCGCTCGGGCGCGGTGTCTGATGCTCGGAACAGGCGTCCTCATGTTAGGAGTAACATCTGGGGCGACAACGTGCGCCCACTCTTTGTTGAGCCGAGTGAAGACTCACGGACCGGACCGCGCTCATCGTTCGGAGCCGCGGTGGCTCTGATTGCAGGGTGTCATGCCAAGGATGGGAAAGCTGGGGAAAATCGGGGTTGGAATCGCGGGGATTGTCCTGACTCTTCTGCTCATCGTTGTGATCGCCGCCGCTCTTCTTCAAGACCGCGTGCGGGCGTTGACGGAGCAGGAAATCAATCGCCGCGCGGGCAACTATGAGGTACGCATTGCCAAGCTCAGCCTTCATCCACTGAGACTCGCCGTAGAGCTGCACGACGTGCTCGTCAGAGACAAGCGCCATCCTGATCCTGCGCTTCTCGAACTACCCCAGGGCACAATTGGAGTCTGGTGGAGCGGGCTCCTACGTGGCCGAGTGATGGGCGAGGTGGTGCTCGACGGGCCACGAGCCGTATTGGATCAGCCCCAGCGCGCCCAGGTGGGTCGGGATGTCAAGAAGCACGCGCCAAGCATGGAGGAGCAACAGGCGTGGCAGGACAAAATTCTCGGCCTCATGCCGGTCGCGGTGTCCATTGCGCTGCGCGATGGGACCGTGACGTATCGAGAACAGGGACGGCCTGTCGCCACGCTGAGTCATCTCTCGGTTCTCGCGGGACCAATTCGCAATGAAGCAGTCGAGCAGGGCCGCTATCCGGCATCGATTCGTCTCAGCGGCCGGATCAACGAGAGCGCCGACATTGAGCTTCAGGGCGGCCTCAATGCGTTTGCCAAACCACACCCGGCAGGGAAAGCACATGTAGCCCTGCATCACCTGGCCCTGGCCCCCCTGCAGCCGCTCGCCGATCATTATCATGTGAAGTTCTATCAAGGGCAGGTGAGTTTCGACGGGGACGTCGAATACGCGCCATGGCGCAAAGAGTACACCTTGCACGACGTCACGCTTGAGCAGGTCAGGACGAATTATATCTACCAGCCCGAGGCACACAAACCGGAACAGCACGCGGCGAAGAAAGGCGCACAGAAGACGAAGGAAGCGGCGGAGGAACCGGAAACGGTCATTCGCGCCGAGCACGTGAAGATTGCCGACAGTGAGTTCGGAGTGGTGCATGTCGGGGTTGATCCCCCGTACCGCGTGTTTGTCGATCAGGCCTTTGCCGATCTCAAGAACTTCAGCACGGACTTACGAGAGAAGGCAGCGGAATTGACGGTGAAGGGCCGCTTTATGGCCTCCGGCGCGCTCGACGCGCGCGGGCTGTTTCGACCCGATCCGCGTGCTCCGGACTTCGATGTGAGTATTAAATTGGAACACGCGCAGGTGAAGATGCTGAATGACCTGCTGCAGGCACACGGGCACATCGACGTGGCCGGCGGAGAATTTTTCGTCTACTCGCAGTTCAACGTTCAGCACGGGCAGATCAAGGGATATGTGAAGCCGATCATCCGGAACCTCGATGTGTACGATCCAGGCCAGGAGCGGGGCAAGGGCGTGGTGCAGAAAGTCTATGAAGGCGTGGTGGGTGGCACGACGGAGCTGCTGCAGAACCGAGAATCTGAAGAAGCGGGCACGCAGGTGGAGGTCAGTGGGACGTTAAAGAACACGCAACTCGATGCGTGGCAGGCCGCGATGCGCCTCATCCAGAACGCCTTCTTTCAGCTCATCGTGCCACGCTTCGAGCGCCCGGTCCGTCCCGCGACGAAGGCTGTGCTGACCGTGGAATAGTCCCGCGCGGGATCGACGGCGGCTTTGCCGCCGTCGATCCCCAAACAGCAAGGAGCAGAAGACATGGAACCGCGGACCGAAGGAACGGGAGAGACCGTGAGTGAGGTCAAGCAGGTCATCGATCAGAAGTTGGAGGATGTCGAGGTCCGAGTCGACGCGGCGGCGGAAGGCGCCAAGAAGGCCGTCCACCAACTGCGGGCCGAGTCCGAGCAGGCCGTGGGCCGCTTACTTCAGGATCTCGCCCGTGGCTGGCGGCGGGTCGAACGGAATCTCGAGGCACAACTCGCGCAACGGCCGTGGACGGTCCTCGGCGGCATGGTGCTGATCGCGTTCGTCTTGTCGCGTTGGCAGCGATCCCGCACACGGGGCAACAGAACAATGACCCGTCCTCGCTGACATCGCCGTCGTCCCCTATGACGGTTCGACTCCCTGCCTCCCTTCATCCGAATCCGCACGTCCTGCTTGGAGAGCGCCGCTCGCCGTTGCACGGCACAAAGTTTCGTTCGGCGACTGGGTATCTCACTCAGCCGCCATCTCGCGTTTGACCTCTCATCGAGAGCTGGTTCGGAAATGATTCGGCAGAAGCATAATGCAGTTCGGGTTGAACCCTTGTGCTTTGAGCGTGTCGATGTCCCGCAGTCTCTCGCCAGTCCGTAGATCAATCGCCGTCACCGAGCCGTCACTCATCCCCTCCAAATTGAGGAAGCTGTTTTGCACGAACAGATATCGTTCATCCGGGGACAGGATCGTATGATGCGCGCCAGGCGCTGCGGCGATCGCGTGGAGAAACTTCGGGTGTCGCGGGTCGGTGTTGTCGTACACGTTGACATGCCCCGGCTTGGCCGTCGTGACATACAAGCGATCACCGTTCGCGTTGTACAGCATCTCCAACGGCACGCCTTGTTGCCGCGCGCCGAAATCGTCGACCTGATGGAATGAAAATGTCTTGCTCGTCGGCTCCCACGTACCCGCCCACATCGTTCCCTCCAGCATATTGGTGACGTGGACGACCGGCGGCTCGGTCTGAGGCGAGAACATGATTTCCACCGGCGCGGCCTTCGACGGCGAAGGCTTCGACGACAGCTTGTGCGTGGACAGCACCTTCCCGGTCGTGGCTTCGAGCACCGTGACCGTTTCACCGGCCTCCGCCATATCGTCCGGCTTCACGGTACTGGTGATGAGCACTCGGTCGATCCCATTGTGGATCGCAATGCCGTGCGGATAGCTAATAAATGCGGCCGCCGGCGCAGGCGGGCTCAGGGCTTTGAGCGGTCGGTCCGTCACCGCATCACCTATAATGACGTTACTGGATCCCATACAGGTGAGATACCAGGTTCGGTTGTCCTCGGACACGACGAGGTCTTCCAATACCTGACAGTCGGGCACCGCGATGGCCTGCAGGCGATACGGGAAGCGGGTCAGGTCGATGACATGGAGCACGCTTTTCCCGAGCGCCGTGATGTACGCCTTCGTCTTATCTCGGTTGAAAAAGATGTGATGCGCGACCAGGTCGGACGGCAGCGGTATCTCCATGAGGATCTTGCCGAAGTCCGGAGACGCAGGATCGACCTCCATGATCGCGATGCCTTCTTTTCTCACCGGCTGGCCCGGTTTGCTCTCATAATTCAGGAGCGCAAGGATCTCGGACGACGCAAGCGAGATCGACGAGAGCAGGAACAACATCGTCAATGCAGTGAGACGTAATGGCTTCATCGTGCCCTCCTGTATGCTGCGACTCCGTGGAAGAGAACGTCGATCGCTTCTTCTCTACCACGTGCGAGGCCAGAGTTCATCACCAAGTTCAATCGACTGATTGCGACAATCGCCGAAGCCTATTCGTCGGCACGATCGCTCGGCGCTGGCTCGGCATGACGCCAGCATAGCGGCATGAACGCCGCCTGTCTTATCCGGGAGTCTGACTCTCTTATCAGGCGGCGAGTTGGCTTCGGTTTGGCTTGCTTTGGCGTCCGCCTGAATGTGCCGCCTACGCGTGCGGCAGCGCCGCTGCGCTCCGTGTCGTCTTAGAGGAATGCCGGGGGACGCCACAAGGCGTCGAATTGAGAATAGGCCGTTCTTGCTGTTGAACAGGCGGCGGGGGCACAGCAGTGTGAGGACCATGCCAGTTGCCAGAAAAAGGACGGAAGCCGATGTATGCCTGCCGCGATGTGGGGGGCATCGCGCATTTCATGATTCACTGTTCTCAGTTATACGATAGGGAAGACGATTAAGGGCATGCCATCGGCAGCCGCCCAGGCGTTAGGAACTCGATGGACGACGCCCAGAGATCCGAGGAAGAATTCACGGTGGGAAGCGACGCCCCTTGGTATGGATGCCGCTTCCCGGTAGTGAGTGCGGAGGTGTGCTATCGAGAGGTGTTATTGAAGAAGTTGGAGTTCACGGGCATAGTCCGTGGATCCTCTCCGGCAAATGCCCCTCTGGCCATGAACGTCTGGCCCCCGCCTATCACGGTATTGTCATGGATGGTGCAGTTATAGCTGCCGGCAAACCCCAGCACACCGGCTGACGGATTCCCAGATTCATTGTAGATGGTGTTGTTGTACGCCGATGAATCGTACGCTTCGTAATGCGTGGAGGAATCGTACCACCAGCCACCGGAGTTTCCTCCGAGGAACACACCCCATCCATTCGAGTTGTTCATGTGGACGACGTTCCCATAAATCTGCAAGTTCCGCACGCCGCCCTTGCCGTACACATAGCTGCCCCACACATCACCCGTATAAACGGTGTTGTTCCGAAAGATCGTGCCGTAATTGTTAAACGCCTCGATTGACGAATGGACTTCGCAGTTTTCCACCACGGTGTAATCCTGATTCGTCTTGATGCCGACCGCGCGTTGCGGGCTGGCATCGACCAACACCCCTCGAATGGTTGCGCCCTGTGTCCCGGTCGTCGGGTTCGAGGCATCAGGCACGTTGGTTCCCCAGATGCGAATCGCCGCGTTCGAGCTGCTCGCGGCTCCGCCCTCATTATGCGGGGAGACCGAGATCCGAAGATCTTGGATCGTAATGTAGCTCTGCGTGATGCTGATGGCCTCGGAGTTGCCGGAGACCGAGCTCAAGACGGCGCCCCACTTGTGCTCCGCTTGAATGGTAATCGGATTCGTCGCCGTGCCCGAGTGCTTGAAGCTGATCTGGCCCTCTTCATACACACCATCGCGAACGATAGCGGTTTGTCCCGCCTGGAGGCTTTCCGCCGCATGCTGGATCGTCCGCCACGGGGCCGCGGCGGTGCCGGCATTCGAGTCCGAGCCGCCGGGCGAGACGTAAAAGACCGCGGTCGGTGTCGACGGCGACGACCGTGGAGCGAGCGAGGGCGAAAAGTCGGTCTGACTGTGCATCGCCATGCCGGTACTGTTGGGACTATTGGCCGTGACCGCTTCGATGATCGCGGCAGCGGGAGGAGCGGCGGTCGAAGTCTGTGGCGTCTGCAAAGCCGCCGCGGCGCTCGCGAGATCGGCGCTGAACAAGACACGCGCCTCGAGACCTTCGAGTCCATATTTGGCATGTTGGGTCACTTCCGTGGCCCTCTGCTTGAAAAAGTGCCCAATGAAACGTTTCATCGTCACCGCGTCCCTCCTTCCTGTCTTTCCTGGTGAGACGGCAGTCGGCCTAGGCCTTTGCTCAGAGACCTCTTCGAGCCACCGTTGACCACTCTTCATGGACGTGTCCAGCAGCGAGCAGGCAGGCGTCACACGAACAAGACGCCGATCGTTCCATCAAACGCATGAGACTCCTGACTCGCGACCTTGGACCAGAGGGGAGCGCCACCGAGCCTCTCGGCGTTCGGATGAGCTCAGTCCGTGCGCGGACACAACAGCGCAGACCCTAGCGGTGGCGCGCAACACCCCGGCGAGCCTTCCACGTCACATAAATTGCGATCCCGAGGCAGAGAAAAAAGGCGGGAATCAACAAAGTCAACAGCCATTCTCGCATCAGGTGCGCCTTCACCACCAATAGGTCGAACCAACTCATGGGTCTACCCAGGCTCGCTATCTGGGTTATCGAACGTTTCCCTATAGAACGCGGCGGCGGATAAGCGCAATGAGGCATACATGAGTTAAAAAGTCAGGCAGAGTTCTGCGCAGTACTGCTCAGGCTTTGTTGGGTGCGGTAGTCTGCGCGTGCGGTAAGAGGGGTGAAGATCAGCTAGGTCGGCATGGACGCGCGCCTCCAGCTCCTGCGCGGACCAGCGGAGCTGTTCTTCCATCGCCTTCCGGTCGGTCATGTCGTAGTGGATTCCGACTCTGCGCCGAGGAGTGCCGTGGTCGTCGTTGAGCGTCAGCCCTCTCTCGGCAAGCCAACGGATCGTCCCGTCCTGTTTGACGATCCGGAATTCCTGTTCCAACTCGCCGGCGCCCACCAGGGCGTCATCGACCGCCTCTTGCACGCGAGGCTGATCGTCGGGATGCAGCTGTGAGTAAAACTGTTGGAGTGAAGGAACGCCCTCGCCCTCGGGCCAGTCGAGGAGCGCGTACTCTCTGGCATCCCCGTTCATCCGCCCTGTTTCCAGATCCACCTCCCACGCACCCATTCGTCCCGCCGCCAATGCCAGACGAAGCCGATTCTCGCTTTCACGCAAGGCCTCTTCCGCCTGCCTGCGCTCCTCCACCTCGACCTCCAAGTTGCGCCGCTGTTCCAAGGCGAGAGCGGCGCTGCATCGAGCTTGGTGACGGGCGCGCCGCATGGCTTCCCCGAAACCCACGATCGCGAGGATGCTGAACAGGTAGGCGATCAGACTCCAGAGATGCGGGATGCCTGGGCCGAATACGCGGCGGGGTTCGAGAAACAACCAGTTGACTGCGACGTAACCGAGGAAAGCGGTGAACAACGCAGGGCCCCAGCCGGCGCGCCACACCGTCAGCGCGACAAAACCGTAAATCGGGGTCAGGAACAGGCGGTTCCCGAGGACCGGATCGAGCATCCAGCGCGCCGCCACCGCGCCGGCCGCACACAGGACCGCCAGGCCGTACCGGTGCAACCAGGAAGTGTCCGCCCCGGTCAGCGGTTCCAGGACGGCTTCCATGGGTGCCGCCCGTCCTTTTTCCATCATCGATGTGTCGCGTTCAGCCATCGCCGCTCCTTTCCATGGCCGCTCCTTTATGGTGTTGCTGAAAAGCCGATGAACGAGCGGATACACGAGAGTGGATTCACCCACATACGGAACAAGAGCGGCAGGTGTCCACGCGGAGGCAATCAAAAAGCTTTCATTCCCGCAGCGAGTGAAACGTGCAAATGCCGCACCGCCACCAGTAGCCGGCGATCGATAGGCCAGGGCTGCCAATGGAGAATTGTTTTTCCCGCTGTCCAAGGAATTGTCCCTGTTGCCGGTGTACAGCAAGGGGACCCCTGAAGCCGTTCGACTCCGGAAATTGTCGGGACGGCCCATGTCTCATGCACCCGTTAATCCATCATTCTGCTGTTCGTCGCGGTGTTTCTCAGCCTCTTTCGCACTGCAACGGAGAGGCTGTTGGAGCTGGCGGAAAAGAAATAACCATTCTCCCTGTCAGGTTGACGCACCCGTGTCAGAATGACGCAGGTTGAGTGTCCTAACACATGTCATCAAGAGGGCTGAGAAGAAACCTCTATAAGGAGCACTTTCTTGGCACATGCGCTGAGAAGTTCTGCTACCCTCTGTAAAAAAAGTCGCCGCCTTCATTCACGATTGAGGCGATCATCCGTTGCCCTTGACCAAGAAAAAGGTCATGGGCTCACCACTTGCTACGGGATGGGACGGAAGGAGACAGCTGTGCATCGAACGATAGAGGCGTGAAGCTGGTACTGCACATACGCGCAGCCTCCAGGCACGGTTGCTGCACAGCCCTGACAGAGGACAGCTGGCGAGCAACTACGGGTCTAGTGAAAGAAGTCATCTGTCTTACGAGCTCTAATATGTGTGCCGGCGACGAGTCGGGTTCGCTCAATCCATACCAATACCAGTTAAAGGAGGTTCCATGTCCAAACACGCCAGAGACCATCATCAGAAAGCTGCCGACCATCATGATCATGCGTCCCGTCATCATAAGGAAGCGGCCAAACATCATGAAGCTGGTAATCACGAAAAGGCAGCCCACCATGCCCATGTTGCGCATGGCCACCATCTGCATGCCATGCATCATGCAGAAGAGGCAGCCAAGAGTCACACAGAGCATCATGGAAAGAAGTAGAGTGCACGGTCGTGGAGCCAGCGTGGGGGGGACCCCCCGCATGCTGGCTCCAGGGTCAGAAACCCCTCTCCAACTCCTGGATGAGTGGTGGGAGCATCGTGTAGTCGTGGGACCTATACGAAATCCGAAGGCTGATCGGTGAGCGAGCGTACGGTTGCCGCCTTGTTATGCCACGGGCTCCTTCCCCATCAGGAAACATTATTAAAGGGACTTCGCATGAACGACTGCAATCCAGCGAAGAAGCCCTACATCATCCCTCAAATCTTTGAGATAAAGCTGGACTCTGAACAGGCGATTTTAAGCAGCTGCAGCTTAATGGCGAACAGTGTGATGGCAGGCAGCGGGTCGCATTGTCGTGTTACGACCCGGTGTAAGAAAGCTACAAACCCGCGAGGGTCGGATGCTGGCCCTCGTGCCTCATAAATCAATCAACGTTAGGGTTCGGATCCATAGAACCCACCTCTTTCATGGCTAAGCGTAAAGTGACGTTTCTCGCGCTGGCCCAGTTTTTCCATCATCACTTGCTCTGGTTCTTGCTCGCTGCGTACGCCATTGCCGCGGTTGCCCCGACTGCTGGTTTATGGCTCAGGAGTGTGTCTTTCGGCGACCCCACGATGTTTCAAGAAAAGACGCACATCTCGTTACTGATGATCATGCTCGCTTCACTGATGTTCAACGCGGGGCTTGGCCTTAAGACGTCGGACTTGCAGACCGTCATGCAAAAAAAGTTCGTGTTGTTTGTCGGCCTAGCTGCCAATCTGGTGATTCCCATGGCGTATATCTTTGGCGTCACCTTGGTGATGCGGCTCTGGTATGACCCAAGCGAAGCTCAACACATTCTCGTGGGCTTGGCTTTGGTCGCCGCCATGCCGATCGCAGGGTCTTCAACGGCCTGGGCGCAGAATTCCAATGGTAATTTGGCTTTAAGCTTGGGATTGGTCCTCTTTTCAACCATTCTAAGTCCCCTCATCACACCAGTGGCGTTTCAGGTGTTCGGCGAAATGGCCGCGGACGAGTATGAGACGGTTCTAGACGGTCTTGCCGCATATGGGGCAGGAACCTTTCTTGGCCTCTGGGTTGTGCTGCCGTCAGTGCTCGGCCTTGCCGTGCGGTTCATGGTGCGGGATACGTGGCTGACTTCAGCCATGCCGTACCTGAAACTCATCAATTCCGTCGATCTATTGCTTTTGAATTACTCGAATGCCTCAGTGTCTCTCCCCGACGCCATGGCCGACGGTGACCTTGACTTCCTGGCCGTGACGTTGGCGATTACTATAGGGCTGTGTTTCACAGCGTTCGCCTCGGGGTATGGGCTGAGCCGCCTGCTCAAGGTAGAGCAGGCGGCTCAGGTCTCACTCGTGTACGGTTTGGGGATGAACAACAACGGGTCTGGGTTGGTCTTGGCATCCCTGGCACTCGCTTCCTATCCAAGAGTCATGGTGCCGATCATTTTCTACAACTTGGTTCAGCACCTGGTGGCGGGAAGTGTGCATGAGGTGATGGGAAGGATGATCATCAATCGGAGGTTCCAGGAGGCTAAGTCTATGCTCATCGTCGATGACAAGCGACCGCCAGCCGTGTTCTAGTAAATTGGATCAGGATCTAAACCAAGGAGCGGCGAAGCATGTTAGCGTATTTTTTTAACCGTCCCCTCCCGCCGGAGATCGAGGGATTGGCCGACCTCGCGCTCGATCTCCGCTGGACCTGGAGCCATACCACCGACCAACTCTGGGAGATGCTGGATCCCGAGGCCTGGGAGCGTACCGGCAATCCGTACTTTATTTTGCAAAGTGTCTCGCAAGCCCGTCTTGAAGAGGCCGCCGCGGACTTCGACTTTAAAGAGGAACTCCGAAGATGGCTGCATCAGCGCCAGCGCTATCTTCGGGACCCGGGCTGGTTTGGACGCGAGCACGCCGGGCAAGCCCTGAAAGGCATCGCATATTTCAGCATGGAATTCGGACTCGGGGAGGCTCTCCCGATCTATTCAGGTGGTCTGGGCATTTTGGCGGGCGATTTCCTGAAAACGGCAAGCGACTTAGGCGTCCCGGTGGTCGGAATCGGACTCCTCTACCAACAGGGATACTTTCGACAAATGCTGGATCCCGATGGCCGCCAAGGCGAAGCCTTTCCTTATAACGATCCCATGAGTCTGCCGATCACGCCCGCGTCCAATAACGAAGGCGGCTGGCTGAGAATCCACCTGGACCTGCCTGGCAGACCGATGGTCCTCCGGGTGTGGCAAGCCCGTGTGGGGAAGGTGACGCTGTATTTACTGGACAGCAACGACCCCCTCAATACCCCTCCCGACCGCGGAGCCACCGCTCATCTCTATCCCACGGACGAGCGATCGCGCCTTATTCAGGAGATCATACTAGGTATCGGAGGGTGGCGCACACTCGAAGCACTCGGCATCACTGCCGAGATCTGCCATCTCAACGAGGGACACGCCGCGTTTGCGGTGCTCGCGCGCGCGTTGAGCTTCATGCGCCAGACTGGGCATCCGTTTTCTGTCGCACTACAGGCTACGAGAGCCGGCAACGTGTTCACCACCCATACCGCGGTCGAAGCGGCGTTCGACCGGTTTTCACCGCAGTTGATTCATCCTTATGCGGCTGCACTCGCTGACTTGATCCATGTGCCGATAGACAATCTGTTAGCCCTGGGACGCAAGGATGCAGGCAACCGGGATGAGCCGTTCAACATGGCCTTCCTCGCGATGCGCGGAAGCGGCGCGGTGAACGGTGTCAGCGCTCTTCATGGAACGGTCAGCCGAAGCATTTTTCAGCCGCTCTTTCCGAACTGGCCCCCCCCATGAAGTTCCGATTGGACATGTGACGAACGGCGTGCACGTCCCTACCTGGGATTCTCAGGAAGCGGATGCGCTTTGGACGCGGGCTTGCGGCAAATCGCGTTGGTTGGGCGATCTCGATGAGTTATGTGCGTTCATTGAGCAGATAAAGGACGAAGATCTGTGGTCGTTCCGCACCGCTCAGCGCCTCGTGCTCATTCGGTACGCCCGTCGCCGCCTGGTTCGCCAAATGCAAGAGCGCGGCGCGGCGGCTGATCATATTCAACAGGCTGGACATGTGCTCGACACGAACTCGCTCACTCTTGGATTTGCCCGTCGATTCGCCGAGTACAAGCGCCCGAATTTGTTGTTGCACGATCCAGACCGGCTCGCGAAAATGCTGTGTCGCCAGGATCGTCCGGTCCAGCTCATCGTGGCAGGCAAGGCCCACCCTCATGACGAGGAAGGCAAACGCCTGGTTTTCGATCCCTTGGCTTTTGCCACTCATCTCCTCGATGAGCATCTGTTCAGTCTCTTGCACGAAGTTTTCTACAGTTCCTTGATGGCGGAAAATCAACGCCGATTCCAGCATATGGATCAGGCGATCCGGCGCTTGGAACGAGACATGGGGGAACTGCTCCTCAGGCGCAACATGTCGCGCCAAGAGGAGATCACGGAAGAAATCGAGGTGATCATGCTGAGTGCCGAGACGCTCAGGCATCAGTAGAATCTGCGTGGCCATGCATCGATCCGTTCTTCGATGCCGGGCGCACGGCAACGTGCTTGAACCTATTCAAAGAAAGGGAATCCAACATGGCGGACGACGTGCTGTACATCGTGCTCGGCGTGGCGGCCGGGGTCCTCAGCGGATTGATCGGCATCGGCGGAGGCGTGATCATCGTGCCCGTCCTGCTCTTTCTCGTTGGGCTCTCTCAGCACCAGGCACAAGGAACGACGCTCGCGCTCATGGTGCCGCCCATCGGGCTCCCCGCCGTATGGACCTACTATAAAGAGGGGAACGTCAATCTCGAAATCGTGCTGTTCGTCTGCATCGGCTTCTTATTCGGAGGGTACATCGGAGCCAAGCTGGCGATCGGGATCTCGAACGTCGCGCTGGAGCGGATTTTTGAAGCGGCCATGCTGGCAGTCGCTCTCAAGATGCTCTTGGTAAAGTCGTGATCATGCTAGGTCCTTCGCTCAGAGCCGCCGGATCGTCTTTTTTTGCTCGAAGTCCTTCTCCACGCTGTTGGACATGGCGACTGCGGCAACTCCGCTGGGCGTCGCCGACGGTTTCGGCGGCATTCTTCGAAATGGTCGTTCGGAACCCCGCCGGGAACGTCTCATTGCTTCGGCTTCCGTCCTGCCAGCCGAGCGGATCCGCACGAATCGCACCGTGCGAAAATCCGCTCCTGCTCGCCGCCGTTTGACCGAAGGACGGCCTAGGCTGCGCTTGTCCGTTCTCCTTCACGGATCAGGTCTTGCACGAATGCGGAACTGCGAGGCGATCGCATGGATGTGGGGATTCTACGGGGGTGGGCAGCCCCGGTCATACTGGGGATCGCCCTCAGGTGGGGGTGCTCCAGCAGAGGCCATGAGCTGAGTCTCGTCTCCTATCCCGCATTATTCATGACCGATGGTCAGAAGACAAATGGAAGCCCATCTGAATGACCAAGCCGCTCATCTGATCCCTGTGACGGGGGCTGACGGCGGTGGATGCCACAGATTCGGCGCTGTGAGCGAGGGCCTGGCCGCCGGGGGATGTGCGGCGCGAGGGCATCATGACACACGTCTCCTGTCTGTGTACCCGGTGCCACCTTCCTGCACGAAGTCCGTCGTGCGGTTAGCCGGGTACCGCGCCCACTGCCACCGCCAGTCACTGCCACGTCGTGCCCCAGGGCGCGGCCCGAGGCAGATGCAAGACGAGCCGGCGCACCGACCGTTCCACCCACACGGCCAGCTTCAGCAGCCGCTCCCGCAAGGTGGAGACCTGCGCCGTGGCACAGGTGGTGCCCTGGGCCTGGCGGCGCAATTCCTGGAGCAACACGTAGGCCGCCGCAGTCAGCAGCACGCGGAATTGATTGGCCCAGAACCGTGTGCAACTCGTCCGGCCCAAGGCGAGGCCCTCGTGCAACTCCTTGAGCCGGTTCTCCATGTCGCCCCGCTGACAGTAAATCGCATACACCGTGGCGGGCGTCTCACAGAGATTGGTCACGACAAAGCGGGGATTGCATTTGGGATCCCGCCCCGGCAGCCGGACGACCTCCGCCTTGATGATCACCCGCCGCCGATGGGACCAACTCCGGGCGGCATAGCGCGTCTCCCCGAACACGTGCTTGGTGCGGCCACTGTACTTGGACAGGCCGTAGGCTTCCCCCAGCAACCGCCCGGCGCGCTGCACCAGTCGCGCGTTGCTCGCCATGCCCACCACATACTCGACCCCCTGCGTCTCCAGGCAGTCCAGCCAGTCGTTCCCGGCGAAGCCGCCATCGACACGGACTCGGAGGGCGGCGCCGGGGAACGCTCGGCGCAGACGGCGCCCCAGGGTCCGCAGCAGCCCACCGGCCCCCCGCGTGGCCGGACTGTTGCCTGGGCGCAGGACGATGGCCACCAGATACTGCTCGGCTTCGTCATTGAACGTCAGCGTGGCCACCAACGGCAGATAGCACCAGGTGTCGTAGTGGCCATTGAAGAAGGTGAACTCTTGCTGCCCATGCGTCGGGTCGTCGGTCGGGTCCAGATCAATCGTGATGCGCTGGGCCCGGCCCTTCAGCCGCCGCCGATGGTGCGCAATGACCGTGTCCACGACGGTTCGCCCCATCCGATACAGCACCCGCGGCTCCACGGCATTTTCAAACCGGGACAGGGTCGGCTGCGAGGCGAGGGCCGCCCCGGTGAGCGGATCCCGGCCCACGGCCAGCTTGTGCAGCGGATCATCCGCCAGCCGGGCGGCGTCGTTCGCGTCCTCGTACCCACAGGCCAAGCCAAAGATCCGTTGCCGCAGCAGGTCGCGGACCGTGTGCCGGATCTTGTCTGGATCCCGGCGGTCCGACAGACCGCCGGCCAACTGATCGGTCAGGTGGAGGCGGTCATCCAGCGCCTTGAGCAACACGACGCCGCCATCCGTACTGGCGTGCGCCTGATCAAAGCGGGCCACTACCGGCTTCAGTTTGTCATAGAATTCAAACGTGAGGTGCGATATACAGTCTGTTGCCATCGGGGCTCCTCTCACCTGTACGGAGTAGCTGCTTGGTCGCCGCTCCTATAGCACAGTTTCGAGCCTCGATAGCTTTTTTTATTGCCACAGTCGTGAATTATTCAGCTAGGTCGGCATGAAGCGGAGACGAGGATCGCCGCCGGAGCTATCGTTCGGCCGCAGCCGTCCGCACCAGGCTGTAGTCGACTTGAGAGTGACCGCCCTCAAACGGGATCGGGCACTCCTTCAGCACAATGAATTGGCTGTGGTTTAGCGTGAGCGTATACGACTGTCCCTGCAACTCGACCTGTTTGGTCTCGTAGGGCTGCATCAGGATGCGTTCCCGCCCGAGCATGAATTCGGTCGGTACGTTGTAGACGCTCTTGCAGGCGTCTTCGTACACGAACGTCCTTGCCCGCTGCGGCTGTTGCTCCACCTCGAGGCCTTCACGCTCTCCGGGCGTGAAGAGCTGCACGTCATGGATCGATTCCGCGAGCGCATAGAGGCCTCGATCGTCGTGGAACTTGATGGCCGTTGTGACACCACCGGGCGTATGACGCTGATGGGCGAGAATCTGGTAGACGGCGCCGGGATTCAACTTGAGCTGCCGAGCCCACTCCTCCTGCACGGGCAACGTGACCGTCTCGGCTTGATCCTTGACGTCGACTTCCACGTGCCGCGGAAGCAGACGCCGGATTTCCCCACGAAACGGACGCTCGACGAGCGGTGGTTTGAGCACCGGCGCCTGGTGGAGCAGCGGTGGGGCAATCGGCTCTCGCTTTTGTTCGACCGGCGGCCCCTGTCCCAAGACGAATGACGGGCCAAGGAGCACCATGCCGAGCAACAACGCCTGCGCCCGTGGCGCCACCTGTGAGCGAGAAAATAAATGCATGATCAGTAGCTCAGATGCGCCCAATCGTTCCAGTCCGTAAGGATGCCCAAGATCGGATTGCCATTGCCGTCGCGATCTCCGTTGATGTTGACGCTCACGGACGAATCGAAGACGCCGTTTCCGTTCCAGTCGCGCGGGAATCCGAACGGCTGTCCCAGACCGCCATCCCGGCCGAGATCACGCCCAACGCGGTAGCGGAAGGTGTTCGGACCGGCAGGATTATCATACGCCATCAAGATGAATTCGGGCCGGCCGTTTCCGCTCGCATCGAACACGCGGATGCCGGCTCCCTGTCCCTCGTTCCCCACGCCCGCGTAGGCCGTATAGTTGGACCAGCTCGACGCGATGCCGCCCGTATTCACGTTCCAGCCGACCTTCACGCGAAACGTGTTCGGCCCTGCTGGATTGTCGTACGCCATGAGGAACAATTCCGGCCGCGGATTCCCGTCCAAATTGAAGAACGCCGCGCCCGCTCCCTGCCCTTCATCGCCGACGCCGTCGACTTGCGTCACGCCGCTCCACGACGTCACCGCACCGCCCGGTCCGATGTTCCAGGCGATCTTGTAGCGGAAATTATTGGGGCCTGGTGGATTGTCATACACGACGACGAGGAGATCGGGACGTGGATCAGCATCGAGGTTCGTGGCCGCGATCCCGGCACCTTGGCCCTCCCATCCCATACCGTCCACCATGTAGGTGCGGCTCCAATTGCTGGTCTTCCCTTGCGCATTGACGTCCCAACCGATCCGATACCGCAAATTGTTCTGACCGGCGGGATTGTCGTAGACGAGGACGATCATCTCCGGGCGGCCGTTATTGTTGAGATCGACCAACTCCACCCCGGCACCTTGTCCGAGATCGCCGAACCCCGGCTGGAGCACATAGCCGTTGGTCCACCCTCGCGGAACGGCGCGTCCGGTCACGTCGTAGCCGATCTTATAGCGAATGTTGTTCGGGCCGCTCGGCGCGTCGTAGGCCAGCAAAACGAGATCTTCAATTCCGTTCCCATCGAGATCCCACACGGCGAGATCCGCCCCGTCGCCCTCGTTGCCCACGCCTTCGGTCGTCACGTATTGCGCCACGCCGAGATTCTCGTTCAAGGCGTTTTCGTTGAGCGCCGGGAGAAAGCCATGGGAGTAATCGAGCGGGCCGTCCAAGCTGCCGTCATAATCGATGTCCACGGTATAGGTGTTGTTGTAATTCATGATGCTCGGATAATTCGGCTTGTTGTTCACGCCCGAATCCCCACCGTGGCCGAGCCCCAAGTTGTGTCCCAATTCATGCATGAACGCGCCCGATTGATCGTTGTCGTCGCCCGTCTGCGCGAACCAACTGCCAAGCGTCACAATGTAATCACGGTTCGAGAACGACAAGCCGGACGAGCTGCCGCCTTGCCAGTAATCGTGGGCAAAGATGCAATAGTGATAGATCCCCGCGCGGGCCGGATTGAAAAAGCGCGCCTTGTAATAATCGTAATGCACCGCCTCACCCGCCGCGTCGAGGTCGTACGCGATATTCATGCGAAAGTTGTTGGCGCCCGATGGGGCGTCGTCCGCGAGCAGCAGGAGATCCGTACGCCCGCCATCGAGGTTCGCCACGGCGAGGCCGCCCCCGTCCCCCTCGTTGCCGGCACCCGGATAGGTCACATAGCCGGATTGCCACTCCGCCGCGTTGCCCGCCGCATCAAGGTTCCACCCGATCCGGTAGCGATAGGAGTTCGGCCCGGCGGGGTTGTCGTACGCCATCACGATCAGATCGGGTCTGCCATTGAGGTCGAGATCCGCGACGTCGACGTCCGCCCCTTGTCCCTCATTCCCGACGCCGTCGACTTGGATGATTCCGGTCCATCCCGTGGCGTGCCCGTTCGTATCGACGTTCCACCCGACACGATAGCGAAACGTGTTGGGGCCACCGGGATTGTCGTATGCCATGAGGATCAACTCGGGCCGCGCGTTGCCGTCCAGATTCGTGAACGTGAGGCCGGCCCCTTGGCCTTCATCGCCGACGCCGGCCACTTCGATCGTGGCGCTCCAACTGCTCGCAATGCCGCCGACGGTCAAGTCTCGCCCGATCTTGTAGCGAAACGAGTTCGGCCCGCCTGGGTTGTCGTACGCCATCAGGACCAACTCGGGGCGCCCGTTGTTGTCGAGATCGATCAACCGAACGCCGGCCCCTTGCCCTTCATTGCCAACCCCGCCCACCTGGATGTCGGCGCTCCACGGCGTGTTGGCGGCTTCGCTCCACGTTGACGGAATGCCGTCGCGATTCACGTTCCAGCCGATCCGATAGCGAAAGCTGTTGGGGCCGGCGGGGTTATCATACGCGAGGAGGACAATGTCCGGAGCGGGATTATTGTCGATGTTGCCAATCGCGATGCCCGCCCCCTGCCCCAGATCGCCAAGGCCGGGCGTGGAAATATATCCGGTCCCCACCGCAAGAATTTGCTGATGCTCGATCTCATCGCCGCCGCCGCCGAGCTGCCCGGCATCGATATGGATGTTAACGCCGACCTCCCCACTCGGATTGTTGACGGGTGCACGCGTAAACGCGTCTTCGACGCGATCACGCCCGGCACGCCGAAACGCATGAGTGTGGGTGGCATCACGCATCCAATCCACTTCGACGTAGATGTCCTTGCGCAATGGATTGGCCCCGGGAATCGCGACCGCCGTCGAATTGCCACCCGGCCCGGCAAAGGCCGGCACGCTGCCGAACACTTCCCAGCCATCCTCGAGTCCGTCACCATCGGTGTCCTTCTTGAGCGGATCGGTGCCCAGGCGTGCTTCGACGTGATCGTCCAATCCGTCGCCATCCCGATCCGGCACGACAGAGAGAACGGCAGGCCCCGAGGGGAGAAGTGCGAGCACGATCAGCAGAATCGAAATCGTCGTCGCAATGATGAGACGCGGCGTAATCCACTCTCCTTCATGGTGGTCCGCGACGGCGTGCCGGGGCACTTCCGGGCTGGACGCACTCATACCCCGAACCCGGGGCGAGTGATGTCAGGGAGGCGGAAGTGATCTGGAGGAAAACGGCCCTAGGGGGACCATCTAAAAATGGAGAGCGGCACAAAGAACGGCAGAACGAAATACCCGCTCATACTCGTCAGTCAGCGAGAATCGACGCCATGCCCGCATGCTCGAATGCAGAGCCCGGATATGCCGTGCATATCCCATTCGATAATGAGTGCAATGGAAATGGATACTGTGGTGATCCTTCTCACTCTGATTTAACCCTTTCGGGATTGACCGTATCTCGTTACGCCCACTCCCCCGATCGATCAGCGACTTATCGCTTTCTCTCTACACCGGTCCTTCCGCTGGCACACTGATTGCCCCTCACCATTGGCGTCATGGCATGAGCGCAGAGCCGAGACCGCCATACATCACCTCACATTCAATACGGAGTAGTCAGGTGCCGACGATTCTCGTCATAGAGGACAACACAGGCACACGTGAGATGCTGGTGCATCTCCTGAAGGAAGCGCGATACGACGTGATCGAGGCTCGGAATGGCCGAGAGGCGTTGGAACTCTCACTCGGTGTCGCCGTGAATCTCATTATTACGGATATTTTCATGCCGGAACGGGACGGGCTCGAGGTCATTCGTGAGCTGCGGCGGCGCGATCCAGCCGCGAAGATCATTGCGATGTCTGGTGGCGGCCACTATCTCGGGTTTGATCCGCTGCAGACGGCGATCGATTTCGGTGCGGTGGCGTGTTTGAAGAAGCCGTTCGTTCCGGAGCAGTTGAGGGAGTCTGTGAGAAGCGCGCTGAGCTAACGATGCCTGAGCGGCAGGTGCGGGCTTCGCCATGGAACAGAAGGTGATCCTCTTGGTCGATGACGATCCGGACATCCGGGAAGTATTAGCGGACAGGCTGGCAGATGCACACTACCGCGTGCTGACGGCGAGAAGCGGGGCCGAAGCCCTTCAGCACATTGACAGAGGTTCGATCGACGGTGTGTTGCTCGATATTCGGATGCCTGGTATGGACGGCGTGGCGGTATTGACGCACATGCGGCAGCGGCACGCCAATATCCCGGTCATCGTCGTCACGGCAAGTATGGAGAAAGAAAAGTTACAGGCCGTCATGAAGGTGGGTGCGGCCGACGTGGTCACCAAACCGTGTCTTATGGCGACCTACTGTTCAAGATCAGGAGGCATTTCTAAAAATGAGATGAGGAACTCCTGTGGGCTTCGCGGACTTGCACAATGGCCTTCGGCCGCGCCGTCCTGCGTGCCTCTATGAAGCCACGTGCCAGAATCGGCGATCACGCATGATGCACGATTCTGAATTTATCCCTGCCTCACCGCACTCACGAGATAGAAAGCCCCGAGGACCGCAATCACGATGGAGGCACAGCTCCGGACAATCGGCTGGTCCTGCTGACGGCGGGGCAACACATACCGGGTCAGCGTGAGCGCCGAATAGGAAGGCAGGATCACCATTTGATGCGCGAGCTCGACGCCGACGCTGAACGCGGCGAGCGCGAGAAGCGTGTGCGATGTCGGCAGACTGGCCATCGCCTCCACGAGCCCTCCGGCAAACCCCAACCCGTGAAAGAGTCCGAAGACAAACGTGATGAGCCAATGAAGCCAGTTGTCCTCCGCCGCGGGATCAAAGAGATTCTTGATCGCCATGACGATGATGCTGCCTGCGATCACCGGTTCTACAATTCGCGGAGGCAGAGAGAAGATATTGAAGGTCGCTACAATCAGCGTCAGCGTGTGGGCTACCGTGAAGATCGTGATGATTGTCACCACACTCATCAGCGTGCGGGCTCCAAGCAAGAGGGCACCCACGAACAAGAGATGATCATAGCCGGATAGGATGTGCATGATGCCATGCTGCAGAAACGCCTTTCCCTCAGTCGCTGTATCACGAAAGGACCGGGCGCCACTGGCGATGCCTGTGACTTCAACAGGCTCGCGGAACGACAGCAGGACGCCGTCGACTGGTTCCCGGCCGTCCTGGGTGATCCGAACGATATAGGAGGCTTCCCATGGATTTCCGGGGGCAAACTCGAACTCACGCAGGACGTCTTCTTCGATCTTCAGCGAGGCGACTCGATCTGGTGAGACTCGGTATTCGAACGTATATGGCAGCCAGGGCGAGTACGCGGCCGGGGTCTGGATGATCTTTCCCTCCAGACGCTGTCCATTCCCGATGAGCCGAATGTGTTCGAGTAAATACTCCCCGTGCCTTTTCAGTCGCACGTCAGGCGAGCTGAGAGCGGGAAGTGTGGCTGCAGTGACGAGGAGTTCCTCATGCGTCACGGTGGCATGCAGGATGATGCGATCATGCGCCATCACGATTTCCAATCGACCTTGTGCGACCGGATGAGCGTACAGATCAGAGGTCGAGAGCGGGCCGGACAAGCACGCCGCGAGCAGGACGAACAGCCACAAAGAACGACACGTTCCCCCATAGACCCGGGATACAGTCGAGCCGGAGGAGACCCTACCCTTGGGATATTCAGCTGCGATGGACATGAAACGAGCCAACATACGGGTTGAGTTCGGCCGCACGCTTCAACCAGTGCTTCCCCTTCTCGGGATGCTGAGCCGCCAAGTAGATCATGCCGGCGTGAAAGAAGAGATGCGCGTCCTGTATTCCCGTGCCGAGCGCCGCTTCCATTTCCTTCACCGCCCGATCGAATTGCCCGTCGCGATACAAGGCCCAGGCGAGGGCATCACGGGCGCTGACATTGGGCCGAAGCGCCATATCTTTTTGCGCCCATTTCAGCGCTTCCCGGCCGTCCTGCCGCACATCGGCGTAGAAGGTCGCCAGATGGTGATAGTAATGCACCTGCCCTCGCCGCACAGCATCCACATAGCCGGCCAGCGCCTTGGCATGCCAGAAGGACGCCTCCGATACCTTGCCGCGAAATAGATAGAGATCGCCGAGCTCGTGATACAACTCCGGCTTCGGCACTCGATCGACCACGCGCCGGAAGAGCGCGCTCGCGTCATCAAACCGACCCTGGACGCCGAGCAGTTCCGCCATATGTTCATGAATCAGCCAGAAGCCCGAATAGGCTCGGTCGGCCTTCTCATAATGCTGCTGGGCCTCTTGAAGGCGTCCATGATTGAGGTGCAGAAGCCCAAGCTGCAGCTCCAGCCACGCATACTGCCGCATCTCTTTCGCCGTCAGCTTCTCTTGTGCCGAGTGATACAAGCGTTCTGCGGCGTTCACGTCGCCCGCGAGAAGGCGCAGATGCGCGAGGCGCGCTTCTCGATCCCACGTCGGCGTCGAGGCGAGGAGCGATTGATAGGCCCGCGCCGCGTCATCGTAACGGCCCTCCTGAACCGCAATGTCCGCTGCTAATGTGTGAACCGCATCTCGGTATCCCGGTTCGGTGATAGACTCAAGGCTGTCCCGCGCGGCGTCGACCCGATGCAGCTTGCATTCGAGCGACGCGCGGAACAGTAGAAGGCCGTCCGCTGGTCCAAATTCAGCCAACGCGCGTGCGATTGCTTCTTGCAGCCGCGTCACGTCGTCATCGGTGCCGGTGAGCATCGCGTGCCGCTCACGGAGCGCGAGGTATTCGATGGCGGAGCGGAGATCCCGAAAACGTGCCCCTTCGCCCGCTTGTTCTAACCTCGTAAGTTTTGCCTGAACCTGCTGCCGCTCAGCGTCATAGTCGCTCGGTTTTACCTCAAACGCACCACGCAGACCCACTCCCGTGATGGCAGCGAGTACAAGGAAGCCGAGCACGGCGACCGTCATCAGTGAGGCCCGTACTCTCAGTCGACTGTCTGCTTGTGTCGCGCCGAGTGTTTGGCCCACAACGAAAAGTGCCGCTCCCGCTCGCCGCATGGCTCTTACCGTCTACAACGGCCACGGTTCGGCCAGGTACGGGAATTCGTCCAGAAACGGTTTATCGTTCTTAATCGGATTCGGCGGGGTCTTCGGTGTGATCGGGGCATGGTCCCAGAGGGATTGGTCCTGAAGAGTTTCGGCGTGGCACCGCTTGCCCCCGCAGCCCTCTTCCATATCAAGGAAGATCGACAGGAACCGTGTCGCCACCTGATCTTCCAATCGCCGCCCGAACGGCCACGTCCCCGTGGTGTCCATGTCGATCGCATTGACGTTGGGGATGAAAATTTCGAACGTCTTTTTCTCCTTGAGGTCGGATCGATTCTTTTTCCAGCTCTCGTCCGGCATATGGACACGCTGGAACAGACACTTCTTCACCCGTGGGAACGCTTCCGCGGCGAGCGTATACGTCTTGTGGACGGAGACCGGCGAATGATCGTGATCGAAGCAGGTTTCGAGCCCGAGCGCCGTAATCGATGGTCCGAAGCCCCAGCCGAGGTGACCGAACCGTGCGACAAAGTGCGGAACCAGCTTGAGATTGTTGGAGACTTGTCGAGCATCCTCGCGTTCGCTTAACGCGGCGTCCAGAAACGGCACACCGGACGTGTCGACATGTTTATAGTCGTCGAGGTTCATGGCAAAGCCGGACTTCGAATCCCCCGCCGCGCCTTTCTGAGGCGCACATCCCACCGGAAGCACGGAAGAGAGAACGAGGCCCACATGCTCCACGACCGTACCGATGAACGAGCGGAACCGACGGTCGGGTATCGTTTCTACCTTTCTAGCGGCCTTTAAGACCCAACTCTCCCCCCACACGTTGATAATCCTGTCCTTGGTGGGAACCTTCGTCAGAAACTCCATGGGGACTTCCAACACAATCGCGTTGACGTTCTTGCCGGCCTGCGCGTCACGGCCGCTATAGACGAACCGAAAATTCCCGTCCGCATCCCGCAGAAACCGATTCCCTTGCCAGCCTAACGGGCCGGCAGGCAGATCCATCTTCACGCCATAGCCGTGCTTGGGATTTTGCGGATTAAAATTAAACAGCGTGTTGCCTTCCAACTCCAAGAGCGTCTTTGGAATCGGCAATTCCCGCGTATCGGTCATCGTATGGGGCACATGATAAAACTGCGGTGCGTAATTGATTGAGCGAAAGAAGCCCGGCAAGTCGTTAAAGAAGGCGTCGTCCCGTCCCCCGATAAATACCTTGATCGCGTGTCCCTGCGGCGAGCGGATGGTCGCCACGGTGTTCGTCTTGACGACTTCTGCAAAGTCGGACCCGGCAAACCCGCTGAACTCGAGTCGCGCCTCATTCTGCTTATTGAAGGCCACCTTCACTTCGGACGCGCCGTGCTTGAAATATTTCTCTTTAATCCCGTCCGCGTAATCGAGGATCGTCTGTAAGGAGCCTTCCCCTTCATGACTGGGTCCCGGCCGTGGCGCCGGACGAACATTGATCCGGTACAGCACATCGGAATCAAAGACGCCGGTCCGGGGCACAGAGGCAAAGGTCAGGGCGATGACGACCCGCTCCCCTCCCAC
The DNA here is from genome assembly GCF_979581665.1 of Nitrospira sp. Vd2. Classification (NCBI taxonomy): domain Bacteria; kingdom Pseudomonadati; phylum Nitrospirota; class Nitrospiria; order Nitrospirales; family Nitrospiraceae; genus Nitrospira; species Nitrospira sp. Vd2. The sequence goes on along the minus strand of NZ_CEFZSK010000022.1, from coordinate 87,547 downwards.
GGTGTCATCGCCGGGCCAGCCAAACATGTCATACAAATCCGCCGCACTGACTTCGATGTCACTAAATATGGAGTTCACTGCGTTCGGATCGTTATGATCGGCCGCGAACACGACGGTCATGCACAGACACATTAGCGACACAATCCCCACCACAAGTCGACGTAGATGGATCATCATCGTGCCTTTCGTAGAAGTAGACCTACACCCGACTGTCCACGAGCGGCCCCGCTAAGGAAGCGTGGTCAGAAAGAAGTGGAGCGCGCTCGTCATCATGCCGGCAAACATCGGATTTCGGACAAGCATGGCGGACTCCGCACCGCTGACGCATGCGGGAATCGGGGCGTCGGGATCCGGACGAACGTCGTCCTCGAACACGAGATTGAAATGTCCCACTTCTGGACTCGCCACCACGAGCAGCTCTCGATTCCCTCGTCCTTGCTGAAACAACCGCAGCACGCCCTCCAACTTCACCACGTCATCATGCTGCGCATGCGCGACCCACATCGGGATCTCGAGACCTTCCTTCGGGAGTCGATCGAGCTCATTTAAAATTGTCCCGAGTTGCGCCGCCCCCGATTTGGGAAAGATCGGATAGCTGTACGGATCGGGGCCGATTCCCGGATACTCGCGGCAGCCGAGCCTGGCCAGTTCAGCTTCGTCCAGCCATGAGGTGATCTTATTGCCCACGAGTCGTGTTCGGACCAGCGCCTCTGCCTTTGGCTCGAGCGCCAAGGAGGCGGAAAACAGAAACAAGGCGCCGCGAATGCTGCCAGGATCCTTCATGGCCTTATAGTATAGAGACTGAGCGTGGCGCCGGTTGAGAGACCGCCGATCGACACACGGTCACCGAGCAAGGCGGCCACCTCCACCGCCTTATCGACCTCTCGGGCCCAGGCATCGGCCAACTGTTGATTTTGAAAGGCGTTGCCTGGTTCTTTCAGCCCGTGGCCCGGCAACAGCGGTAAGACCACTGTGGCGCCGGCCCGGTGGAAATACTGGCCGACGGCGAGCATGTAGTGCGGAGAATCAGCAATCCCATGGATCAGGACAACGACGTCCTTGGTTCGCCGGTCGTGATGGAGCAGCCGCGGTTCGTTTCCTTCCTTCAGCGTCCCAGATTGAAGAAGAGACCGATAGTGCTGCTCGAAGAGGGACAATCCGGCCTGAAATGTGTCGTCTTGAGCGTCGCCTCGTTCACCGCATACAAAGAGGACGACGAGAGCCGCCACGACGGAGAGACTACGGTGGGCCTTCAGCAGCCAGCCTTTCTGCTCGCACATTGGTCTTTGGTGAAGTAAACCGAATTCCGGTTCGATCGTATGCGTGTTGCTGATAATCGAGATTGCGGAGAAGTGCTATCAGCGGCGCGACCGCCGCATGTAGTCGTCGGCCCTGAGCGCTCTACTTACGTTACACAACGGAAACAGGTCAGATGGGTTAACCGAGACAGCCCCTCACTCGCTACTCGGTTAATCACCACGGCAGGCTGTGGGTGGGTACAAAGCGAGGGCAGCCTCACACATGAAATTCGGCTGGATGATGTCCTCTGGTGTCCGCCACGTGAGAAGCACTGGTACGGCGCCACGACACCGAGGAGTATGACTCACATCGCTATTCAGGAACAGGTCCACGGCAAGGTGGTAGAGTGGATAGAAAAGGTCAGCGACGAGCAATATCTCGGCTGAGAAATGGTCTATATTCCGGGAATCTTCTGTCGTATAAAAGGAGGATCGAGCGACCCGCCGCATCGCGCTTATCTCGAGGCACGGAGGACAACGTCCCCGACCCATCCCTCATTCTTCACTCCCAATTGTTGTGTGTGGATCTCCATTTGTCCTCGCTGCATCTTTACGAGAAGAAAGAACTCAGCTGTGTATCGTTTTCCTTGCGCGTCCGCTAAGTAGATTGAAAACGGAATCAGTTTTTCCCCATCGTTTCCGAGCTCCTTAAGCATGAACGCTTTCAGTCTGTCCGTTAAAAAGTAATAGTACGCGCCCACCGGAATTCCGCGAGCCACTGATTCTATCGAAACGCTGCCGTCAACCTTATTTCCCCACAAATACAAATCAGAAATTCCTCTATTGTGGAGGCGTAACTGATCATCGATTGCTAAGAGAAGAACATCGGGACGTTGATTTGCCGCTGATGTTTGTGTCGTAGCTTTTGGGACATCAAACCATCCAGCCACAAAGTGCAATGCCGCGCCGATTACAACTGCACCAACTGCCGTATAAATCAACCGGTGAGGGCGGTGAAGAGTTACCCGATAAACACCAACAACGCCAACTCCCCAGGCCAACACTAGACATATCCACGAAGCAATTAAATTATCGCTAAATGCAATGGGAGCCAGTACCAAGCTTATGAACCCCCACAGCATTTGAGATTCAAGAAAAGACATTACCCTGTACATTTTTCAAGCTCGGCGGAGTACGGCTAAACCTGTCCTATTGAAGGCCTGTAAAGTCAGATAATTAGAAAGTGAAACAAACTCGTCCGAACCTGGAATGGTGGTGACGATTCATTGTGAGGAGAATAAACATAATTATCCTATTTAACATGATGATGATGAGAGAGTCGTCCACATCAAACTAACAATATTCTTCCTTCACAGAGCGAATATTTGTATATCCGATTCACCTTCACCCCCTCTCGCGCCGCTACCATCGCGGTGAGGTCGCGGAAGCCGAGAGGGACGATGAGGTAGAACGGTACGCCGAGGGCGGCGTACCGTTTCCATTGTGATCGTGCCTTGGCGAGCGTGATCGTGTCTTCCGTTTCGACGGCCGCGATCCAGAGCAATTCCCTTCGGCCGTTTCGCCATATCCATCCGATGACATCGGGATAGACGTCCGGCCTGCCGGCCCACATGTTCTGCTCCGAACCTGGATTGATCGCGATGCTGCACTTGAGATGAGGCTGCCAGAGACGCGGGACCGACCGCACGACGAGATCGTGAATCGGTTGCTTCCCGATCTGCCGCATCGTCTGGACGTGGTCGAGAATCACCGTAGCGGTCTTCAGCATGGCGTCTCTCTGTATGAAAGTTCTCGCCGGCTTTCTACGTCTCGTTGCCGTCGTACTGTTTACGAGCACCCGCTCGTTGCGCCACACGTCTCGCATTTCAGGCACGTGCCGTTTCTGACGAGGGTGAACTGCTTGCACTCGGTGCAGGGATCGCCTTCGTACCCTTTGAGCCGCGCGGCCTGGATCGCCGTCGCCGTATACGTCAGCGTCTCGCGCTTGACCTCGACCTTGTGGACGCTGCCGTTGCCGTTCTTCAGGCCGTGGGACCGGCGGGCGGGAAACAGCTCGGTGCTGATCGACTGCGTGGCGAGGGCTTGCGGATCGGCCGGCTCGCTGTCGATGCACTCGGGGTCCTGATCGTCCTTCTTGACCGAATCCATCCGCAGGTCTTCTTCCTGTACCTGCGCCAGGTCGTGCCGGCCGAGATAGGTGATCGCCAATTCCCGAAAGATGTAGTCGATGATCGACGTGGACATCTTGATCCGATCATTCATCTTTACAGGCCCGTTCGGCTCGAAGCGCGTAAACACGAAGGCATCGACGAATTCTTCCAACGGCACCCCGTGCTGCAAGCCGAGGGAGATGGCGATCGCGAAGCAGTTCATCAAGCTCCGGAACGCCGCACCCTCCTTGTGCATGTCGAGGAAGATTTCGCCGAGCGTGCCGTCGGAATATTCCCCGGTGCGGATGTAAATCTTGTGTCCCCCGATAATCGCCTTCTGCGTGTACCCGGCCCGCCGCGTGGGAAGCGATCGCCGCTTGCCGAGGTAGCGCACCATGATCCGCTCGGTGATCTTCTCGGCCGCCTGCGCGACGTCATGATTTTCAATCGCCTCCACCAGCTCGCCGGTGTCGCTGGCCGCATTGAGCGGTTGGCTGAGCTTCGAGCCGTCACGATACAGCGCGACCGCCTTCACCATGCTGTGCCACGACAAGAGATAGGCGGCCTTCACGTCTTCCACGGTTGCATCGGCCGGCATGTTGATGGTCTTACTGATCGCGCCGCTGATGAACGGCTGGGCCGCCGCCATCATATGGATGTGCGCGTCGACCGGGATGAACCGTTTACCCGTCCGGCCGCAGCGGTTCGCGCAATCGAACACGGGCAGATGCTCGGCCTTCAGATGCGGCGCGCCTTCCACCGTCATGGTCCCGCAGCAGTAATCGTTGGCGGCAACGATTTCTTCTTGCGTGAACCCGAGGGCCTTCAGCACACTGAACGTCGGATCATTTAACTGCACGTCGGTAAACCCGAGCTTCTCGCGGCAGAACTCCTCCCCGAGCGTCCACTTGTTGAACGCGAACGGCACCTCGAACGCCTGCCCGAGCGCCGCTTCCAGCCGCTCCAACGCCGCCGCATCAAACCCTTTCGCCTGCAAACTTTCGTGATTAATGAACGGCGCGCCTTTCAGCGTCCGGCGCCCCGTGCAGTAGAGCACGATGTCGTGAATCTGGCTCTCGGTATAGCCCAAGGTCCGGAGCGCCGGCGGCAGGCTTTGATTGATGATCTTGAAGTAGCCGCCGCCGGCGAGCTTCTTAAACTTCACCAGCGCGAAGTCCGGCTCGATGCCGGTGGTGTCGCAATCCATCACGAGCCCGATCGTGCCGGTCGGCGCGATGACCGTCACCTGCGCGTTCCGGTAGCCGTAGGCCATCCCCAGTTCGAGCGCGCGGTCCCACGCGCGCCGGGCCGCCAGCAGCAGGTCAGGCGGGCAATGCTCGGCTTGAATGCCTTTGGGCTTGATCGTAAGGCCTTCATATTCATTCGCCGCAGAGTTGTAGGCTGCTCGTCGGTGATTGCGGATGACTCGCAGCATGTGATCGCGATTCCGGAGATACCCTTCGAACGGTCCGAGCTCGGCCGACATTTCGGCTGACGTCGCGTACGACTCCCCGGTCATGATCGCCGTCAGCGCGCCACAGATCGCTAACGCCTTCGGTGAATCGTATGGAATGCCGAGGCGCATCAAGATCGTGCCGAGATTCGCATAACCAAGGCCGAGCGTGCGGAAGATAAAGCTCTTCTGCGCGATCGCGCGGCTGGGGAACGAAGCCATGAGCACGCTGATCTCGAGCACGATCGTCCACAGCCGAACCGCATGCCGGAAGTCTTCCAGTGCAAATTGCCCGTCCGGCGTATAGAACTGCCCGAGATTGAGCGAGGCGAGGTTGCACGCGGTATCATCCAGAAACATGTATTCCGAGCAGTTGTGGACGACGAGGCCGCCGGCGACGAAGTGATGCGTCACATGCTCCGTCAGGTCGTACACGGCCTCTTCGCCGTCGGCTTCGATCGAGGCGACTGTATCCGTGAGGTCGTCCTGCTGACAGCCGATCTCCGCATTAAGCTGCGCGAGGTCGGCCGCCTGGTGGCTGTCCGCATGGAAGCCGATTTCGCGTTCGAAGCGGACGCGGGAGGTGCGGCCGATCCGCAACGTATAGATGTCATCTGTTGAGACGGCCTGCGCGACGCCTTCTTCGATGAGGATCGAGCCTTCACCGTGCCGATCCTTGATCAGGCTGCTCTTGATCCCGAACGAGAGAAGCAGGAGCTGCACCTGGTGCAGCAGCTCGCGCGAGCAGGAGGTGAGCACGATCTCGTCATTGACGACCTTGCCGTCGGCGGTGAAAAGCCCGCGCAGCAGCGCGGCCATGGTCGGTCGGTCGAGTTCATAGACGATCGATGCGAAGCGCTTGTGCTCCAACCCTTCGTCGAACACCATCAGCCGATGGAACAGGTCGATGACCGGCCGCGCCTCGATCGACAAGCGCGCCGTCGTTACGCCGCGCGTCACGCGATGGCCCTCGCTCACTGCGACGGAGCCGCCCGCGCCCACCGCCATCAAGGCGCCGCGCTCGGCGTTCACCGCTTCGGCCACCAACGACAGCACGTTCGCTTCCTTCACCGGCATGACGAGCATCACGATGTCGTCCTGACCTTCTCGATGGATCGTGCGCGTAAAGCAGCGGTCACCCATCGCGATGCCGATGGCGAGCGCGGCCTGCGCCGGAATTGCAGCACGGCCGAAGCGTGCGCCTTCCAGATAGACGTGATCCTCAGTCGTGAGCTGCTCGGCCGGCACGTCACCGCGGTCCACCGTCAGCACCTTGTGATCGGCGGTCAGACGAAGCCGGTACCCGGCTTGCGTGGTGAGCACGAACACCTGTTTGCGGCCGGTCGGAAATATCTTCGTGACGAGATGCGGCTGGCCGTCGGCGCCGATCACGCGAGCCGTTTTGCCGACCAACTCGTCGATGCGCTGCCAGCCGTGTGCCGTCGCGATCAGCGTCTCGCCCGTGACGCAGGGATTCGACGCGTTGATGCGGCCGTCCTCCGGACACGTGTGCCACTCATTGATCGTCGTGTCATACTGCGTGCCCGGATCGGCGCAAATCCACGCCGCCCAGGCGATCTTGTCCCACAGCTCGCGCGCCTTGACCGTTTTGACGACCTTGCCGTCCACGCGGCGCGTCAACGGCCAGTCGCCGTCCTTCTCCAATGCCTCAAAGAACGCGTTGGGAATCCGCACGCTGTTGTTAGAGTTTTGGCCCGACACGGTCTGATACGCCTTGCCGTCCCAATTCGTGTCGTATTCATGGAAGACGAAATGGGTGAAGCCTTCGCGCGCATACGAAAACATGCGTTGGATGTACGCTTCGGGCACGGCCGACTGCCTCGCCTCCCGGATCGCTTTCTTGAGCGCCGGATTGCTCTGCGGATCGAGGTCGAGCTTGGTGTTCCCGTTCCCGTCCGGCACGTGGCACGCCTTCAGAATCGCGTTGAGCCGCTGCCCGCACATCTTCGAGCCGGTGACCATCGCGGCCACCTTCTGCTCCTCGATCACCTTCCACTCGATGAACTCTTCGATGTCGGGATGATCGAGATCGAGACAGACCATTTTCGCCGCGCGCCGCGTCGTCCCACCCGATTTGATGGCGCCGGCCGCGCGATCCCCGATCCGCAAGAATGACATCAAGCCCGATGACTTCCCGCCGCCCGAGAGCGGCTCATGCTCGCCGCGCAGCTTCGAGAAATTCGTGCCGGTGCCGGAGCCGTACTTGAACAAACGCGCCTCCCGGGTCCACAGATCCATGATGCCGCCCTCGTTCACGAGGTCGTCGTCGACGGCCTGAATGAAACACGCGTGGGGTTGCGGGTGCTCGAAGGCGTTCGTCGCTTTCACCATCTCGTGCGTATTCGGATCGACGTAGTAGTGGCCTTGCGCCGGGCCCGAGAGGTGGTAGGCGAAGTGCAGGCCCGTATTGAACCACTGCGGTGAGTTCGGCGCCGCCATCTGGCGGGCGAGCATGTGGCACAGCTCGTCGTAAAACGCCTGGGCGTCCTCCTCGGTATTGAAGTACCCGTGCGTCCTCCCCCAGTGGGTCCAGCACCCCGCCAAGCGATGGAAGACTTGACGCGCATCGCGCTCGCCGCCGAGCACGGGCTTGCCGTCAGCGGTCGTGAGTGGTGTCCCGTCGGGCCCGGTCTGAGGGATGCCGGCTTTTCGAAAATATTTTTGGGCCAGAATGTCGATGGCAAGCTGGGACCACTGTTCCGGCACATCAATGTTGTCGAGCTTGAAGACGGTCGAGCCGTCCGGATTTTTAATCTCCGAGGACCGCTTCACGAACGTGATCCCTTCATAAGGACTCTGACCTTTCCGCGTGAACCGGCGTTCAATCCTCACGACATTCCTCCCTCAAGTAAGTGAATGAGATGACATGCCACCTTGCACGCCGGAAACCGTGCCGCCTCCGGCGCGTCAACTGCCCGAGTCGAGAAAACACGCTGTGCTGTATATGCAAACGGTTGTAAGGAGATAAGGAACGTGTCAGCACCTGTACGCCGTCGAACCCAGAGGTTGAAACCGTGGATGCGACCAGGTGAAGCGCAATATATGGAGAAGATGACTCCTTGTCAACACAAAATCTTGTGGTTTGCTGGGGATAACGAGGGAAAGGCTGTGGATAGTGAAATCACCGCATCTGAGGCGGCGAGTGGCGTAGTTTCAGCGAAGTTATCAACAGGTTCACCTTAGGGAGTTGGCACATTTTCCGGTCTAGAGCGCAAGCTGGCCGAGCTTCTTTCTCAGCTCTGCTTCATCGTCGAGGGGGATGAACTGACCGGCGACACCGACGACCGTCACATCGACTTGCAAGACCCGTGTTTCGAACAAGCTGAAGAGGCCATAATTGTGCCGCACGGTGTGCGACCTGATCAGCGTCGGGAGGATTTTCTTGCCTTGCGACGCGAGCAGCTCCTGCATGATTTTTCGGTCTCGTGCCTCCGGTTCGTGCATCCGTTCGAGCGCCCGTTCGAAGGCGATTTCGAGGAAGGCGCTATACGAGGCGGTGCTGGGATTCGTGGCGGCAAGCGCGACCAGCACCATGAGGATCAGCACGAGAATGAGGAGCGCGCGCGTGCTCATCGTCGCTTCGTCTCTTTCGTTGACAAGCGCCAAACCGCCAGCCTATCTTCCGCGTCGCTCAGATTTTATTCCATATCAAAATCAAAGGAGGTGTTATGTACGTCTGGAGTAAAAAGCTGGTGATCGGATTGCTGGTCGGCTTTACCGTCTTGCTCGGCAGCTTCTTCTTGGCTGCGCCCACGACCGAGGCCAGCGGATTGAAAATACACACCACGCGCTGGATTCTCCTCAATTACGTCGGACTGATGATCTGGATCGCGGTATGGATGTTCGATCAAGCGCGGGTCCGCGGGAAAAATCTCGCCCTCTGGATCGTCCCGTTCCTGTTCGCCCCGCTCCCGACGCTCATGGCGTTCGTGCTGGCGATGCAACGGCGGCTGAAGTAGCAGGATGTGGAACAAGCCCGCCAGCTTCCGAGACACGGGGCGCTCACCATCTCGCGCCCGCGCGCAGGCTTGAGGCGACTTATTCGTCGCCTCGCGCACCTCGCATCGCTCAATGCCTCAACGTACGCACCAGTACGCCTCGGCTCAAGACACGGCCGGCTCACCATCTCGCCGGCGCGCACAAACGTGGCGCCACTTATCCGTGACGCCGTGCGCCTCGCTGCGCCCTTGCAGGGAAGAAGCGCGCCTTGGCGTGCTTGAGGCAGGCGGGTGTAAAAGACACGCTGTTTGAACATCCTGCCGCTACGCGGGCTCTCCTTGGAGTCGACCTCGCTCGGTCGTTTCGTTCGTTCTCGGACTGTCCACCTGATCGCGGAGGAACCACAGCAGACCCAACCCCGGCAGCGCGGCCAGGAACGTGATGAAGAAGAACGCCACCCAGCCCACTGCCTCAACCACGTACCCGGACGGCGGCCCGACGAAGACGCGGCCGATCGACGCCATCGCGGACAGCAGCGCGTACTGCGTGGCCGTGTACCGGTGATCGCACAGCGACATCATCAGCGCGACGAACGCGGCGGTGCCCATCCCGCCGGAGAGGTTTTCAAACGCCACGGCGCCGATCATGAGCGGATAGCTCTTGCCGAACCAGGCCAAGACCATGAAGGACAAGTTCGAGAAGGCCTGCAGCACTCCGAACATCAACAGCGACCGAAACAGGCCGAGTTGCGCCATCAGCGCGCCTCCGATCAACGCGCCGACGATCGTGGCGCCCATGCCCATGCCTTTATTGACCAGCCCGACCTCCGCGGCATCGAACCCCATCGCCCGAATCAAGAACGCCGTCGTGAGCGACCCGGCGAAGGCATCGCCGAGCTTGTAGAGCACGATGAGCAGCAAAAGCACGACGGCCGGCGAGCGGGAGAAAAATTCCCGGATCGGTCCCCACAGTGCGTCAGAAAGCGTGCGCGGGGCGTTCAGCGGGGCATCCGGCTCGGGGCTCAGCAGCGTGGCGCCTACACCGATCAGCATCAATGATCCGACGAGCCAGTACGTCTGCTGCCAACCGAGATACGTCGACACGATCAAGGCGCCCGCGCCGGAGACCAGCATGGCGATCCGGTAGCCGGTCACCGAGACACCCGCGCCGAACCCCCGCTCGGCGGGCTTGAGCACGTCCGTGCGGTACGCATCGAACACGATGTCCTGTGAGGCCGACATCGCGGCCACGATGATCGCCAAGGCGGCCAGCACCATCGGCGCCTGACGGGGATCGAGCGACGCCATCGCCGCAATCCCGAGGAAAAGAGCGACCTGCGTGGCGAGCATCCAGCCGCGGCGACGTCCCAACCAGGGTGGGACGAACCGATCCATCAACGGCGCCCAGAGAAACTTGAGTGTGTACGGCAGGCCGACGAGGGTAAAGAGGCCGATGGTCTTCAAATCCACTTCAGCGACCGTGAGCCAGGCTTGGAGCGTCCCGGCGGTGAGCGCGAGCGGGAGACCGGAGGCGAAACCGAGCGGGAGCATCACCGCGATTCGGCGGTTGCCGAGGGCTCTGAGCGATTCCGTCAGGGGCACCGGCCCTCAGGGGCTAGGCAGCCGGCGAGGGAAGGTCCGGCTCGTAAAGACACGAACGTGATGAGATGGAATGGAGCGCGACCGGCGGGGGGACGTGGGACGATCAACAGTGTTGACCGTTAAAGATGCACGGCTTGAATCGCGTCACGTCGAACTCGATGTCTTCTTGATACACCAACTCGTTGCCGTTCACGCCGTCCATCTCGGGATCGTTCCACATGGTATGGTTCCACCAGTAGAACAATGGATAGCGCTCGGTGTAGTAGACGGGGTTGCCGTAGACGCTGCGCGAATAATCTTGCACCATGCGGGCCGTGACGTAATCCACCACCCCGTCGCCTTTGAGCGAATACAGCATGAAAAACATCCGGGCCTCGTGATCGTATTGCTCATCGACACGGCTGTTTTCATCAGGTTCAAGCGGCAGGGATTCGCGGGACACGCTGACATCGGGAGCGACGAGGCCGAGGGCTATCACCAAGAGCAGGAACGAGAATCGTGTCATTCCGCACCCCGGGAAACGGTTGGTTAAATTGGATCATATCGACAGCCTTTTATCCTGTCAATCGGGTCCCGGCGACTCGCTGTGTTGCGAGCCCAGCGCACGGTTTCCTATAATGGCCGCCATGCGCGCCTCGCTGCATACCATCGGTTGCCGATTGAATCAGGCCGAAACCGCGCATCTCGCGGATCAGCTTCAGCGGCAAGGCTATGAACTCGTCGAGCACGGTCAGCCGACGGACCTGTTCGTCCTCAATACGTGTTCGGTGACGGAGAACGCCGAGCGTGAGTGCCGCTACGAGGTGCGGCGCGCGCTCCGCCACTCGCCGAACGCGTTCGTCGCCGTGGCCGGCTGCTATGCGCAAACCGGTGGGCGCAGCCTCTCCAATATCCCGGGCATCGATTTGATTGTCGGCACGCAATACAAGGCGTCGCTGCCCGATTACCTTCCTATTCCCGAACTGCTCAAGAAGCGGTCCAGCCCTGAGTTGCTTCATACGCGAAGCATCGAGCGTGAGGAGTTTGCGATCGACGGCGTGGGTCGCTATGCCTCGACGCGGGCCAACGTGAAGATTCAGGACGGCTGCAACGTCATGTGCTCGTTCTGCATCATTCCGTTTGCCCGCGGACACGAGCGGAGCCGGGCGCTGCAAGATGTCATGCGCGAGGCCGAGGCGCTCGCGGCACACGGCCATCGAGAATTGATCCTGACCGGCGTGAACATCGGACGCTATGAGTCGCACGGTGTGCGCCTGACGCAGCTGATTCGCCGTCTCGAGGCGATTGCCGGGATCGAACGAATTCGCATCTCCTCGATCGAGCCCACCACAATCGACGACGACCTGCTGGCGTATATGGCGGTCTCACCAAAGCTCTGCCGCTACCTTCACATTCCATTGCAGAGCGGCGACAACCGTATTCTGGCGGCGATGAACCGCCGGTACGACACACAAGAATATCGCGTCCTGATCGAGCGCATCGTCCGTGGCATCCCGGACATCGGGCTCGGAACCGACCTGATGGTGGGATTCCCCGGCGAAGGCGATGAAGAATTTGCCAACACGCTGGCATTGGCCACCGAGTTGCCGTTTGCCTACTTTCACGTCTTCAGTTTCTCCCCGCGTCCCGGCACGGCGGCCACACGGCTGCACGACCGCGTTCCTTCGTCGACGATCGCTCAGCGCAGCCGCCTGTTGGCAGCACGATCGCGCGCGAAGCGCCTCGCGTTCTACCAGCGTGGCGTCGGGCAGATCGTCACGGTGCTGTTCGAGGAGCAGGATCCATCGGGACTGTGGACGGGCTGGACCGGAAATTATGTGCGCGTCGCGGTCCGATCGGATACGCGGCTCGCGAATCACACGCGCCGCGTCTTGATTACGGGTGTGATGGACGGCCTAGCCATCGGGCAATTGGTCTCATGAGCGACATGGAGCTGATTTCCATCGAGAAGCCGCGGCGAACGGCCCGGCCGACATCCCCCAAGAGGCAAGACGAGGAGCGTCGACAGGACGGCTATCGCGTGCACATCGAAACGTTTGGCTGTCAGATGAATGAATATGACACCGAGCTGGTGCGCACGCTGCTAACGACGAAGGGTTTTTCTTTCACCGAGGACAAAGAGCGCGCCGATGTCGTCCTGATGAACACATGCGCCATTCGCGAGAACGCGCACAACAAGGTGTATGGGCATCTTGCCGAGTTGACGTCGATGAAGAAGCAGCGGAGCCTGGTCGTCGGGATCCTCGGATGCATGGCGCAGAACCTGAAGGAGGAGCTTTTGGAGAGCCGCTCCGTCGTCGACGTTCTGGTCGGTCCCGACGGCTACCGTCAGCTTCCTGAGCTGCTTTCACGCGCGATCGAAGACCAGGAACGTGGACGGACGCGGACGGGCGTCGCAGTGGACCTCTCGGAGTACGAGACGTACGAGGACATTTTGCCGGAGCGTAGCGAAGGCGTGAACGCCTGGATCGCCGTGATGCGCGGGTGTGACAACTTCTGCACGTTCTGCGTCGTGCCGTACACGCGAGGTCGGGAGCGCGCGCGCGATCCACGGGGCATTCTCAGAGAGGCCGAACAGCTCGTCGGCCTGGGGTACAAACAGGTGACGCTCTTGGGCCAGAACGTCAATTCCTATCGATACGACGGCTGGGATTTTGCGAAACTGATGCTCGCCGTCGCCGACGTCCCTGGCATCGAGCGCGTGCGGTTCACCTCCCCGCATCCCAAAGATTTTCCACCTGCCCTGCTGGACGCCATTGCCGGCCACCCGAAAATTTGCAAACAGATCCACCTCCCCGCGCAGTCTGGCAATGACCGCATTTTGGAGTTGATGAACCGGACGTACACGCGCAAAGAATACCTGGACCTCGTCGAGGCGATCCGACGGCGCTCATCGGAGATCGTCCTGTCGACCGATATCATTTGCGGGTTCTCGAGCGAAACCGAAGAGGAGTTCCTCGATACGTACCGGCTCGTGGAAGAAGTGAGTTATCACTCGGCGTTCATCTTCAAATATTCGGAGCGCAAGCACACGATCGCCGCGAGGAAGTATCCTGACGACGTGCCCGAGACGGTCAAGTCAGAACGGGTGAGCCGTCTGGTCGAGCTACAAAAGCGGATCTCGCTTCAGAAGAACCGGGACGTGGTCGGTCGGACCTTCCCCGTGCTCGTCGAAGGCGACGCGAAGAAATCCGCGTCTCAATGGATGGGGCGCACCGACGGCGGCATTACGGTCGTGTGGCAAAAAGAGGCGCGAGCGGTACGACCCGGCGATCTGATCCCGATTCGCATCACGGACGCGACGGCCACGACGCTTATCGGGACACCGACCTGAGCCGATCACCGCTCATCGTCCTTACAGGCCGGTCTCACTTGAAAACCGATACTCGGCGAGCATGTCGTTGACGGCGGCTTGCTCCAAGGCCGTCTTCTTGCTCGCATCCATCTGCTTCAGCAGACGGCCTGCCGTACTGTTGTCCAGCGCGGCACTCAACCCTTCTTGCCGGTCCAGTCCAAACAGACCGATGAGTTGAAGGAGTTTTTGCTCAAAGTCGTTGAGCACCGATAGGACCTTGAGCAGCCGCTGCGCCACGAGATCCTGGAATGACAGGGCCGTGAACGCCTCCAAAAAGCGTTGGTCGTTCTCGGCAAACAAGCGTTGAATCTCCGCCTGTTGCTCCGGCGCGCCTGACCAACTCCTGATCTGCTTCTGGATCGCTTGCTCGGTTGCTTGAAGCGATTCCACCGTGGTCAAGACCGAATTCGTGCCGTCCTCCGTCATGCGGCGCAGGTCGTTCAAGTGCTCCTTCGTCAACGACACTTGGGCTGCGGTCGCGTTCAGCGGCTCTTTCGCTTCATTCAGTGTGTGGAGCGCTTGCTGCATGTTTCGAACCAACCGATCGAGGTCTTGTATCAGTTCCGTCTGGTCCATGGTCCTCCAAGAGCGTGATGAAGACAAAGCGGACAGACTCATATCGGCAACGGGACGGCCGGATCTTGAGCCGTCCGCGTTCGTTCTCCCCTGCGGGCCGGGGAAGTATCGCGCCGAACATCGGTCCCCGTCCGACATTTTGCTCCACACCGAGGACAAGAGGTCTCCAATGGAAAGTGCGTCAATTAACTGGCGTTTTGGGGTGTAATTGAAAAAACCTGACGCCGCGGTGAATGACGGCGCGCGCAGAGAGGACATGCCGTCCATCCACCTGCCGGATGTCTGTCGGGAAGTGCCTGATATTCAATGCATCGAATGTCATACGCACCGCGTGCTAAGAGGCCTGGAACTTGTATGGATGAAGGGCGCCAGTAACAGGAGGATGAAGTGGCCGAACACGTGGACGCGGGCACGACGCTCCGGGGATTACAACTGCTGCACCTGCTAAGACGGCGAGATTTCGGTCTCCTATGGTGGGGACAGGTCACCTCCCAGATGGGCGACGCCCTGAACAAGGTCGCACTTCTGTGGTTCGTGTATGAACTGACCGGCTCGCCGGTCAAGATGACGCTCATCGGCCTTCTGCAGACCATTCCGCCGCTGGTGCTCGGTCCGGTCTTCGGCGTCTACCTCGACCGGCTCCCCAAGAAGACGCTGATGATCGCCATCGATCTCGCGCGGACCTTCCTGGTGGCTCTGATTCCGATCCTGTTTGCGTCTGACGCGCTCACGCTCGAACGACTCTATGTGTTGGTCTTCGTCATTTCCGTCGTCTCCACGATCTTCGGCCCGGCGCTGATCGCCACGACACCCATGCTGGTGAACCGCGAGCACTTGCTACCCGCCAATGCGCTGCTGCAAGCCACAAATAATATCGGCTTCATTGTCGGACCGGCCCTCGGCGGTCTTGGCATTGCGCTCATCGGCGCCCAAAATGTGCTGTACGTCGACGCGGCGACCTTCTTTGTCTCCGCGGTGTGCCTGATGGGAATCAAGGCGCGTTGCACACAGAGCGAGGCCGGGTCGGTCGCTCAGACGAATCTGGTCGAAGATATCATGGCAGGGTTTCGGTTCATTTTCTTGGAGCACCGGACGTTGCTCGTCCTGGTCGTCATTTCGGCGCTCTATCACTTGGGCGTCAGTGCTTTTATTTTCCTGCTGCCGGTCTACACCAAAGAGCACTTGCAGGTCGGTCCCGTCCAACTCGGATGGCTGTGGTCGGCGCTCGGGATCGGCATGCTGCTGACCTCCGTGTGGCTGGCTGCGACGCCGCCTCGCGGTATCGATGACCGGCTCAAGACGATCGGCAATGCCATGGCAATCGGCGGAATTGCCATCTGCACACTGACCGTCCTGCAGATGACCCTCATTGCCGTGACACTGGTGATCGTAATCGGCTCGAGCACCGCGGTCTTCAATCCGATTGCCTCGGCGCTGCTCCAAGAATTGACCCCCGCCCCCCTGATCGGTCGGGTGCTGACGACGTTCAGCACCGGTGCGATGGCCTCCGCAATGGCCGGTATGGCGAGTTTCGGGTGGATGACGGAAACGGCCGGGCCAAGCACCAGCCTCGTGGCTCTCGGTATGATCTTGGTGCTCACCGCAGCCCTGATCATTTCGTATAGCCGGCAATCCCGGCTGGCGAGCGCCCGAACCTGATCTCGTTGTTGTTGATCGGAAGAGTGCGAAGCCGTGCTACTGCGGCTCGGCGTGATACAGCCGCACCGCTTTCGCGAGATCCTTCGGTGTGCCGATATCGATGTACCGGCCTGAGGGAAAACGCACCCCGTCGATCCGAAGCCCCTCCCGAACCGCAGCCTGGAAGACCGCGCCCATCCGCACATCTCCCTGGGCATCGATCCTCCTATTGCCGCGCACGGCTCCACCTGCTGCTTTCCAAGAAGAAATGAACCGGTGCAGAAAGCCGGTGAATCTCGGCGTCCAGACGGCACACACCCAGGCGTAGGCGAGCTTCGTCCGGAGCGGCTTCAGTACGAGCGAACGCACCCGACCTTCCCGGTCTAGATCAACCATATCCATCGCTCTCGGATTCTGTGCCCGAAAGAGGCCCAGGACCGCGTCCGTGGAGCGGGCAGCCAACCGCTCGAGTAGCACGGCGAAGACGTCGTCGGGAGTGAAGAGCATGTCGGGAAATCCAAACACGACGATCTTGTTTTCAAGAAATGGGTACGCGTGGTCGATTGTCTCCGGCGGGCCGCCGGATCCCGTGATGACGAGATAGGCGAGATGTTGGCCGACGGAGTCGCCGACACCAAAGTATTGGGCGATATCCCACTTCCCTTCCCGCAGCACAATGTACGTGTGTCGTACGCCCGCGAGCCGGTACTTCTCGAGGAGGTACTGGCTCACCACTTTCGGCCTCGGCTTGTTGCTCCCATCAGCATGAAATCCGACGGGGTAGAGTTCCTTGCTGCACGGCAACGGTGCGATGCGTCGAGCGCGTCCCGCTGCCGGCACGACGCCGACGACATCTACATTGAACCCGAACGCGCCGTGATTGGTTCTCCTTCCTCCGCTCGTCTCGTCACGTCGAATCACACCGTTCTCCACGACTCCTTCACCCTTGTCGCGATCCATGTTAGCGGAAGGATTCGTCCACGAAAAGGGTTTTCATCTACGGGCCTGACCGCCGCGACGCCTCTATGGAGCCCTGAAGACAGCCGCGAAGAATCACGGGGTTGTTCGGCCGTGCGGCGACGCTGACCGTCTTTGGAGACGAAACGGGACAGAGAAGAGCGGTGTCGGTCCTATAGCGGCTACCCAACTGGATTGTTAAGAGGCTCAGACAAGCTCCACCCGAGCAGCCATGCTCGATACACGGAGGAGATCCTGATGACGACAACTGCACGCGTGGCGATTACGCACAACGACACCATCGAGATCGCGGTGCAGGAAGCGCTCGGGCACTTCGAACTCGACGCCCTCATTCGGGGCAAGACCGTCGCGGTGAAACCCAATGAGACCTGGGCGTCGCCGACCGACACGAGCGGTGTCACACAGCCCGATACCCTGCGAGGCGTCTTACGGAGCGTCAAGCGCTACGCCCCGCGCGAACTCATTGTGACCGGCGGATCAGGTGCGGCGGAGACAGAAGATGTTTTCCGGTACGCGGGGCTGATGGACATCGTGCAGCAGGAAGGGGCGCGCTTCTTCGATCACAATCGACCTCCGTTCACTTCAGTGGAATTGGAGTATGCCCGCGATCCGGAGGTGCAAGGTCGGCAAGCCTCCGTCATGGTGAATCCGCGAGTGCTCGACTATCAAACCTTGATTGCGGTCAACCAACTCAAATTGCACGAGACCGCCACCGTCACGTTGGGCCTCAAGAACATTGCCATGTCGTTTCCGGCGGCCGATTATTACGGCCACCCTCGCAGCCGGCAGCGCCATAGCCATCACTTCTTCGAGGACATGCATTCCTTCATCGCCGCGATGGCCAAACGCTTTCCCATTCATCTGACCGTGACGGTCGGCCATCCCGCCATGATTGGAACGGGGCCGTTGGGAGGCCATACCGTGGAGACGGGTCTCGTCATCGTCAGTACGGATGCCCTTGCCGCCGATATCGTAGGCGCAAGGATCCTCGGCTTCATGCCGCAGGCCGTTCGGCATCTCTGGGAAGCGGCCCGCCTCGGGATCGGTGAAGACAATTTCGAGCGAATGGAATTTCCCGCCTTGAGCCTGCGTGAGGGCATCGAAACGTTTACGGCCGCAGCTTACGGGCAAAGGCTGACATTTGAGCACGAATGATCCATCGTGGCGACGCATAACAACGCTCGGAGCGTCACCGCGAAATCCGTATGCGATCAACGTGATGGCTCCTGCCCCGGGGGATTGCCCGCTGGACCGCTTTGCTTGATGATGAACGTCGCGTGGCCATTTGCCGTCACATCGGCCGTCACCTGATCGCCTGCTTGTAACGCAGTCCCGTCCGTCATCATCGTGTTCCTGTCCATATGGAGTTTCACTTCCTTGCCCGTTGAGTCTTTCAGATATACGTATGAGCCATCCAAGCGAAGCACTTCACCGCGCACGGTCTGCGAGGGAGAGGACACTAGACCCTGCCCGAGGGCCGTCACACCGGGTGCGACACCGAGCACTGTAACCAAGCTGACGAGAACAACATAGCGGTGCATAGTCTCCTCCATGACTGGAAGTTCTTTCAGGTTCAGCACGAACACGAGTCGACTGTTTGCGAATAGCAAGCGTAATGATGACCTTCGTGGCTCGGTGTCGCTTTCATTTGCTTAACCGGCATGCTCTGGACCGGCCTGCCCCTTTCTATCCTTCTCAATGTGGTAGGCCATTGAATGCACGGCCGTGCACGCTTCCATATCCGGTAGTCTTCTCAGGCAGGACCACCGTTCGGACGAACATCGAGGGGTAAGGAGATCTTTGTCACACTGTAAGCCAGGCCGCGGGACAGGTGCTATCCGAACCGCACTGACACCTTATCGGCGCAATCGACCGGCATGAGCTTGGTGACTCTATTGCCAATTCGTCGCTTCGGTGAAGAGGCAAGAGGGAACAGGCCGCAGGCGAATGGAAGGTAGTGACATCGACCGTGCGCAGCACCGTACTTCACCTGGGCGGCAACTCGGGACTTGGGCCAGCCTGACGCCCCGGCTTGCTGTCGGCCGTGTCGATGTGGCACGCGCACCCAGACCCTTTTTCTGGTTAGAACGCCCTTTTCAACACATGATAGAGGGCTTGAACGACTTGCCAGAGCCGCTGCGGGATGGTGCGGAAGATGATGAGCTGAAGAGAACTTTTCCAGTCCGTTGCCATGAGAATTCGACGATCCGCGAGCGCGGCCAGCGATTTCTGGACGACCTGTTTGGGGCTTTGCCCACGTCGGCGTACGGGATTGTCAGCTGGTCCATGGTGATCGGTATCCGTTGGACCCGGACAACAGACTTGAACATAGACGCCCTGGCTTCGGACTTCCATCGCGAGGGCCTCGAAGAATGCGATCAGAAACGCCTTCGTCGCACTGTATTCCGCTGCCCAAGTGTTGGCCGACAGTCCCGACACCGACGCAACAGTAATGATGGTGCCCGAGCCGCGTGCCACCATGTCCGGCAGGAAGAGCCGGGTACTCTCGGCGATTGTATTGATATGGAGACGGAGCATCCGCTGGACCTCGGCCATCGGCATGTCGGCAAAGGAGCCGTAATAGCCAATGCCTGCATTGTGAACGAGAAGATCGATCCGACCGCGATAGCGCCGTGCGGCCGCAAAGAGACGAACCGCCGCATCGGGCTCGGCGAGATCAAGCACCTCGAGCATAACGTCGACAGGCTTGAGGCGGGTGATCTCTCTGGCCACGCGTTCCAAATTGACTTTGTCACGCGCGACAAGAAGGACGTCGTGATTGAGGTCAGCCAGTGCGTAGGCATACTGCTCCCCGATCCCGCGCGACGCCCCGGTGATCACAGCAAAGGAACGACGAGAGCCTTCTGTGTCAGTGCCGAATCGTCCGCTGTTCGCCATACCGTCCTTGCCGGCCTCACTGAAACTATGCAGCCGGCCCGAAGTTTACGGAGAACTGAGAGAGGTCAAGAGCGATGCCGACATCGTAGTCATGACCGTGCAGTCGTTCAAGCAGCGCGCGCAAAATTTCTCTCGCCTAGACGGTTGTCTTGTTGACACCTGCACTGCGCCAAGGTGTCTAGGAAACGATCTTACTGTATCTCGCACCATCCCCGGCCGATCATCGCGAGACTCAGCCGCCCACGCCGCCCTTGACGCAGTAATCCATGGAGCGCTCGTCTCTGTGCTTCTCTGATTTGTGTGTCCACGCACGGAGAATCTTCTGCTTATCGAACGTGAGCACGTATTCATCACACCAATATCCCGTGATGGTCCAGATATTGTTGCCGCCCTTTTCAGTGTCCCAGAACTGATACACCCACACCGTGTCACCCGTATTCGTCCGCGTCACCGACACGGGCTTTCCCAGCTGCGAGCGGACTTCCTCCTCATGCGCCGAACCCTGTGCCGTGCGCAAATATCTCGCTTGCTGGTCCAGTAAAGAAGCGCACCCTTGAAAGAAGAGGACGCCGACGATCATGATCAAGGGTAGAGTCAAACGGCATTCCTCTCCGGCTGCCACGCCACGCTTCTCCGCCGATTGATGAGCATCCGCGCACACGCCGCGCATCCCGATTTTTTCTGACATGCACGCTCAGCGTGATCTAGCAATTCTTCCCTCCGTCTCATGCCACAATAACAGCGCGTACCAATGAGAGTCGGCCCAGTGACACCGTTGAAGGCGCTCCTGACATGCGGGCTCGTCTGCTGTTTGGCTGCCTGTCATGCCTTAGGCCCTGGCACGTCTCATCGTCCGCACACCTTCTCCTGTGAGCCTCATCGTCCGTTAACGTGGAACGATTTTCAAGGTGTTGACCGAGCTGCACCATGGGCCGCAGAAACAGCCATCCGCTTCGCCATTGTCCAGAGTCCCCACCCCCATCTCATCGCCCTCTTCGAGCCATCCTTATCATGGATCCGGCCCGGGCTGCTTCAACGGCCAACGTTCGCGCAGGACGCCGATCAACTGCTCCGTCATGAACAACTCCATTGGACGATCAGTTGTCTGATCGCCGACGAAGCGAACGACGCGCTTGCAGCCGGGGCCGACTTGGCAGAAACATTTACCTTCGCTCAGCACAAGGCCACCGCTCTGAACGCCCGCTACGACGAAGAGACACGCCATGGCTTGGAGGAAGAGATACAGGTGCAATGGGAGAAGGCGTTGGCGGCCCGAATGCTCATTGGTCCTCCGCTGCTCACGAATCGTGATGTCGGCTTGCAAACCGCGACCAGCGATTGAGGTCCGTTCCCTCCCTTCGCCACCAACATCGAGGGTGGGAGGCAAGGTCTGTTCGCAACTGCGCGTGACACTGTACGCGCTGTGCCCGATTCTGTGTCATGTTTTGGCAGCACATCGGGCCTACCGTTGTTTCATCTACACGAGATTCACAAGCTCGACGATACCCTTGGCTCAGACCTGGCCGTAAGGTGGCTTTCCTCGAACGACATCCAAGCCGAATATTCTCCTCCGGCACACCAACCCGATCGTTCAGGAGAACGACATGCACACTCCCCTCGTGTTGATCGCCGATGATGATCCCGCGCTCCGACAAGCACTCCCAGACACTCTTCAACGCCACTTGCCCGGCATTCTCGTTGAGACATGCCCGTCTGCTGAGGCGGCAGTCTCCTACCTCGAAGCTTCCGAGTACGATGTCGTGATCACCGATGTGCGAATGCCCGGTGACGGCCTCGCGCTGCTTCGGACGGTGCGTCGTCGATGGCCGCATACTCCGGTCGTCGTCATCACGGGATACGGCGACAATATCCTGTTGCGAGCAGCGAGAGAAGAAGGAGCGTTCGCGTTTTTCGATAAACCGATCGAGCGAGATCAATTCACCGCGATGATCGCGAAGGCCATTCAGGTGCACGGACTGGAACATCAGCGCGAAGAACTTGAAAGGGAGTTGTCACTGCTTAGGGGGACGGGAGACGCGACCCCGACGAGGATCGTGCCTGACGAGCAGGAGCATTTGATTTTTCTCGTCCGTGCGCGAGAAGACCTGAAACGGCGATTGGAGGACACGGATGCCAAGCTTCACGACATGAAGCGTGACACGGCGACACCCCCGACGCCCCCTGACTGTGGTTCGCACTGATGTCATAACCGCCCGGGCTTGAGAGGGCAAGGCGGGTGTCCACGGGCCGGTAACGGGCGGGCAACTGGAGCGCCACGTGGGGGTCAGAAAGCCATGATGAAGGTAACACAGGTCGTGCTGTTAGCCGTGGTTGTAGCCGTGATCGGCTGTACGCCATGGCCGGACCCCGGCGTCGGCGGTCCCTACCGCAGTTGGGACGAGGTCATTCATCGGTGGATCGGGAAATCTGAGAAGGACCTGTTCTATGAGCTGGGGCCGCCCAACGTCCATTCGGGGGAGATGGTCCCCAGCAAGGACCATCAACTGATTTGGGACATGACTGTCGATCGGATGCCGGGACAGGCCGACGAGTACAACTTATTGCCGCTCACACAGTCGCAAACCTGTCAGCTGATCTTTCTCGCTGACCCAGATGGGACGATCCGGTCGGGCCGGCGCGTGGGATGCACCTAACGTCATCGCAACCGTGCAGCAGGCTGACCCACCGTGGGCGGGACGACATAGCCGCATCAAAGGATCGTCGTCAGTCGTAGACGCAACGAGCAACGCGATGATCACGGACTGGGACGCAGTGGAATATGCCCGGCATTCAAGCCTCCAGGAGGCCATGGCCGAGGAGAACGTCGCGCTCCTTGATCTCCGAGGGACGGAGAAAGTGCTCGACGTGGGATGTGGCGACGGAAAAATTACGGCAGCCTTGGCGGCCCGCTTGCCGAATGGATTGGCCGTTGGGGTAGATGCTTCTCGCAAGATGGTCGCATTCGCTGCGAGGCACTTTTCTCCTTCCAGCGTGGCAAACCTTCGCTTCGCGGTTGGGGATGCCAGGAGCCTGCCGTACCGACAGGCGTTCGATCTCATCGTCTCTTTCAATGCGCTGCATTGGATGTCTGAGCAGACGCTCGCGCTTCGCTCCATCCACTCCGCGCTCAAGCGGGACGGCAAAGCGATCCTTCGCCTCGTTTCGAAGGGGCCGCGGAAAAGCCTCGAAGAGGTCATTGAGGAGACCTGCCAGTCCCCGCCATGGGCGCGCTACTTTCCGGCTCACGCGCCGCCGTACTGGCACGTTACTCCCGAGCACTACCGGACCCTGGCCGAGTCTTGTGGGTTCGAAGTGCGTCGCCTGGAAGTAGAAGATCAGGCGTGGGACTTTAAGACCCGCGAAGCGTTTATCGCCTTTTGTCGTGCGCCGCTTGACGCCTGGACGCACGAGCTGCCAGAAGACCAACGGGACAGCTTTATCAATGGTGTGTTAGACAGGTACCGATTGGTCGCCGCAACTAACAATCACGAAGCCAACACGTTCAAATTCTATCAAATGGCGATGACGCTCTCAGCCTCCGACGAATCACCCCGCTGCCCCGCTGAGTGCGAGGAGAATCGATAGGGGCGGCAGAGACCGGAGAATCCAATGTGGCTCTCATGGTGCTCGAGTTCCAAGACCTGCTGACCAACCTTGCCGCTACGGTCACACGTAATTCGTTTCGTCCTCGTCCCGGAGATCGTGGTACGTCAACCGATCGCAATACTCCCTCGTGCTCGAATTCGATCGCGACGCAAGGCGAGATGGTGGCATTTCGAGAGCCTATGAGAATGGGAGCAGCACCTTAAATGAGAACGTCACAGCGCCATGAGAACAGTTTGAGCGGAATGTCTTCTCCGCCTAGCCTCATCGTGTACATACTGGCAAAATCCTTGATCACCTCTGCCACCGCCCGGGCGTCCCGGTCGCACAGAGCCACGAGGATCACCGTATTCGGTCCTATCCATTCGCAGGGCACGACGCCGCTGTGTCCCGCCCCGTGCACTTTTTCGATAATCGTATAGTGCTGGCACCCCACGCCTACTCCCTTGAGTAACTCGAGCACCTTATTCTCAAGCGAATTGCGGCATATGATCAGGAGTAGTTGCATAGTGCTTCGCCCCCCTGGGCTCAAGCTCACGCGCGCACGACCTCCTGGCGTCTCAAGAAATCACCGTCCTATTGTCCGTATCACCTGCTATCTCTCAGCAAGCCGGATGCCGTCCGAGAGTTGCACGGAGGGTGCGATGTTCTTTGCGGCCAATGGCTAAAGATGAGCACGCGCGCACGTCCGTGCACTATCATAAAAAGCACGACAGACGGAGCGCCATCACGGGAGATATCGTGGACGTTACCGTATTACTACGGGTGCAAGAGAGGTCGGGAAGGATAGAACTCGTAAATAATGCCTTTGCCACCACGGAATCGTGGTCATCAGAGCCCCTGGCAGGCCTCGCTGAGCCGATCGTTTATTCCCCTCCTAATCGTGATCTGGAAGGCTGGGGTACCGGCGGGCGGACTGTCTTTCGATCCCCTTATCGAAGTTTCGGCAGGTCCGCTATATCCGTGCCATGAAAGTTGATGAAGAAGAACAGGGTGTATTGATTGTAATAGGCCGAGCCCTCATACCAGCCGCTCGCCTTGACCCATTTTCCAGTCCGCGCCTCATACACGTGCAGCAAGTACCGCACCGAGGCAATTTGGCGTTGCGCCTCGTAGAGGACTAAGGCTGGAGTAGCAAACGGAATGACGCTACTTTGAATCGCCGGGAGGCCAAAGAAGTTCTGACCTTGATCGGTGCCCAGCGCCAGTGCGATCACACGAATCCACAGATCGGCATCTTCCCGCCGCTCCACGACCGTATAGCCCAACTCGCCTAACCGCCCTTCTACAAAAGCGCGCAGCATCGCGAGATCCGCCCCGGCCGGTCGAATGGCCGATACATTCGAGCCGGTCCCTGCCGGCGGCCCGCTGGTCGTCGTATTGGTCTCGATCATGGGATCGTTGAAGAATGCCGGCTGGAGCCATTGCCGCTCTCCGATGTAGCCCACCACATCAACGGCCACTCGCAGTGGGAGCGTCGAAGGCGGCTCCAGACGTACGACGCTCTGCCGAATGGCGTGGCTCAACAGGAGTTGCTCCGTGCCCGTACGCGGAGTCCGCGTGAACTCCCGATTGGTGCAAGCGCATAGGAGCACGATGCCTCCAAAGAGCAGTACCGCCGACTGCCATCGTCGTGAAATGATGGGTGGCATAGACGATCTCCTTCTGCAATGGAAGAAGCGACTGATACCACCAGTGTGCACCGTTCCATGATGAAACTACGACGGGATTGATACCATTGGATTTGTACGTGTTCGGGGCTATCGATGGTCGGCGCGGCAGCTTACCCAACCAACTAAGGGGAAGAGAACGGCTCTTTCCTGCCCTCTCGCTCTTGAGCCTTCAATGTCTCCGTGAGAAACTGAATCTGTGCGGTGAGCGTGTTGACCTTATCATCCAGGGTCTTGAGCATTCTCAACGTCATGGCCCCTTCAGCGATCGTGACCTTTTCATCATCTTTTGAATCCGCTTTTTTGATAGAGGCAGAGCATTTATCCTTTTTGCTGTCGCATACCAGCACCTGTCCATCTTTAAACGCGCACACCGAAATGCCGCTCTTACTGGGCGGAAAATACACTCCGCCGTCGGCTTTGCAGAGAACGTCCAAGCCGGTTTTATCCACTGGCGCGGCCTTCTTCGCTTCAGCAAAGGAGACGGACGCGAGGCTGATACTGACACAGACGATCAAACCAATTGCCCCAGAAACGCATACATCGCTGAAGTTCTTCTTCACCTCCAACCCCCTTTCGGTCTAGACGTGCGACCACATTCGTACCCTCGCCGTGTTTTCGGCTTAACTCTAAAAGAACAGGCCATCAACCACCTTTCTCATGCGATGAGACGGCCCTCGCCTTCTGAACCCGCTTGGCATTTTCAAACCTTTAGCGGTGATGATTGTGGTCCTGTACTCCCTCATGTGCAGCCGCGCAAGCCAGGCCAATCCTACGGAGACATACTAGGGCACGGTCGCTTAGCCGGGAAGCAACCAATTAAGAGGGGGCGAGGGACTATCAGGCGGATCCTCATGGATCGAGTAGGTTTTGAAATTTTGCACAGAGATAACGAACCCCGAATCGGTATCCATCCCCGCGATCGGATCGAGTCGCAGTCCAAGAGCGACATGCCGGGACGTAGACGTCGATGGGGCAAGAGGAACGCGGCATCCCGTCCCGCACACCGGCGCCTCACATAGGAATTGACTTGTCTGGTGCACCAAGATAGAAGAGCGTTACGGTCTATATCATCTTTGCTCAAGGAGCGAATCCGTTGAGGTCGAGCAATCATGTGCCGACAATTGACTCTGCGGTCGTGTTCGGTGTATTCGCACTGATCATCGGCCTTTCCTCTTGCGGGAAGACACCGATCCCCTCAGTCCCTTCAACGCCAGTCGACTTTGCCCAGGCACTGCAGTACGCGCAACGAGCCAATCTGGCGTACGAGCCGGATTCCATCATCGGTCAGCAGAGCGGGACTAGTGTCCGCGTCAGTGTCAGCCCTCCTCTTTCTTCCGGCATCAAGGCATACGTGGAGCAGGATGAGACCAGGAAAGTGCAATGGATTGTGGTGCGCGGCACGTCGAACCTCGTGAATATGCGGTTGGATGTCGATTACAACAAGGTTGTGGAGAGTCGCCTGCAGATTCCCCTCCACAAGGGTTTCGCAGATTCGGCCTTGGAGGTGTACCAGTTTGCCAAGCCCTTATTGAAAACTGATTACGAAACGCGAATTTCCGGACACAGCCTTGGCGGTGGTGCAGCCGTCATCGTTCTGATGTTGCTGAAGGAGGATGGTTTCAAGCTCGGGCCGGCGATGACCTTTGGACAACCGAAAGTCACGAACCGTGATGGCGCTCGAAAATATCAGAGCCTTCCGTTGCTGCGATTCATTAACGACAAGGATCTAGTCCCGTTGCTGCCTCCATTAGAGGTCTTTGCCGTGCTGGATGAAGGTCCGTATGTGCACATCGGGCCGGAGGTTGTGCTTGAGGAGGGTCCCAACTACCATTATTACGCCGCGCATCAGGCCCAACGGCTCTCGGTCCTGTCGTTCTGGAATAACTTGAAAAACGTGAGCATCCAGGACTTGCCGGAGCATTTCATGTCGACGTATGTGAGGCGCGTCGGCCAGAAAATTCCTCCCGCGCCCCCCAGTCGCTAGTTCCCTTTTTTTAGCATCCGGCGGATAAGTTCAACACCTTCCCCTTCTCTTCTCTGCCCGCTTACGCAATGCAGCGCCCCTGGTCTTTTTTCTTCCCCAGATGCTAAGGTGAAAGGCTCGATTATGGGATTGTTCAGCGACCCTCATCGCCGCCTTCTGCTGCTGCTCACGGCCCTCGTCACCATCGCGGCTCTCACCGGTCTCGTCGTCCTCGAGTATCTCAAACATGATCTCATTGAACGCTCCGGGCAAAGCCTGGCTCTCGAAGCCAGCCATACCGCGGACAAACTCGATCGCTTGCTCTTCGAGCGGTATGCCGACCTCCGGCTCATCACGCGGGTCATCCGCCATCAATGGGAGCAGCGTCCCTTTTTCTCTGCCTACGTCACGTCCATCCAGCAAAGTCATCCCGCCTATCTCTGGATCGGAGTCGCAGACGAACGTGGACGGGTGATTGCGTCCACTGATCCGGCCACCTTACACCAAGACCGCTCCAATGAAAGCTGGTTTCACGCCGCGCAGAGACGGCGGCTCACCGTAGAGGACATGCGGCCGCATGACGAACTCAATGGCGGGGCGGCGATCACGTTTGCCTCCCCGATTCATGATGCCGACGGCCGATTCCGCGGGGTGGTGGTCGCCCTGGTCGGACGGGAAGATATTCAAGCTCTCATCGAAGGGGCGAGTCAGCACTTGCAGCCGGCCCTGAGTGGCGACCTGCAGTACACGGTCGTGAACGAACACGGGGATGTGCTCATGGATTCCTTGTTAGGGCAACCGAGCCTGGTGAGGTTGACCGATCGCCCCTCCATTCAGGCACTTCACTCGTCCTGGAACCCGGGTTATGTGGAAGAGCATTCAGCGGCACCCAGAGGATCGGTCATTACCGGCTATGCCCACACCCATGGCTATCAGGGATTTCGTGGTCTTGATTGGACCATCCTCGTCAGTTCCCCCCGCGACGCGGTACTGGCTCCCATTACCCGAGTCACCCGGCTCGTCGGCTTCGCCGGCGTTGGGATCATGCTGCCCCTCCTGGGGCTTCTCGCGTGGACCACCACACATCTTCGCCGCAGCCAACGGGCGCTTCGCACGGCCCATTACGAGCTGGAGCAACGGGCGCATATGCTCGCTGCCTCTCGAGAACAATTACAAGCGCTCACCGCCGAGCTTAGCCGGACCGAGAGCCGCGAGCGACAACGCCTGGCGACTGAACTCCATGATGGGCTGGGACAGATCCTCGCGCTGGCCAATCTGAAATTCTCCATGCTCCCCGGTGCCTGGGCGCCTGGGTTAGCGCAAGTGAAAGAGTTGATCGATGAAGCACTCCGCTTCACGCGGACGTTCGTCACAGATTTGCGCCCCCCGCTCCTGGGCGGTGAGGATGATCTGCTCGTGGCGATCGAGTGGGTGGCTAAAAAGATGGAACGGCTGGGCCTTAAGGTTCAGATTCAGGATGATGGGCGGCCCAAGCCGCTCGAAGAGGAGCGACTGCGCGTGCTCTACCAAACGGTCCAAGAACTCCTCGTCAACGTGCTCAAACACAGCCGGTCTGTAGATGCCGCCGTGTCGCTCCGCCGGACCAACGGCTTTCTTGAGGTGTGCGTCCAAGATTTTGGCCGTGAGTTCGACGTCTCGACCGTCCGCCCTCCTTCTGAACAAGGTGGCTTCGGCCTGTTCAGTATCCGTGAACGCCTGACCCTCCTCGGCGGCCGACTCGAACTGACCTCCGTCGTTGGTGAAGGCACTCTGGCCAAGGTGACCATCCCCCTCCACGGTTTCCCGCTAACCACGCTGCCGTCAGCCGCCACAATGTCGGCACAAGCCCTCACGAGGCGAGAAGAGCCGTCCTCCTACACCATTCGTATTTTACTCGCCGACGATCATGCCATCTTGCGCGAAGGGCTCCGTCGGATCATTGAAGAGCACGACGACATGATGGTTGTGGCCGAGGCCGCAGATGGCGAAGCGGCGGTCCAAGCCACCCGTCTGGCCCGTCCCGATGTCGTCATCATGGATGTCAATATGCCAAAACTTAACGGTGTGGAGGCGACGCGAGCCATTCGCGTAGAGTATCCCGACACCGTCGTCATCGGGTTGTCGATGCATGAAGAGGCGCATATCGCTCGAGCGATGGCCGAGGCGGGCGCCTGGGCGTATGTGGCCAAAAATGAGGCGACGGTCCTTGTTCAATTAATCCGCAAGGGGTATCGCGAAGGGCGTCGCGCCCTCCTTCCTCCAAACCGGTAACCACACTCCCCCTTCAGAGACTGCATCCGAAAATGGGACGGGGCGGTCCTTCCGCATTCACCGTGGCGTCGGATGGAACGACACCGGCAAGTGGGACGCATGCTCCGGTACATCGGCATCGCTACAACAGCCAGGTGAACGGTTATTTCGTCTGCGTTCAGCGCGATACGCGGTCCACTTCAGGAACACCGCGATCGAATAGCGGGTGCGACGATTCACTGGATT
This sequence comes from Nitrospira sp. Vd2, assembly GCF_979581665.1. Lineage (NCBI taxonomy): Bacteria > Pseudomonadati > Nitrospirota > Nitrospiria > Nitrospirales > Nitrospiraceae > Nitrospira > Nitrospira sp. Vd2. The sequence goes on along the minus strand of NZ_CEFZSK010000022.1, from coordinate 57,944 downwards.
CTGCTATACGGACGAATCGTCCCCGTTTACTTCAATGAACGGGCCTGGATTTACAAAATGGATGAAGCCAACCGGCCCGGAGAGGGATTATCGTGGCCTGACACGCCCGTCGATGAACATTCGTACGAAGACCGCCACAACGATAAGAAGCATCGCAATCGCGATCCCGTCGCTCAGACCCTGCCAGATGTCAGTCATGTTTCATCATACCCCGTTCACGCGGGAAATTCGGCTGCCGTGCCATCTAAGGCAGTCCTATTTTCTGGAGCGCCGCGCTAGCCCGGTTCCGATAGTACTCGTATCGAGAGGATGAAGCGTCGGCATGATTGCTCTATAGACTTGAAGGTCCTGGTCAGCTCTGTCCGACGAATCGACGCCTGTCGCAAAAAGCGACATCTCCTGTTCGATAAGCTGAAGGGCACACTTCAGTCGTCGCGGAGAGGACCTGTCGATTCCCCGCCGGGATCCTAGGCGTCCCTTGCACCTGGACAATCGTCCTTACCGCCAGTAATCGCCGGCCGCTTCGGGTTGGTACAGAACCTCCTCGATTCGGAGCCGTCTCGTGCCTCCCGGCACCGGCCATTCGACCGTATCGCCGACGCGGTAGCCGAGCAACGCCGTCCCGATCGGCGCCAAGACGGAAATTTTTCGTTGCTGCACGTTCGCATCGGACGGAAAGACGACGCTGTACTCGAGCGTTTCGCTCGTCTCGATATCCGTGAGTCGAACGTGCGAGTTCATCGTCACCACATCACACGGAACCGCGGTCGGCTCGACAATATGCGCCCGGTCCAATTCGTGCTGGAGCAGGTCGAGCGACTCACGGTCCCGTTCGCTCGCGTCCATCCGCACTTGGACCAACTCCTTCAAGCGCGCCAGATCATAGTCGGTAATATAAATGTCACGCAGTTCCATACCTTCTCCACCTGTTCGTCGACCGGTTACCTCGGAGCCCGAGACTAACCGTCGGCGTTCCAACTCGCCACACGACGATAATGGGAGGCAGAGGGACAGCCCTCTGCCTCCGCAGGTTACCCTTCGGCCTTCCGCAAGGCGATCACCGCACCCTCTTCATTCAGCTCGACCGTCACCGTCGCGCCCTCCTCGATCGGTTTGGTCTTGATCTCCAGCCGCTCCAACGGAAAGGTCTGCTCGCCCTCCGGCGTCCACAGTTTGATCTCGTTCTTCGTCTTGCCGGTGTAGATCAGCTTCCCGGTGATGAGCCGGTGGGCGACCTCATGGCCCTTTCGATGATGATCGACCACGATGTTGTTCGGATTCACCCAAAGCGTAAGTTCGTCACCGATTTTGAGATCGGATGGGACGCTCTTCTGGCTGATCGTGTACCGGGCAGCCGGTGTCTTGACGAAGACGACGCCCGATTGAATGTCCGTCACCACCCCGTTCATCGTGATGTGGTACCCGGGTTTGGTCGTCGGCGCGTGATCCAGTACGAACTCCACGGTCATGCGGTGAATGTCGATGACCTTTCCCGCCTCATTGACTTCTACGGTGATCGGCGTCCCTTCCTCGATGGTGGACAGGCGTGACTTCCCGCGTTCGACCGGGAAATCTCGCTCACCGTCCGGCGTGTGCAGCCGAATGCTACTCCGATCTTTCGAGCTATACGTCAGCGTGCCGGTGATGTAGCGATGGATCGCGTGCGGGTCGCCCTTTCGATGCACGTCGATCACGCTGTTATTCTCATTGACCCACATTTCGACTTCTTCGCCCACCTGCACGTCTTTCAGGCCGTCGGCGGATTTGACCGTGATCTGGCCCCACGGCGTCTTAATGATCATCAAGTCGGACCTGATTTGAGACACGACGCCGCTCACCTTCATGTGCGTGCCCGCTTTCGAATGTCCTTGGTCGGACAATGCCGGATGGACGAACATCAGGCTGAGCGCGACGAGGCCAAGCGGCCAGAGGCTGGCTGTTCTGTTTAGTAGAGTCATTGGTATCCTCCGTGTTTTTCAGTTGCCCGATCGATAAGCCGGCTGTGAGCGAGCAGCTTGCCTGTACAACGCAACTCGGCTGCCTCTTGACTCTCGCAAGAAGGCGCGGCATCCCGTCACTTGTTTGTATGGCGTCCTGGGCAGCGCGGCGGAAGTCCTCACCTACGGGCACACCGGCGCTGCCTCCTGTCTCACGCTATGACGCTAGGCAGTCTTAGGCCTACCGTGAGACCCGGTGGCGGTCCGTTTCAGCCTCAAGCAAAAGCGAGTACGCCAGCCGGCGGGCTTGCGAAGGTATGAGCACGACCGCCGTTCTGCCGACATGCAGCATGAGATGACGGCCATTGAGCGTGCGTTCGATCGGAATCGGCTCCCTCGGCCGTACGATTGTGAACTCGTCGTCACATGCGGGCACGTGCGATGCAGCGACCTCGCGGGGCATCGCACTGACATGCGAGCGCCGGTGGGAGAAGGCCGATGCGGCAACCCGCGCCTCGGAGCGTCCACCTGCCGGTTTACTGATGATCGTTCGAGTTTTCATTCCTTGTCCTCTGCGCCTTCAGCTCTCTCTCACTCGATAATCAACAGCACCCCGCGCATGAGCGGGTGCAGCTCGCAGTGATAGGCATACCGCCCGGGTGGAACATCCGGCAGCCGATAGACCTGGTCCGGCGCCACCGGCCCTGAGTCGAACGCGCACTCTTCACCGGTCACGCGCCATCATGCCGAATCGTGTGCGGTGATGCAGTTGGATTCATCCACTCAATCGGTGTCCCGGCTGCGACAATGGCAATCGCGGGCTGATAATAGGGAGACCAACTGTCCAAGATAATGGCGAACGGCGCCACAGACGCCGCCGCCGGAACCGCTGTGACGATGGCCGATACCAGAATTGCGACCACCCAATTCATTTCAGACGTCCTCCCTCTCCATTCATTCCTGGTCATGCTTCGGACGGTTTGGGGTGTCGTCCGTGCGCCGACCCCTCACGGTGCGAGCCCATCGTCGCTAAAGGCGATCCACAACACGAACGCCCAGAGAACCGCCGTCAACCCTGCTAAGCCTAGCATCACGTACACGATGCGCCTCCTTTCCTAATCGCGAGCCCATCGTCCCCCGACCGCGGCGTTAGTTGACCAGCGATGCCTCGATCATCGCGACTTGCGGATCCACGATCACTCGATCGGCACGAGGTCCGCCCTTCATCCCATGCGCAGTGATGATCGCACGTGCCCGGTCCGTGGCGGCGTTGACCGCTTCCTCCAGGCTCGCATACGCGACGTCCATATACAGTCTGGTGCCGCGCGAACCGCAGGATGAAGCAGCGGCACAGGAATCATGAAGCGTTCCTCATGGAGTCCCGCAAAGGCGGGATGACAGAAGATCTGCCATCACGGTACATCATGAACACGGTCATCAGAACATAAGTAATCCACAAGATCAGACCCACTAGACCATCCATCACGGCTCCTCCGTATCGCGTTGTTGGCCTCACACTGAGGGTAGCCGTGTCACATGAATGGGCCGTGAATAAATGATGAAACTTCCTTCATGAGGCCGTTCCGCTATACCGCCGCGGAAACCAGCCCTAACAGTCGGAATCGTCACGCATGAGTGCAGCCCGATCTGGGTCTCCTTCTCTTACAGAGGAGTCAGCGAGGGGCAGCCCCGATCACTCCGTGTCCTCAGAGCCGCGTTTGAAACTCGCTGAGTAGTGTGAGGCAAGTTCGTACGGTCCACGGAAGCACGTCCCGATCGAGACAACACACCGACAAGCCGCCCGCCGCCTCGCCCACATTCCATTCGACCGGATGCAGCTAAACGCGTCGTTCGTGGTGTGCGCCACGCGAAGGTTCTTGCCGGCAAGAGATTGTCAACGCGAATCGTATCAACGCTCCGAGCGGGATTTGAAACGGCCAGCAGCCCAGGTCCAGGTACCCCGCCCGCCGATGAAGGTCGACATGATAACAGCCGACGCCGACGGAATCGGATGTAAGGATGGACGGTCCAAAGTTTCCCAGCGTCCTCCCCAACTTTCGCCTGATGTCGATTCGTTGGTTCTTACTGAGTTTTGTCGTCAGCAGGCGATATGAAGGGAACGCTGGATACAGCCGCGCCTCTCTGAGCCATGCCACTATCCTTGAAAGACCCGAAAGCGGGCGACGAGCCGGCGTTAGACCGCTTGGATATTCAGCAGCAGCAACTCACCGGACATGTTCGGATGAATCGTGCACCGAAATTCGTAGCGACCCGGGCGCTTCACCGTGAACCGCATCACCGCCTGGCCCTGCGGGTCGATGAAGAGCCCGCCGATCCCGCGGCCGTAGGTCGTCACTCCGCCGGTTTCGACCTCCGTCAAGATCCCTTGAAAGACCGCCGAGTCGAAATTGTGCCGTTCGCCGTCTTCATTCCGGATGGCTATCACGGCCGGCATGTTCAGGAGCAACGGAGCCTGGGTCGCAATGAAGGTAAAGTTGCGAATCGTCACGTCGACCCGTTGCTCGGTCTGCGCCTCGACCTGCGTGACCAGCGCCACCGCAACAAGCACGGCAACCAGATAGTGCCGGTTCCATTTCGTGATCATCGAAGTCACGCGCCGGTTCATGGGTGTCCTTTCTGTTGAAGGCTCTGTTCGGTTTCCCTTGATTCCACAGCCAGCGGTAACAGGCGCCGATGGCCGGGCTCAAACTTCGGACTCTTCACCGTGAGCACGGGACAGGGCGCCTGTCGAAGCACGGCTTCGGCGACACTCCCGACGCGCAGACGCGACCAGCCTCGCCGCCCGTGCGTGCCCATCACGATGAGATCGCAGCGCTGCTCCGTGGCTGACGCCACGATCGAATCAGCCGGAACGCCCCCACGAAGCAGCGTCGTAGCCGACAAGCCAAAAGATTTGACGAGTGAGGCCAGTTCCTCGAGTTGTGTCCGCCAGTGCACCCACGTCTCCCACTTGGCTTCGACCAGCCCGAGTTCGGCGCCGTAGTACAGAGGCTCCAGGACATGAAGCAGCGTGGTCTTGGCGCCGAAATCGTTGGCCAGTTGCAACGCATACTCCGCGGCATCCAGCGAGGGGCTCGAAAAATCCAACGGGGCCAGAATATGCCGGATGGCTCGGTCCCCGGTCTCATCCTGAGTACGATCAGCGATTGCGGGAACCGCTAACACCGGGCACGGAGCTGCCTTGATCACTCGTTCTGCGGTACTGCCGAGCAGGATCGTTTCCAAGTCGGTTCGCCCGCGTGTCCCCACGACGACCAGCTCCGCGCCAATTTCTTGGGCCGCTTTGGTGATCTGCTCACTCGGCATGCCGATCGGCTGGCGAACGTCGACGCGGGTCAGACCGCGCCGCGCCAATTGCTGCTCGAGGTCCGCCAGTTGTCGCTCGCCGTCTTTTTGGGCCTGCTCGAGATACACGATCGTCGCCGCATTCGAGCCGAGCCACAACGGGCTTTCCGGCACATGCACGACATGAAGGGTGGCCTCATACGCCTTCGCCAACATGACGGCAGACTCCTGTGCGTGCCGTGCGGCGTCCGAGAAGTCCGTCGCGAAGACAATATGGCTCATCAACTGCCTGCTCATGAGACCTCCTTAGGATCGCAACACGGATTCATACGCCAGCAGACATCGACATGCGGGCTTGCGGTGTTCTTCCATACTCCAGCGTACCGACGACCGGTAGTCGGCTGTTTCTATGGACCCCGTGGTTAATCGTCTGACCTCGCCGTGCCGGACGGAATTGGCTCTGTCACTCTCGTGTTTGAGCGGTCGTTCTGTGACCACGTCTCAGGGCATAACCGCCGATCGTGAATCACTTCCCATTCCATGTCCGATTCCTCGACATGGCCGAACAGCTCCAAGATTCTCATCCGGGCTCGTCGCGTCGCCTCGGCAATGGCCTCTCCCTTGCTTGCGAATTCTTCGGTGCAGGCCACGTGTTGCCAGAGGCGTCCGATGATCGGTCGGTTGCGAATGGTGTGACCGATCAGCGTCTCATAGGGAACCCACGCCCGCCCCTGATTGCGATCCTTCAGCGTGATGCGGATGTGAACCTTTTCACCCATCGTGGTCATCGTTCCTGCCTCCTTTCCCCTGCTACGGCTCAGTTCCCGACCTCATTGATTTGGTTCAACCCTCATCTTAACGGTGAGCCATGATCGGAACACGAAGGAACGATGAAGAGTCCTTCATCCGCCTGAAACAATCTGGATATGGCTCAATTCGCGTCGGTTGAGTCCGGCGACGGCATGACGTGTTCATTAGATCTGCGTCAGGTGCCGGGCTTTCCCACAAGTGTTGATGGACACGATGCAGGAGGGAAGCCGAGCCGGAGATGACCGTCGCGGTATTACCGGCTCGGAGGAACAGCCAGCACATCAATGTCGAGGCATCGCAACGCCTCTTCTGTCACACTCCCTAAAAGGACACGGCTGATTCCAGACCGGCCGCGAGTTCCAATAAGCAATAGATCGGCGCGGAGCTCGCGCACCGCACGGGAGATCACATCAAAGGGTTTGCCCTCGTCGACGCGCACCGACCACTGGCCATTGTGAAACCCATTGTCGGCCAAGAAGGCTAAGAGTTCGTCCCTTGCACGCGCCTGCTGACTGGCAATGTACTGTTCTATCTGGTCGTCCGCGACGCCAACCGACATCATTTGTGCTTTGCCCAACGCGATGAAGGCGTGGATGAGCATACAGCGCGCTTCATCGACGAACCGGAACGTTTCGGCTGTCCTGAGGGCGTTGATGGTCGGCTCGGACACATCGACGGCAACGGCGACGGTCTGGTACCGCTGGTCGGCGGGCGTGTTCACCATGAGGACGGATGAGACCCCGAGGCGAATCACGCGCTCCACCGTCGTTCCGATGAACACGTCCCGCAAGAGCTGCCTGCGCGGGGAACCCATGACGATGAGATCTGCGCTGCTTGTCGCCGCCGCCTGGAGTATGCCTTCGAATGGGTCGGCAGCCAGAACGACTGGACGCGCGCGGACACCACTCAATTCCGCCATAGTCGCGATCTGCTCGCTCAGCAATCGTTCGGCTTCACGTCTTTCGAGTTCGACCAGTTCTCTCGGCTGATCGTCATCCACGACATGGAGAAGCGTGAGTGTACAAGTCAGCTCTCGCGCGAGGAGGCCTGCGCGTCGGACGGCTCGCTGTGATCGCGTCGAGAAGTCAGTGGCGGCAAGAATCTGCATGATCCCCCCAAGGCTCCGATCGCTCACCTTTTATAGAGTTTCTGTACGCCTTGCACAACTGATCAGTGTGAGAGACGGAACCGGCGCTTGCGCGCGAACATGGTGTGCTATAAGTAGCAAGTTTCAGAAGCGTCACGGCGGAGGAGTGCACGCCTTGATGAAGCATCATGCGTCGCACGGAAAGCCGCCGTACGTGGACAGCGCGAAGTCGAGAACGAAGATCGAGCCGAGCGCCTTCATTCAAAGTTCGAGACCGGAGAGGCAATGGCAGATTCAATCCTGTTTCGTGATTTGGCCTATGTCTTTACCGCCGCATTGTTCGGCGGCGTGGTGGCCTGGAGATTTCGCCAGCCGCTGATTCTCGGCTACGTGCTGGGCGGCATCGTCATTGGTCCGTTTACACCGGGCCCAACGCTGTCAGAAGTTCATGGCCTGGAATTGTTCGCCGAAATCGGCGTCATCCTCCTGATGTACTCAATCGGCATGGAGTTTTCGATCAAGGATCTTCTGGAGTGAAGTGGGTCTCGCTGCTCGGCGGGCCGCTCGGAATTTTCATCATCATCGGATTGGCCGTGGTCACCGGCCTACTGATGGGATGGCCTGCCGCCCAAAGCATCAGCATCGGGGCGGTGGTGTCGCTCGCCAGTACGATGGTGCTGTCCCATCTGCTGCTGCGCCGCGACGAGCTTCATTCCCCCCACGGACGCGCGATGATCGGCATCACGCTGGTCGACGATCTGGTCTTCGTCATCATGGTGGTGCTGCTCCCCACGCTTGCCGACTTGAGCCAGAGTCGAATCTTCAGCATTGTGGCGGCATTCGGCAAAGCGCTGCTCATCCTCGTTCCAGTGATCGTGATTGCCGCGAAGCTCGTGCCGCCGCTGATGGCCCGGGTCGCCAAAACGCGGAGCCAAGAATTGCATGTGCTGGTCGCCCTCGCGCTGGGATTCGCCACGGCCGCCATCACGCAATCGCTCGGATTATCGCTCGCGTTGGGTGCATTCCTCGCGGGGCTCATCGTGAGTGACTCCGAGCACGGGCATGAGACCTTGACCTATGTCCTGCCGTTTCGAGACGCCTTCGCCGCTCTATTCTTCGTCACGATCGGCGCACTGATCAATCCACGCGCGTTGGTGTCCAACTTGTCGTTGCTCGGGACCATCGTGGGATTGGTCGTGCTCGGCAAATTTCTCGTCTGGACGGCAGTGGTCCGCCTGTTTCGCTATTCGCTCGCCACCGCCGTGCTCGTTGGCGTCGGATTGACGCAGATCGGCGAATTTTCCTATGTGCTCGTCAAAGTCGCTCGGGATGCGGGGCTCGTGGGAGCCGACGTGTATGGTGCTACGTTGGCGGCGTCGCTGTTGACGATTTTGCTGAACGCCTTTCTCATGCATGCTGTACCGGCCTGGATGAACGGGCGCAATGCAGCGTCGCCTTGATCAGGTCGGTCCGAGTGACAGCACCTGGATTGCCGCGAGAAGAAACAGCACACCCATCCCGAGCAGGAGGAGCGACAAATACAGGTCTAAAAATACTGATCCATATTTGCGAGGCATCATCTTCTCCCTGGCCTGACTCTGCGAGTAAAGCACTCTCTTCCGCGGTAGCCGCTTTTGTAGGTTCTTGGCGTGGTCGCCCCTCTCCGTCGAAGTTGCCGGCTCCAGAGGCACCCTTAACCGGGGAGTACCCAATGAAGACCGAACGTCAGAAGATGCTCGCGGGAGAGCTGTACGACCCGATCCTGCCCGGCGTGAGGGTTGGGGCGCGCGCGGTGATCGGCGCCGGGAGCGTCGTCACCCGCGATGTGCCGGATAGCGTGTTCGCCGCGGGCAACCCGTGCCGGGTAATCCGGGAGATCACCGAGTAATCGTCGGTGCCGAGTGCGGCCCCGCGTTTGCCTCCTCTCCACAGTTCTTCATAATGACTCCCGTCGACCCACGCATAACGCGGCCCGGTCGATCCATCCTCAGCGGTTATGTTGCGACCAGGCCGTCCTCCGCCCAGGCGGGGTGCCTGCCAATCGCGTCCAAACTCCGCTTGATGCGATCCGAATGCCCCCAATCGCTCCAGGACATGTCGCGCGCCTCAATGACCGCCAGTTCGCGTGGCGCGACCTGGAGCAGGTGGGACGAGAAGTTCCGTGTCGGCATCGCCGCGTAGATTCGCTCGAGGACTTGCCGCTCCTCCCTCGTATCAATCGCGACCTGCAGGCGGTTGAACAGCGCCATGAGCTCCGGCAACACGGCCCACCCGAGTTGCCAGAGCCGTCGACCCTTGGCGATCGTGATCATCGTGTTCCACAGCGCCCCACTGTGCTGGAGCCGGTGCGCCTCCGCTTGGCTCGGCTTCTCCACAAAGCAATCCACAGCACACAGGGGGTACTTGCCCGTCCAGCTGAGGAAGCGTCCCGGCCGAATCCACCCATAGTCGACTTCCGGGGCATCTGGGCGAACGCCGACCAAGATCGGCTGGTTGACCGTACACTGACTGGCAAAGACCGCGTGCCGAATCGTCTCGATCAACGCCTCTTCGGGATACACAAAATGATCCGTCGGCACGAGGACCACCGTCGCGGCCGGATCACGCGCAAGCACATACGTGAGCGGCAAGAAAATGCCGGCGCCGGTATCGGCGTTGCTCGGCTGCAACAAGATCGTGCCCGGTGTTCGGCCCTCCAGCTGATTCCACAGGAGCGCCTGATGCTGCTGCGACGCCACCACGACGAGACGGTCGAGTGGGATGAGCCGCGCCATCCGATCAATGGTGTGCTGCAACATCGAGCGGCTGCCGACAAACGTGCAGTACTGTTTGGGGACCTCCTGCCCAAGTTGCTCACGAATAAAACGTTGCATCCGGCGGCCCTCGCCGCCGGCGAGGATGATGCCCCAGAGACCCGTCGCTCCTTCTCGATCCTGCATCCGATGCTCTCCTTTCCTCACGTCTCAATACTGTCCCGGAACGCTGTGTCGCAGCCGCTACGCACGCGCTTTCTGCAGACAGACCGCCGTGGGCGCCGTTCTCGCCCACCGACGGCGCGTCCGACGACGAGTGCGGAGCGGTCCCATTCGATTTCGCGCGCTGACTGCATCGGTACGGTGTCCACATTGGACACAGCGGAGCATGGGGATGAAGAGCTCGCTGGTATTCGCCAAGACATCCTGACACCATTCCACGACGAGGAACCCGGCACAACGGGCACAAACATCGGTGAACCGTTCGTCGACTTTGCCTGCCTCACCACGACCCATGCGTTCGGATGGTGGTTCGGACCACGGATGATTGTTCACGGCGCGTCTCATGACTGTCTCTCCTGTTGTTGAAGATAAAACTCTTGTCGCCTCATACGGGTCTCCGCCGGTCCGGCAGACCCGATCGGGTTCAGGCTGCAGCCAGAACCTCAGGCCCGTCGGGACGGGCAGATTCCGTCCATGCCATTGGAGCAGCCCACCGCTGCGATCGCTCGTCCAACGGCTGCTGCGCCACCACCTCATGCTGGGTCAGCGGCCGGGTTCCGGATACAATGTCCCCTAAGGTCACAATCTCGCTCAGCCGGGCATCGCGCGCAGCCATGATCGTCCGAAGGCGCTGTGAGTGATCCCAGGACCACCAGCGGAGCGGTTTCGGCAACACAATCCCTGGCGGTGGCAGGTTTCCGATCGGGGCCGCGCCGAAGTCATACCCCGTGGCACCGATACGGTTCCCCCAAAAACGCTCGTAGACTCTCACGTGCATCAGGTCACCTCCGCGGACTGCACAGGCGGAGGGCAGGAGCGCTGTCCCGCCCTCCTGATGTGCTAAGAAGCGTCGTTCAGAGCCGTCGTATCTGCCATTCCAGCGCGCTCTTGAATGAACGTCAGAATCGGCTCGATGTCCGACTTGGTGTAATAGTGTTTGCGGACGCCGTCTTCCAACACGGCAATGGCACGCTGCACGAAGCTGTCGGCCAACGGCCGGTTGTTTTGCGCAGATGCGACGGCGGCTTGATTCAGCAATCTGATGACGGATTCCTGCGGTGTACGTGGACCACTGGCGAACACGTCTCGGTACGCATTCTCGTTAAGCTTCTCCTCGAGTTCCTTGACCCACGCGGCCCCACGTGCATCGACGCCAGGCAGCCATTCGGCCCCCTCCACCTGCGAGAAGACCGGCACAAGGGTCAAGACCATGCATGACACAACGACCGGCCAAACGCTCCTTCTCGCGACTGGTTTCATCACACACCTCCCAGGTTACAGATCGATCAAATCCGCTACTCGCAAATCCGCTACTCGTCGTTATACCGGTGGGCAAAAGCCCGGCGTGGATACATCCATGACGGAGAGGCCCACGACGACCATCAGCCAGATGGCGATCACCACAGCAAGCATCATCACCGCGACCGTCATGATCCCGGCGATGAGCCGTGCCCATAATCCCTTTCGCGCTTCGTCGTGGATCTGGATCATCATCCTCGTCGGCCTTCTCTCGTTGTCAATGTTCGGCCCGCTAGGTGATCTCACCCTAACAGGACGGGATGAACTGGGGATGAACGAATGATGAAGAAGCGTTCAGGCCGGTTCTTCATCAAATCTTCATCCACCGTTCATGATTTCCCCATGTCACGATCTCAGGATGAAGTCATGCGGCTTGTCGTCAGTGGGTGCACAGCCCGCTGTTTCACGTCCTTGCACTAGTCATGCTGAGAGAAAAAGAAAGGCCATTGCTGCACGCAACACACTTGTACGAGGGATGTTTTTCCGGCCTTGGCGCAGCTACGGCTCGCTGCCACACCCCTCGACGTTTGATGCACGCGTTGCTAATGATCCTGCTGCTCGTGGCTGCCGCCTGCAGCGAGGACAAGGGCGTGGTCTCGACCGCGGCCTCATTGACTATGCCTGAACGGCTTACTCTCCCGGCCCAGCGGCATATTGAGACGAGTGTCGTCACTCGCGGACCGGCGAAGAGGATTCTGACGTTAACCGGAAAAGTTGCCTACGGGGAGGACGGCTATGCCAGGGTTTCGACACCGTTAGAAGGACGGATTGTGGAGGTCCTCGCGCGGGTGGGCGATCGAGTTCGAGCAGGCGATGTGTTGCTGGTGATGGACAGTGCCGAGATCGCACAGGCCTATGCGGATTTCATCCGCGAGCAGGCCGAACGGAGGCATGCCAAGGTGTTCTATCAGCTTGCTCGTGACTTGTATGCCGTCAACGCCCTTTCGTTAAAGGATCTCAAACACGCAGAACGCGACCTCGTGAAAGCGGAGGCGGAATTCCACCGTGCAAAAGAGCGCCTCCTGGCACTCGGCGTTTCCTCACTCGAGGTCGAGACACTCGTATCTGACGACAAAATTACGGCTCGTTTTGAACTGAGAAGCCCACTGTCCGGAACCGTTGTGGCTCGAACCGCCGTGCCAGGTCAATCCGTGGGGCGGCCGCCGAACGAGCCGTTGTTCACGGTCGCGGATCTTGACACACTGCAGGTCATCGCTGATGTGTATGAACGAGATATCGCGATGCTGCAGCACGGACAAGAGGCTGCCGTCGTCGCCGAAGCCTATCCAGAGGTCACGTTCCCGGCCGTCATCACGGGCATGGGCCATGTCGTGGACCCCACCACGAGGACGATCAAAATTCGAGTCTCGGTACAGAATCATGACCGTAAGTTGAAGCCGGGCATGTTCGCCCGAGTCCAGGTCGATCTCACTCAGGAGTCCTTTCTCACCGTCCCAAGAGAGGCGATCCTCGTCATCGAGGGGAACGAGTATGTGTATGTGATGGACGGGGAAGGTCGGTATGCGAGACGTGCCGTACAAGTTGCCGCCCCTGCTGTTGACGGCTTGGCTCTTGTCTTGGAAGGCCTGGCGGACGGAGAACAGATCGTTACAAAGGGAGCTGTGTTCCTGAAAGCTCTAGAAACCCCAGGATGATATACGCCGTGTCGCCTCTCCGTGCCACGCCGTCCTCAAGATGACTATCCCGAGCCGCGGTGCCGGCGGAAGGCCGCCACAGAGATCAACACCCGGTGATCAATTCATCATATAGTGAAGAAAGGCGACATCGCGGCCTCTTAATGAGAACGCCGCTTCCATCATGCGATGGGGTGTTGGCACGGAGAAAGCGCTCGCCGGTGCGGGGATCCACCTGTTGGTGGCTGACCTTCGCCCGAGATGATTGAGACGAGGCTCCCGTCATGAAGAGGAGGCAGGGCCTCGTTTGCTTCCTGTCCGGCCGCGAGATCGCCGTCCGTCGGTTCCCGCGGCAACTTGAACGGGCGCAGCCATGTCCGGTACGAGCTGAGAGCAGTATCTCCATTCGTCGTCATACCAACTCATCACCCTTTCTTAGGTCACCGGTCTACCAATCGCCATCCAGTCATATTATGGCTTCCGCTCGACATGTGGCGGGATCGCCACGTCGATGACCTTGTTCTCTTCATCGATCAGAAGCACCACGGGGTCGTTGGCAGACAACGTGGAGACGGCCGTATGCATGACGGGACGGACGTCATACGCCTGTTCAGCCCCCTCCTCGGTTTGGATCGCAATTCTGTTCTCTTTGAACGGCTCCCGGACGATGCCCACCACTCGTGTGAAGTTTCCCTTCAGCGGCGTTTTCTTTTTCCAAAGTTCCCCGGCGCGCTCAACCGCTTCTCTACTCCCGAAGGTGACATCGACGATGCGGTTCAGTTCGTCGATCAGGAACACGGCATCGACGCCGACCGGAATGGAGGCCACCTTACTCCGCGCGACCGGCCGCACTCCGTGAGATTCCTCCTGGCCTCCCGTCGTGCGAATCACGGCCCGGTCGTGCCCGGTCACGAGGGATTGCGCGAGTTGCCCTTGCACGACCCGATGCTGCCCTGCCTCGCCTATCAGGTGCACATCGACGAGTAGATTTTGATCGTTGACGGTAATCTCCACCCGATCGCCTTTCTTGAGGTCGGGAAGGCCCTTTTCTTTTCGCACGTTCATCGGAATGAAGCGCGGCTGCATTTCGCCGGTATCGATTCTGGCCTGATCGCTTGCAACCGCCTCGACCGTCCCGAGCAGCACTCGATCGCCCGGCAGGAGCTGCGGCTCACCTCCCGACGCTAGCGAAGCGGCATCCGCGCCCGTTGCCGAGATGAGCAAGGCCATGAGAACCATCGTAGGTCGCCATTTCATCCATCGTGCCATGATTACTCCTTCCTTGAGTAGACGGACATTGATAACGCCCTTATCTCTCGTCTCATCGGTGCTGCCCGGCCCCGAAAGGTGCCCCTCGACTCGGAACGCACCCATAGAGCCATCACAAATTCAGGCGAAGGCGCACCACCCTTCCCACGATGACATCCTGTTCCATCAGCGGGGCATCCGGATAGCGACGATTGAAGGCATGGAGCACGTATTGCCGCCCGACTTTCTTGACTTGGCGGAGGATCGGACGGCGTACCTCTTCCGCCGTCCTGACCACGACATAGTCATCGGCCTGCCAGGCCATGTCCGGATTCACGAAGATGATTTCGCCGCTCCGGAAAAGCGGCTGCATCGAATCATCTTCGAGCCGTACGGCGAAGACCCGCTCTCCTGCCACGTCGGTTTCGATCGTGCGGGTCGACATGGCGACGGCTCGATCGCCGAGCTGATCCGCGAGATCCGACCACGAGAGCAGTGGCACCGTGCGATACTGCCCCAGGTCAACAGGAGGATCGGCGCGGAGCAGGTCTGAAGCACTTGTGGCGTGCAGATCACCGAATCGAAGCATGTCGACATCCATGCGGAAATAGGCGGCGAATCGCTTCCAGGTTGAAAGATCGGTCGGCACCATCCCGTCGAGAATCGCTTTGACTTGCGCTTCAGCAATGCCGATCGCACTCGCCAGACCGGCCTCCGTCTGGCCATCGCTCAACTCTTTGAGTAGTAAGCTCGAGAGTGTCATAACAATGGTGACAGCAACTTATCTTCCTCGTCGCAAGAAGCAGCACGGAGCAACCGCACAACGAATTGGGAATCCTCATCGGCCGAGCGCCCACGTACCATATACCTTGTTCGCGTTTCGGGAGCGGCCGTCCTCGCTCCCTGCCCGCTCGTTCTCACTGTATCGCCTCTCGATGAACTGTCTGTGAATCGAACATGAAACCTTGCTCATGTGCTTCTCCATGGCGGTTCTCCCTTATTGAAAGGCCGGATGCCGCTCCGGGACCGGGCTCACGACCGCGGCCGGGACTTTCACCGGCTTGGTCCCCAACGAGGCGAGCCAGAAGACGAACAAGATACTGATCCAGAAGAACAGCACGTTGAACGAGATCATGTTAGCCGCGAATCCGACCGTGTGCGTGTAGGCCCACGGCGAGTTGTCGCGCATGATTTCGCTGACATGCCAGAACAGTCGGACCGAGGAGCGAATATACCCCATGAGCGCCATCATCCAGGTGAATTCGGTGGCGAGCATGATGAGGGCATATTGCGACCGCGCCGTCATCCGGCCCCATTCGACCGGCCCGCCCTGCTTGGCCCCTTTCAACATGACCAGGTTCAGCGCCGTCATGAAGAAGAGACAGGACAGGGTCGTGGCGACCTGCGGGACCGAGAGCCCCACGCGCACATTCGCGGGAATGTAGTAGCCGTAGATCGCAAGCCAAATAATGTTGAGATAGGCGACCGCGAAGAAACACCCCATGAAGATGTTGCCGAACTTGGCCCACGAGACGGTCGGGATCTTATTGCCGCGCTGATACCAGATGAAACTCAGGATCGTCGTCACGATCATGACGTTGATGCCGCCGTTCTTGGCCGACATGACCCCGTAGTTCCCCAACACGGGGTGCTGCTGGCCGCCCATCGCCTTGAGCTCCGCCGGCGTCATGACCATGGTGTGCGGGGTAATGAAAATCAGGAAACTGCAGATCATGACGAACACCAGATACTTCACGTAGCGTAGGTAGCGTTCGGCGCCCCGCATGCGCTCCATGCACTGCCATAGGTAGTAGCTCGTCGTCAGGAAGAGTGCGCCGATCATTGTCGCCTGAATGATGAAGAGCCAGGCGAGCAGGCCGCCCATCAGCGTGATCCCCATTTGTTGCCGATAGGCATAGACCTCGCGCATCAGCCAGTACCCCGCAAATGGGAGCGGGATCAAGAACAGGACCGCGATGAACATGGCGACGTAGCCCATCCAATCGTAATGGGCCCGCTCTTCATCGGTTTTGGCCGAGAGGAACCGATAGGCGGCGTATGCGGCGACCGCGCTGCCGCCGAAGGCCATGTTGCCGAGGATCCGATGCACGTTGAGCGGGTTCCACAGCGCCGTATGGATCGCGTGCCAGATGTTCCCCAGATACTGCCCCTGATCATCGACGCCCGCCGGCGACATCATGAAGGCGATCCAGGAGTTGGCCAGAAACATCAAGGCCGTGCCGATGACATTGAGGATCACCGACATGCTCAGATGGATCCATTTGAGCAGCCCCTCCTTCATCTTGTCCCAACCATAGTAGTAGATGTACAGGGTGCCGCTCTCGGCGACGAAGAGGAGCGCGTAGATGTGCATGACGGGTCGGAAAATACTGGAGAGATACCCGAAGAAGGTCGGATACAGCGTCAGGAAGGTGAAGAGGAGAATGCCGCCGAGGATCGCCGTCAAGGAATAGGCGGTGAGACTGATCTTGATGAAGTCGTGCGCAAGCTGATCGTATTTCTTGCCCAACGCTCGGTCTTTCGCGACCATCCCGATGAATTCGATGATCATGCAGAAGATCGGGACGGCGAGGACGAAGCTGCCGTAATACAGATGTTGTTGGTTCGCGAACCAGATCAGCACACGACTTTCGAAATTGTACCGGGGATAGTGCTCGGTCGTGTCCGCGGTGGTCGGAGCCGGGGGCCCTGAGACCGGGCCCTCCACCTTATAATAGACGTCACGCGAGTACTCCACGTGACCGTCAGAACTACCGGCACCAGCGCCTGCCTTCGTTCCCGACGCCGTCTCCTGCGCCGAGCCACTCGCTCCACTCAGCGGCAGTAGCAGACACAGCCCCAACAGGACGATCACGAGCGCTCGATTGGGATGAGACAGTCTCATCGCTTCCCTCCTTCACGCCCGTAGGGACGTGTGTGATAGGCGATCGGCGGGCGAAGCAACCAGATATTGCCGATGGCCAGCAGGATGGAACCCAACGTGCCGATGGCGACAAGCAGCGTGGTCAGCGTGGTCATAGTGCCTCCTCGATCTTCATTCGTGATGGTCTTCATGCACACCCGTTACAAGGCGCGTACCATGGCTCGCGTATTCAGGACGCGCGTAAGTCGCGGCGCTGGCAGGGCACTCATCAGCAGCGAGGGGAAGATGGCTCGTCCGACCGTGAAGGACAACGAAACGTACCGTGAACCAACACGAGTGGCATTGAGCTCTGAGCTCTCGTCGGTCCACGTCTGCTACGCCGTTACGCCACAGCAGCGGTGGGCAGACCGCCCGATGGCAGGGACATGACCCTGGAGCATGGACAGCGACGCCACCTCCGCTTGGTCGGGAGGGTATTGAGACTTCCCTCAGGAAGGGTCGAAGGGAGTGAGCAGGCCAGTGGGTCGGCCTGCTCCGGGGGTCTGTGCTGGAACTGGCTGTCCGGCGGAGGCGAGACAGGCGGGTCCAGCCTCTTCGTAGGAAGAGAACATCGAGAGGGAAGCGCGGAGCACCGATAGCCGCCCTGTGAGGTGCCGCCATGGCCGGTGGCCCGACTGTCAAGCTACTGCTCCGCAGGCTGCCGTCAACCGGCCTTTCCGGATGAAGGAGAGGTCAGGGCCGGCTACAGACCTCCATCGTAGTGGACCTTGGATTTGTGGATGCCGAGCTTGCGTAGACGGCTCCGCAGGGTCTCCGGATTGAGGCCCAACAGTTCGGCCGCGCCGTGTTTGCCATAAATCCGCCAGCCGGTCTGCTTGAGTACGTCCACAATATGGTTGCGTTCGAGACTCTGCAGCTCCAACGGTTGCGGCGCCGCGCTCTGCTCGTGGGGTAACAGGTGCTCCGCGATGTGAACCTGGGAGGAGTGCGAGAGGATCACGGCCCGTTCGATCACGTTCCGTAATTCGCGCACGTTTCCCGGCCAGCGATAGTCCATCAATCGCTGCACGGACGCCGCGTCGAGGCGAAGGCCCGGCCGCTTCAGGGTCGACCCGATTTCGCGGAGGAAGTGCTCGGCCAAGATCGGGATGTCCTGACGCCGCGACCGGAGCGGCGGCACCTCGATCGGAAAGACGTTCAGCCGATAGTACAGGTCCGGCCGAAACGTGCCACGAGTCATGGCACTGTTGAGGTCCGCATTCGTCGCCGCGATGATCCGCACATCGACGGGGACCGACTGGCTGCCCCCCACCCGATCGACCACGCCGTCCTGCAGCACGCGGAGCAGTTTCGCTTGGGCCTCCAGCGGCATCTCGCCGATCTCGTCGAGAAAGATGGACCCGGTGTGCGCGAGCTCGAACCGGCCGGCGCGCCGCCGGTCCGCACCCGTAAACGCCCCCCGCTCGTGCCCAAACAATTCGCTTTCGATGAGCCCCGGCGGCAGGGCGGCGCAATTGACTCGGATGAACGGCTCGGCGTGACGAGGACTGACCTCATGAATCTCGCGGGCCAACAGTTCCTTGCCCGTGCCGGTTTCGCCCAGCAGCAGCACGCTCGTCTGGGTCGGCGCGACGGCGCGCACCAACGCGAGGACGTCGCGAAAAGCCGGCGACTCTCCGATCAGATCTCCGACATGGCGGCTGGTCTTCACCTCCTCGGTCAGGTATTCGTTTTCCAATCGGAGCTGCTCCGTGAGGCGCGTGATCTGCTCGTACGCCCGGACGTGGTCGATGGCGTAGGCGATCTGCGTGGCAACTTGCTGCAGGAATCGAAGGTCTTCGTCATCCGGCTGTCCGGTTTCCAAGCTGCCGAGATTCAGCGTGCCCAGACAACGGCCCTTCACGAGCAAGGGCAGATTGATCATGCGGCCCAAGCCCTCCTGCGCATAGTATTCATCCTCCAGAAACACCCGTTCGCGTTGAAGGTTGGGACGGACGTGTATCTGCTTGTGCGTGCGCACCCAGCCGACCGCGCTCCCCTCGGCCGGAATGACGGCGTCCATGCCGAGCAGCGGCGTGTCGAGGTTCGTCACGAGCGCATAAAACCGAAACGTGTTGGTCTCCGGGTCGTGCAACGTCAGGCCGGCCCGCGCCCACGGCACCACGTCGTGCAGACGGCGCGCGATGACGCGCCAGAGCCCCTCGAAGTCACGCTCGGAGTTAAGCGCATTCGTGACTTCGAGAAGCACCTGATAATTGAGCTGCTGGCGGTGCATCGCCTTAATTGACCGTCTCTCTCATCACTGAAGCCGCCTCTCCCCTTACCGTGGACTAAAAAGACAGAGACGCCTTCTCGTCCATGGTCCGCAGGAACTCTTCCCACTTCTGAAGCTCCTCGTGTCCCTTGGCGCGCACGTGCCGATCACGGGCGTGAAATTGATCCGGCGTAATCCGATAGCACAGGTCCCACAGTGCGTCTGCGGCGTACGGATCGATTTGCCCGACACGCGACTCGAGCATCACCATGAACGTGTTGAGCGTGTCGAACGTTTGGCGATGCTGTCCCTGTTGGTGGCTGCTCCGGACTTTCAGCAACTGATCGATGTACGGCTCGAAGTTCCCTGAAATCGCTCCGTACTCGGCCAGGCTCTTGTACTTCACGACCTCTCCCAGCAACTGATCGGTCCACGCCGTCTGTCCGATCACGGCGCGCCCGTCGATGCCGTACTCATTGCCGCTCGTCGCATTCGCATCATAATCGTGGCCGTGGAACGCGACAAGCATGGCGCTGAAGAGAGCCGCCTGACCGAGTGTACGAAAGGTGCGAGTCATACTTCCTCCTTTTGGTTGTGAGACGTGCTGCATGCGTGACACGTGCACAGCAATCTCCATA
The DNA here is from genome assembly GCF_979581665.1 of Nitrospira sp. Vd2. NCBI lineage: Bacteria > Pseudomonadati > Nitrospirota > Nitrospiria > Nitrospirales > Nitrospiraceae > Nitrospira > Nitrospira sp. Vd2. Next base: position 37,872 of record NZ_CEFZSK010000022.1, on the reverse strand, counting down.
CCGCAGAGGAGTGCAATTTGACGCATCGAGTATCAACGGGATCGAGCGCTTCCGGCGCCGTGTCGTCGAGAGTACCGTGACGAATCACGGTGAAGCGTGGCGACCCACGATGGTCAGTGCGGCTCCGCGCACCCGGCCAGAGGTTGACCTCTGTCATTCTCGATCGTGATACCAAACGGTTCACCGTGACATGCCACGGTGAACGGCTCACCGACCGAACGTCGATCGACAGAGATTTGCGGAAGCTCATGACATTCGGTCCCCTCTCCTGAAAGCAGCGCGGCATGCCTGTTGCTCGAAGCGTCACCGTCCTTTTACGAAAGGGAGGTGTATGGCGATGGTGCCCTTCTCAATCCGCGCTGCCGGTGCCGTCTGCGCAGCAATCCTGCTTGTCTCGTGTACGCAATCCGCGGAGCGCGTGTCGCCCCTGTTCCCTCGCGACCACCCGATCAATAGCCACGCGCTCTGGCCGGAACAGCTTCTCGCGCAGGCCGCCGAGTTTCGCCTCTTGGCACGCGAGGGTCGTGCGGCAGGCGATTTCGATCTCTACCTCGATCAGTTCATCAAGGTCCGAGACGCGTACCGCCGCGGCGACCATGTCGGAACCGCGCATGCAATCAACGCCGTCATGGCCATGCTGGAAAACCGGGTCGGCGGAGTGGACGCGGACTTCGCGGACCGGCTGTGGGACGAATGCTACCGCCGCACCCCCAGCCATTACCTCCAACGTGCCCGACACGTCCGTGCGTTAGGAAACGAAGAACTTGCCCGACGGGAAGAGCGGCTGCGATTGCAGCACGAACGGGCCTCCCTCTCCTCGCTGGACTGAGAGATCAGAGTCGACGCGACATCCAGAGGCCTTCCTGGCGTCCGAGGCGACGGCGGAGCGGTGGAGCTGGTGTGAAGCGTCACCAGCTCCACCTATCAGTGTCGTCCATCAGGAGGGAAGGACCACACCTATCCGCTTCTCCGCGCCCTTGCGGAGAAGAGACCTTCCGTCCGGCACCTATCGTCGCGGCCACCATACCGAGCGCACATGAAGACATGATGAAGAAATGATGAAATGCCTCTACGGCCGCGGCTCATCCGATCTTCGTCAGCACGATTCGTCGCGGCCACATCCTCTCTGAGGGATCACGCCAACGGCGGACAACCCACCGATCCAGCGACCACTTTCCTCCTCCATCCAACACCAAGGCGATGCCCATGACGACAAGGAGAAATTCGAGCACAATGAGGACCGAGGCCGGCTCAGTCGGCATCTCGGACTGCAGCGCTGAGCCGTAGGGAAGACCCACTCCGTTCAGCAGCATCACTGTGAGCACGCCGGCGGCGCATCTCGTCGCGATCCCGAGCGTGAGCAGGAGCGCGCCAATGAAGAGGGCGACGACCGTGGCGCTCTCGACCATCCACATCAGCTCACTCAGCGTACTTGGCCCGGACAGGTCCATGCGACTCGCCAGCATCGACGCATGGAGATAGTCGACGGTCTTCAACACCACCATCCCCGCCATCGTCAGCCGCAAAAGAACGCCCGTCCACTGCGAGCCAGTTTGGAGCATCCAACGCATAGGCGGCGTCTCAGCCATCTGACCCAGATCGTCCCGGACGACTCATGAAGAGCGACAGTGAAAGAAGAACGGGCTTACAGCCCTCTGATAATCGCTCGCTGCCAGGTCGCATCGGCCCATCGCAATTGTGCCTCGTTGTAGAGATCGATCGATTCAAGCATCGTCGAAAGGAGCCGCTTGGTCTCGCCGACTGGCAGTTGCGCGGCGACCCGTTTCAAGGCCTGCCAATTCTCTTGGTCTTTGATCTCGGCGAGCAGGACTGCCGCGAGGCATGCGTACTCCTTGCTCTTGGCGTCCAAGCTGTCACTGTCAAAGAGCGTTTCGAGCAGACGCTGACCAGGAACTTGTTCGCGGATGGCTCGCAAGCTTGTCCCTGTCGGATCATAGCCCAGCTCGAGCTGCATGGCGTCCAGGATGGCGAGTTGGCGCTCGATCTCGTCTCGAAACGCGGCATATTGAGCGCGTAATCGGTCATTGGCGGAATGCTCAGCGGCACAGCGGTACAACCAGTAGTTGGTCCGTTTCTGAACGTGCAGCAGGTTGAGCGCCTCTCGGAGTTGCTCCTCCCGTGTCTCAGCGTACTCGTGACGCCACTGCTTGCGTGGCCGTCTGGTCCGGATCAGCGTCGAATGTGCCATGTCATTCCCTTTCCCTCTGTCTCCTGAGGCCGGAACATTAGCTCGTCACATCCATGATCGAGACGCCCCAGACCACTAAGACAATGAAACCCAGCAGCACCAAGGTGAGAAAAATATAGGCTAAGGTATCTGTCATCATCCCCTCCCATGAGCGTTGGAAACATCGTCATCATCGTTCTTGTGTCTCTCTGTTCCTGACTCAGATGATAGTCCGCGAGGATGAAGAGCGGATGAACCGACCGTGAAAAGTGGCAGAAGGATCATCCCTATGCCGGTTCGAAACCGCGCCGGTAGAGACGGAGATCGCAGCTTGTAGAACAGGCCCCTGCTTCCGGGGGATGGTCCGAGAAGTTGGAGAGAAAGAATTGTCCCTAGGCCAAAGGACCGGCGGGAATTGGTAACCAGAGCGTGAAGATCGACCCGCTGCCCACATGGCTCTGAACAGTCACGGAACCATGGTGGGCCTCGACAATTTCTTTGACGATCGGCAGACCGAGCCCCGTCCCCCCGGAGTCCCTCGCGCGTGCCCAATCGGTGCGATAGAACCGCTCAAAGAGATGCGGCAGATGTTCGGCCTCAATGCCTTGACCCGTATCCTCGACCCGGATCGCGACCTGGTTCGCCACGCGCTCGAGACGCACGGTGACGGTCCCGCCGGATGCCGTGTATCGAAGCGCGTTATCGAGCAGGTTGACGAGGGCTTGTTGCAGCCATTGGGGGTCTCCGCGTATCTCCGGGACAAGCTGTCCTTCAAATCTCAGTGCAATGCCGCGATCGTCGGCGAGGACCCTAAGCTCGCTTACCAAGTTCTGCACCAACGGCCCCAAGGCCACCGGCGCAAGCCTGACCGGGGGGCGCTCTCCCGCAAACTTCGTCAGCACCAGCAGCGACCGGGTGAGCGTGATCAGCCGTTCGACCTGTTCTAAGTTGCTCAGCAACGCTTCTCGGTATTCTTCCGGCGTCCGCGCTTTCTGCAACGTCACTTCCAAATTCCCTTGCAGCACGGTGAGCGGCGTCTGCATCTCATGCGCGGCGTAGTCCACGAACTGACGCTGACTGTTGCACGCGCGTTGGAAGCGATCCATGACGGCGTTAAACGCCGTCGTCAGGCGTTGGAACTCCACAAACGGTGAGTCGAGCGTCAACCGAGCGCTCAGATCGGCTTCAGAAATCGTCTCGGCGCTGGCGCCGAGCAGGCGAAGCGGCGTCAGAATCTTCCCCGCTAACCATCGGCTGCTCAGCCAGGCCATGAGCAGGATTGCGATCGATCCAACGGTCAGCAGCACGATCAGGCCCTGGAGCGTCTTCTGAGAAAACAGGAGCGAGGCTTCGGCTTGAAGGATATAGCGCATTTCACCATGCCGAGGAATTTGAATCGAGACCCGGCGCACGGAGGCTCCGTCGGGATGCCGGACGGTTTCAAACACGGCCGGCTTGCGTTGCACCTGATCGACGAACGTCTCCGGCAACCTTCCGCGAGGACCAACATCGGAGCCTTTCCACACGAGATGGCCATCCGTAGCAAAGATCAGCACCGAGTGCGCAACTTCCCGGAGCTCGTGGCGCTCCTCGGGTGTCTGGCCGGGCTCCTGCGCCGGCACAAGTTCCTCAGCGCCCGATTCAATGAGATCGGGGCGTCGTTCGATCAGCTGCGCGAGCGTTTCGGCCAAGCCCAGCAGTCGGCCGTCCACGTATTGTCGCAGTAAGCTGTCGCCGCCGATGTAGACAAGCACGGAGAAGGTAGCTACGAGGCCCGCCATCAACGTCAGGGCCGACACGCGGATCAGCGTGTGGAGCGATTTCATGCGGTAACGGCGGGGTCCTCCAGCATGTAGCCGGCCCCCCGGACGGTCGTGATCAGCGCGGGAGAAAATTCACGGTCGATCTTGGCCCGAAGGGCGCGGATGTGGGCATCCACGATGTTGGTCATGGGATCGTAACTGATGTCCCACACGTGATCGATAATTGCGGTTCGCGTGAGGACACGATTCTTATTGCGGAGGAGGAATTCGAGCAATAGGTACTCTTTGTTCGTGAGTCCAATCTCTTTTCCGGCCCGCCAGACACGCCGGGAGGCGGGGTCGAGCTCAAGATCGGCCGCTGTGAGCTTCGTCAAATGCTGCGGGCCGCCTCGACGCAAGAGCGCCCGCACACGGGCCAACAGCTCTGCGAAGGCGAAGGGCTTCGTCAGATAATCGTCCGCGCCCGTATCGAGACCCGAGACTTTGTCTTGGACCGTATCGCGCGCCGTCAAGAGGAGGACGGACGCCCTGATGCCGGAGGCACGGAGCCGCCGGCACAGGGTCAGCCCGTCCAGTTTGGGCAGCATGATATCAAGGATGAACAGATCGTACGGGTTTTGATGCGCCAGCTCGAGCCCGGCTTCTCCGTCCAAGGCCACATCGACCGCGTACCGCTCCTCCTTGAGCCCCTTGCGCATGAACTGGGCCAGGTCAGCGTCGTCTTCTACTAGTAAGATCCGCATCAGTGATGAGTCTTTTCTCCGCCCGTAGCTCGAGGAAACCAGCCCCGCACCGGGCCACCGGGCTTTATTTTCCTGTATCCGCTCTGCCTATTCCAGCCCCCGCGGGGCGACGTGCCTTGAAGACCTACGCGGCTTTAGAATACCGGTCCCAGGTGTCATTGGCCGCGGGCGTGTGGTCGTCTCGATAGGTCGCCCAGATTGCGGCGCCCCACATGAACAGCATCAGTGACAGTAAAGCGATAGTTGGATACATGTATTCCTCCTTTCTCTTCCGGTGCTCTGTCGTTCCTCATCTCCAGTGGTTCCTGGTGCTCGGCTCACCGAAGGCTTAGGCCGTCTGCGTGGCGTAATAACGCGGAGAGGCCCCACACAATCATCACGAACAGCGCAATGACGGTGACCAGCAGCACAAGCAACGCCTTGCGAACGGGCATTTCTGACTCTTCCCTCTCTTTCGTTCATCCCTTGTCCTGTCTGGTGCTAGGCGGCCCGTGCGAAAGAGTCTCCCGCGCTTCGACCTGCAGTGCGGCTTTCATTCACAGGGCGCCGCGGCGGCGAATTGAGCACGCTTACGATTCCGAACATGACGATGCCGACCGCACCGAGAAGCGCGAGCATGGCATCGACCAGTGAGCTGATATCCTTCCCCATGGCCGTCCTCCTTTCGACCTCACAATATCGCGGCGGGATGAACTCGGGATGAATCCGAGATGAAAAACCGTTCATGTTGCAGCACTACAAGCATGGACAATGCTGCTCAGAAAGTGCCAGGCAGACGAACTAACGAAACTTTTGCCCCGCCTGGATCGCTAGGTCGGCAATGAGGAGGGTAAGGCTCCTAACAGGTGGGATTGTTGATGTAGCCTCTTCTCTGCCATCCAACTATGACGAAAATTTGTCACCGACTGTTCAGTTTTGTACGCACTTCGTCTTTCCTTAGTCAAATCGAGGATTTTATCGTCCCCGCTCCAGTATTGATCGTTCTTTACTTTCGTGGTTCGGCTGAAATTACGGCACTCCCTTTGCAGCGACGCTCTAGCGAATTACTTCTCAAATCCCCGTACCACGGAGTACATCATGTCCCTTGAAACGCTGATCGCCGCCGGCGTGTTCGGATGGTTGGTTGTCGGGATGGTGATGATGGGACTCGGGATTTGGTAGGGACCTAATAGCGTCGCAGGGCCGGGAACGGGAGACCCCATAGTTGTGCCCGAGCAGCCGCCCAAACCGTTTCGAACACACTGTTCAAATCCGGGGCTGATTTCGCCAACAATTTGACGATCAGGCCTCGCACGGCTGGCTCCGACACCCCTCCTAAGACCCGGCCCTGCCGATTTTCCAGCACTTCCCCAATCGACTCTTCCAGCCGTTTCCACGTCTCCTCACCGATCCCGTCGCTCACGAGATACAAGGTTCCAACATAGTTCCAGTCTCCGATGATCCCTATCCCGCGGTGCGGCTCTGGTCGTGACTTGATGATGTACCGCTCGCAAAGCGATCCAGCTACCGTCTGGACGAGAATCTCATTTTCGAATTCCGTAAACGCCCATCGCTCACCCCTCGCCACACGGCCCGCGGCTATGGCATCCCACAAGACGAGACCGGCTAATTGTTCTAGCGTGACGTGGACCCGTTGCGAGAACCGGGCGCCTGCATAGGGAATCGTCAACTCCGGAACCCATTCCAGAACGGCGTCTCGGCCGACATGAACCCGGATGATCTGCTCTGCTCGCTCCGAGAGCGATCGATACACCCGATTTGCCGATGGCGTGGAACAAAGGACCCGGGTTTCTGGACCGGTGATCACTTCAACAGTCACACGATCACCACCGACCAATCCACCGGAAGGGTTTACGAGATTAATGTAGGCAACGTCTCCATCAAGTGACGTCGCGGGTAAGAAATGCCAGGGACTGAAGGCGGCGTGATGCGAGAGATAGGTCCGTCCGTCGCGGCTCGCGAACGTCAGTTCGAGTGTACCGTGACGACCAACGGCAGCGACATCAGCGTCATGAGTGGCCGACCGGTGCATCATGGACTCGTGCCTGCCGGCGATCGCCGAGCGACGCGACGAACCGATCGATCCATTCTGTAACCCCGCTGAGGCCCTGCCCCGTGAGAAGATTCGTAAAGACAAAATGCCGATCCCCTCTCATGCGTCGAGCATCACGCTCCATCACGTCGAGATCGGCGCCGACGTGGGGAGCAAGATCGATCTTATTGATGACGAGAAGGTCTGAGCGAGTAATTCCCGGACCGCCTTTGCGCGGAATCTTGTCTCCGGCAGCGACATCGATGACATAAATGACGGCATCGACCAGTTCGGGCGAGAAGGTGGCAGCCAGATTATCTCCGCCGCTTTCCACGAACAACAACTCCACATCGGGAACCCGCTTCACCAGCTCGTCCAACGCCTCCTGATTGTGCGAAGCGTCCTCGCGGATCGCCGTGTGCGGACACCCACCCGTTTCGACCCCGATGATCCGGTCGGTGGGCAGGGCGCCGCGCCGCGTCAAAAACTCCGCGTCCTCCTTTGTAAAGATGTCGTTCGTCACCACCGCGATACTGTATCGGTCGCGGAGCCGCCGGCAAAGCGATTCGACGAGCGCCGTTTTACCCGATCCAACGGGGCCCCCGATGCCGATCACCGGGATCCCACGATGCCGGGCGACGGTGGGCCGGTCACTGTGCATATGATGATCGCCGCTCATGACCGGAACAACCGAACGGGAAGCCGCGCGTGCCGCATGGAATAGATGTCGTGCACCGGCGTCCAACAGGATAATTGTTGCCGCAATACAGCCTCGCGAGTGACCTCGCCGATGAGCGGCGCCCATCGCGCAAGAAGCCGCTGCCCTGCCCGCTGGCCGATGGGCAGCAATTTCAAAGCGGCGGAAACATAGCCGACCGCCGTTTGATAAAGGAAAGCCGCAGCCGCAGACTCCGCCGTCCAGCCAACCGTCCCTAACACGAGACCTGTAGCGACAGCATGGTGACCAGGCAACGCACCCGCTTCGACCTCCACCAAATAGCCGATGAGCAGCCGATTGGCATCCCGATCATCGACCGCAACCCGCAGAACCTGCCGTCCCATCTGTCGACTGGCCGCGCGAGCTTCCCGGCTAAATTTCATCGCTTCCACGCTTCGATCCGCCTCCGCCGCGATCGCATGACAGTCTTTCAGAGCCGCCCGGCATCCTGCCGCAGCCGCCACCGCTTCACAACGACCAATGCCGTGCCGCAGGATATCTTCAACATAGAGGGCGAGGTCTTCTTGGTTTCGAACTGCGCCGTCGTGAACAGCCGCTTCGAGCCCCGATGAAAAGGCGTAGCCGCCCGAGGGAAAGAAGCTATCGATGAAGCGAATGCCGACCAGCAGGGTAGAGGGATCCATAGCAGTCGCGAGAGCGATCAGAACAAGAAGTAGCGTTGCGCCATCGGTAGCACGGCCATGGGGTCGCATTTGAGCAACTGACCGTCGGCACGGACCTCGTACGTCTCGGCATCGACGTCGATACGCGGTAGCGCGTCGTTGAGCTTCAAGTCCCGCTTCCCAATGCCCCGGCACCCTTTCACCGCAGTTGTGCGCTTCTGTAAATGCAACGATTGCGGAACGTCACGCTCCAATGCCGTCTGGGAAACGAACGTCAGGCTCGTACTGAACGGCGCGCGGCCGAAGCTGCCAAACATCGGCCGTGTATAGACGGGCTGCGGCGTGGGAATGGAGGCATTCGGATCACCCATCGCGGCCGCCATGGGAAAGCCGCCCTTGATGACGATCTCCGGCTTGACGCCGAAGAATGCCGGCTTCCAAACGACCAAATCAGCCAGCTTCCCGACTTCGACTGAGCCCACCTCATGCGCGATGCCGTGGGTAATGGCCGGATTGATCGTGTACTTCGACACATAGCGTCTGGCGCGGAAGTTATCGGTGTCGTGTCCCGTCTTCGGCCTGCCGTCGCTGAGCACGCCCCGCTGCACCTTCATCTTGTGAGCGGTCTGCCACGTGCGAATGATGACTTCCCCCACGCGGCCCATGGCCTGAGAATCCGACGACATGGTGCTGATCGCGCCCAAGTCGTGCAGGATGTCCTCGGCGGCAATCGTTTCGCGGCGAATGCGGGATTCGGCGAACGCGATGTCTTCCGGCACGCGAGGATTCAAATGGTGGCACACCATCAGCATGTCCAAGTGCTCATCCATCGTGTTCACGGTGAACGGCATGGTCGGGTTGGTTGAGGACGGCAGCACGTTCGCTTCGCCGCAGACCTTGATGATATCCGGCGCATGGCCGCCACCCGCGCCTTCGGTATGAAAGGAATGGATCGTGCGCCCCTTGAACGCCTTGATCGTATCCTCGACGAACCCCGCCTCGTTCAGGGTGTCGGTATGAATCGCGACTTGCACGTCGTACCGTTCGGCGACATCCAGGCACGTCGAAATTGCGGCCGGCGTCGTCCCCCAATCCTCATGCAACTTCAATCCGATAGCACCCGCCGCGATTTGCTCCGCCAGTCCCTCCGGCAACGACGCATTGCCCTTTCCGAGAAAGCCAAGGTTGATGGGAAAGCCATCGGCCGCTTCGAGCATCCGGTGGATGTTCCATGGACCGGGGGTGCACGTCGTCGCATTCGTGCCGGTCGCGGGCCCGGTGCCGCCGCCTATCAGCGTCGTGAGTCCAGCCGACAGCGCCTCGGTGATGATCTGCGGGCAGATGAAATGGATGTGGGTGTCGATCCCGCCCGCCGTCACGATCTTGCCTTCGGCGGAGAGGACTTCCGTCCCAGGCCCCACTTCCATCCCGTTCGTCACCCCCGCCATCATGTCCGGATTCCCCGCCTTCCCGATACCCACGATCCGGCCGTCGCGGATCCCAATGTCCGCCTTCACGATGCCCCAGTGATCGAGGATGATGGCGTTGGTGATGACAAGGTCCAGGGCGCCGCGCGCGTGTGTCGCCGCTGGAGATTGGCCCATCCCATCGCGAATCACCTTCCCGCCGCCGAACTTCGCCTCTTCGCCGGGAGTCGTCAAATCCCGCTCGATCTCGATGATCAGGTCGGTGTCCGCCAGCCGAACCCGATCGCCGGCAGTCGGGCCGTAGAGATCAGCGTATTGGCGGCGCGGAATCTTCATCTTCGCAATTCATTAAATCCTGCTACGGATTGGCGGTGAATCCGAGCTCTTTGGCGCGGCGTAACGCTTCTGCCTTGACCGTCGGATCGTCCAGCCTCCCGTTGGTCAGACCGTTGACGCCATACGCCACACGATTGCCGCCGATGGCAACCAGCTTCACCCGCTTCTCCTCTCCCGGCTCGAAGCGCACAGCGGTGCCCGCCGGAATCTCCAAACGAAAGCCGAAGGCTCTCTCACGATCGAACTTGAGCGCGTGGTTCGCCTCAAAAAAATGACAATGCGACCCGACCTGGATGGGCCGATCGGCGGTATTTGCCACAATGAGTTCGAGGGTAGGCCGGCCCTCCAAGGCCACGATGTCGTCCCGACCGAGAATGATCTCCCCGGGGATAACCGCCTTGGCTTTAATAGGCTCGTCTCTCTTTTCCCTCGTGACAGGTTTGCCACGCTTTCCCTTGGCTTTTTTAATCACGGTGCGTCGACCCAACTTGATAGACGTCTCAGCAGCGGATGAGTTGCTACGATCAAGAGAATCAATATGCCGAGACCATTGCCAAGAATCAGAAAACTACTCGGCCAATTTCGCAAGAAAGAATGACCCAATACGTCTTTGAGAAGATGAACAGAGGTTATTGCTGCAACGAAATAAACCCCAAATCCGACAATTACACCAATTGTCTTCCTTAGCCACCTCGGAGTTGATGGAACTGGTAACGGATTTTCGGATAACGAGTATCGACAACGCTCACAATAGCCTGAATATGGCTTCCAGTATAGGTAGGAATGACATTGTGGGCAGGCCCGAACATGATAGCTGTCACTGTTCACAGATCGATAAGAATATCTGTGGAACTAAGCAACCGAAAATCGTAAAACGTCGACCGTGAGCCGTCGTACAGCATTCCCGGCACCTTTAACCAGTCTTTCCATTTCCCGATACACTTCACCCTTAAAGTACTTTTCGCCACACTGCTGACATATACCGGCCGGAACGTTTTCAATGATTTTCAGATCCTCTCCCCACCAGAAGTCCACGCTCGTGACCTTATCGACCACGTTTCCCTTACAAAAATAGCAAGTGCGACTCATCGCCTCTCCTTCCGGGTGCGCCAGTTGCTTTCCCACTCCGATGGATCAGGTTCATAGGCGGTAATTATCAACATCAATGGCTCGTCGACATTCCCGCAAACAATGTGTATCGGACGCCTTCCCCCGACAAAACCTAGTATAAGGCAAGAAGGTCCTCTCGGATCATCCGGATAGGATTCAATAACCTCACCATTCTCAATCGCCTGTTCTATCGCTTCGATTTCGATCTTCCGGCGTCTCAGCTTTTCAGTATGAGTAAATGAAATCTCATATTGACCTTCTTTCACTTTCTGCCGGATGGCGTCGATTTCCATTTAGCAAGACTTCATACCTCTACCGAATCGGCTGATGGACGGTGACGAGTTTCGTCCCGTCCGGGAATGTGCCTTCCACCTGGAATTCAGCGATCATTTCCGGCACGCCGGGCATCACGTCGTCGCGCCGCAGCAGCGTCGTGCCATAGGTCATGAGGTCCGAGACTGACCGGCCGTCGCGGATGCCTTCCAGGATCGCGGCCGTGAGGTAGGCGACGGCTTCGGGATGATTGAGCTTCAAACCACGCGCCTTCCTGTCCCGGGCGAGCTGACCGGCGACATAGATCAAAAGCTTTTCCTGTTCCCTCGGCGTTAAATGCATCGTTAACTTTCGATCGCACGGCGCGGGACCGCGTCGCTTGTGGTCCGTCCCTATCGAATTGATCTACGAAGTTCCATTGAACCCGGCATGGGCGTATCATGTCAGCTTTATCGACTGCGTTCAAGAGTCAACGTCGTGCGAAACATGGGGAGGCCTAGACGTGATGGCAGATGACGTCGAATATCGCGGAGACTCGGATGGCGTGCCGGCGTTCATCGGCTGGACCCTGCGGGGCGTCGGCCAAGTCGTCTTTCAAAATAATCCGGTCTCCGGCGCCGTCATTCTCGGCGGCCTCTATTACAATTCTTGGATTTACGGGACGGTATGCCTCGTTGGGACCGCGGTCGGCACGCTCACGGCACTCTTGCTCAGGGCCGATCGTGAGTTGATCAAGAACGGCCTCTTCGGGTTCAACGGCGCGCTCGTCGCCATCGGATTGGTCGCCTTCTCGAGCACGGACTTCGTCCACGGAACGCCGCCGACCGCCCTGCTGTGGCTCTACCTCGTCGTTGTCGCCGCGTTGACGTCGGTAGTGGTCTCGGTCTTCATGACCCTGCTCGGCCCGCACAAGGTCACGGGGCTCACCATGCCGTTCATTCTGGTCGGGTGGATGTTCTTGGCCGGCGCGCTCCACTTCAGCATGCTCGAGGTCGGGCCGGCGATCAAACCGACTTCGCCGTCCGACTTTACCGGTCCCCGGCCTGCCTATACTGTCGGCACGTTTTATCACGGCTCCATCAACGGCCTCGCGGAGATATTTTTTCAGGACAACCTGATGTCCGGAATTGTCATCCTACTCGGCATTGCGATCAACTCTCGGATCAGCGCCGCCATGGCGCTGTTGGGATCGACGCTCGCCGTGGCGATCGCCGCGCTGTACGGTGCTCATGATGAGGCCATCAGGGACGGCCTGTTCGGCTACAATGCCGCGCTGACGGCGATGGCGTTGGGCGGATTCTTTCTCGTACTGACCCGCGCCGGATTTTTCTACACCCTGTTCCGAATCGTCGTGACGACCTGGGCGTGGGCCGGCATCGCGACGTACTTCGAGCCCAGCGGTCTGCCGGTCTTTACCGCGCCGTTCGTGATCATCACCTGGCTCACGCTAATCGGCCAATACCATCTCAAAGCCGTCGTTCCCGTTCCCCCAGCCGACGCGGTGACGCCGGAGGCCAACCTCGCCCGGTATCGCGTCGGTCAAAACACATAGAGCAGCTCCAGAGATACCGTGGGTTGGTAACTGATGGAGCGGCCGCCGACTTGGAACACATCCTTGTTTGCCTTGTCGTATCGATATTCCAATCGGGCCGTCCAAGAGGCGGTCGGTTTGAACTGAAGCGTCGGCGTAAATTCCCACAGTGTCAGGGGCACAGGTGAAGCTGAAGACTGAGACGTCGCGCCGAAGCAGACATTGGCCCGAGGCTGGTAGGCCGTCGTGCCGTCGCAGGTCGTGAAGCCTCCCGCGTCCTCGTACAGCTCGGCGCGCAGATGAATGCCCCACTGCGGAGTCAAATCATAGATGAAGTACCCGGCGACGCCGTTCCACCGCGCATTGTGGGCCCTGCTGATTGCGCTGCTGTTCGCCTGATTGGCGTAATACGCTTCAAGGATGACCGAGGTGGTATCCGTCGGATGAACGCTCATTATCCCGCCGAGCAACAGAAGATTGCCTCCTTCCGTGCCTACCGACCCAGGCCTTGGTCCGCCGAGTCCATAAAGGGTCACGGTGAGCCAGCGAAAAGGATCGACCGCAACGGCCGACTCCACGAGAGGGTCGTTCCGCGTGTCGACTCGCGCCGAGTTAATGTAGGAGATGACGCCGAGAGAGAACAACACGTGGTCTCCGAAGTGATACGACCCCCGTACGCCACGGGTCGTAAAGGGTTGCCCCAAGCCGAACAACCAGGACCTCGAGTAATTCGCGTTGTGCGGGCTCTCGAGAACCTCGTAACCAATGACGCTGTTGATCTGCCCGAGTTTGAGATCGAGACCGTGCCCAACGGGAGCCAGGTATTGAAGGTAGAATTCCTGGAAGTCCGCCCACGGGCTGAGGTTGACTCCGCCGATAAAGTCCGAATCCCGTCCGGCATTGAACTTGACGCGAAAGCCGAATCGATCTCTCCAACCATCGGCCTCGGCGGTCCGTTCGAGGACGAATTGCGCGAGATTGGGCCGAACCTGATTCGAATTGACGTCGAAAATGCGGAGTTGATTGATGCGGTTGGACGGGTTGTTGAAGTTCTGCGTATACGACGCGTCGAGATAACCAGAGATCTGCAAGCGGAGAGGCTCGAGTATGAGCGGCCTCACGCGTGTTTCGAACAGACGCGCACGCCGAAGAGCGACTTCCGCTTCCTCAAAAGCAAGCGAAGAAGGAGGGCTTTGCGGAAAGGCGTGATCGATCAGAGAGAGGACAATCGAGACAATGACGACCGAGAGAACAGAAGCATTGAAGCTCGCCAGCCGCACATCAGATTGCCGCTATGTGGACCACCAGTCACACAACCAAATGCTGCCTCACCTGCTCGGCTCTCAATTCTGATGTCATGCCCGTCGCCCTCACTCTCCTCTTTCTTCCCTCTTTTCCTCTCAACGACGGTCAAGCAACTGCCAATGGGATGGCCGGGTCCGGCTCAACTGCGCGCATCGAACGAGCACCTTCTTAGCGTGCGCGTTCTGCGAGCACCGGAGCCGGCCCCTTCCCGTTCGAGGGCCTTCCGAGGCCGCGCGTTGCGCGAACACAGAGCCTCCCCCGGCCACCCCGCCCTCTTCTACACCACCAAATGCTGCTTAATTTGTTCGCCGCTCAACTCGCTCGTCTTGCCCGTCGCCACCACCGCCATCTTCTCTTTTTCTTCCTCTCCTCCCCTCCACCGACGGGCAAAGAGAACAATCGCGCAGAGGTGGGAGGGAAGGCTCCATTGCGCGCATCGAACGAGCACATTCTTATCGTGCGCGTTCTGCGAGCACAGAGCCTTCCCTGCCACCCCTGCGCCACCTCACACCACCAAATGCTGCTTCACCTGCTCTGTACTCAATTCCGATGTCTTGCCCGTCGCCACCACCGCCCCTTTTGCCATGATCACGTAACTGTCCGCGAGCCGCGCCGCGAACTGGATGCCTTGCTCGACGAGCAGAATCGCGAACCGCCGCTGCGCCTTGAAGCCGAGGATCACCTCTTCGATCTGATCGATGACCGACGGCTGAATGCCCTCGGTCGGCTCATCCAACAACAAGACTTTCGGGCTCGACAAAATCGCCCGCCCGATCGCCAACTGCTGCTGCTCCCCGCCGCTCAAGACGCCTCCGGCCCGATCCAAGAGCATGGTGAGCTTCGGGAATAATTTGAACACCTCGTCATAGGCTGCTTGTTCGGCGGCCGGACTTTGCCGTTTCGCACGTGCCCACAAGCCTAGCCGAAGATTCTCGCGCACGGTTAAATGCGGGAGAATCTCCCGGCCTTGCGGCACATAGGCCAACCCTCGCTTGACGCGCCGATCGGGGCTCTCATGCGTGATATCCGTGCCGTCGAGGAATACTCGCCCGCTTTTTGGCCGCAGCAGACCCATGATCGACTTCAACGTCGTCGTCTTGCCGACGCCGTTTCGCCCCATCAGACACAAGACCTGGCCCGGCTCCAGTTCGAGCGACACGTTCCGCAGGATGTGGCTCTCGCCGTAATAGGTATTGATGTTATCGAGACGCAACATCGGCGACTTTGTGATGGCCCAGATAAATTTCTACGACGCGGGGATCCGACTGGATCTTCTCCACCGGCCCTTCGCAGATCACCGTGCCTTCGTGCAGCACCGTGACGGTTCGCGCGATCTGCCGGACGAATTCCATGTCGTGCTCGATGACGATAATTGCGTGCTTCGCCGCCAGCGATTGCAACAAGAGACCCGTCTGCTCGGTCTCGCGGTCCGTCATGCCGGCCACCGGCTCATCCACGAGGAGCAGTTGGGGATCTTGTAGAATCACCATCCCGATCTCCAGCCACTGCTTCTCGCCATGCGACAGCGAGCCCGCCCGGACATGGGCCTTGTCTTTGAGACCGATTGTTTCGAGCGTCGCCCCGATGCGCTCCCGTTCCTCGGCGGTCGAGGTCCCGAGCAGCGTGGCAAACACGCCCTTGCTCGGCCGGTGCAGCGAGAGATCGAGATTTTCCCAAACCGTCAGGTTGCCGTAGATGGACGGGGCCTGAAATTTTCGTCCGATGCCAAGTTGGGCGATCTCATGTTCCCGTAAGCCGATCAGGTCCGTATCCTTCCCGAAGATCACGCGCCCGCTCACCGGCTTCGTTTTGCCGGAGATCACGTCGAGCAGGGTCGTCTTCCCCGCCCCGTTCGGGCCGATGACGACGCGAAGCTCATTGTAGTTCACGATGAAATTGAGGCAGTTCAGCGCCTTGAAGCCGTCGTAGTCGACGGTCACGCCTTCGAGATAAATGATGGAACCCCGGTCCGTCATTCACAAATCCTCAATGTGGATTCTCAATACTTAACGGTCAGATCGTGATCAAATTAATATGCGCAAAGGTCCTGGCCACCTGTAATTCCTTGGTCTTATCCTCTGTTACAGCACCTTATTCTTCCTTGCATTTGGTCCCTGTCGGGACACCTGGCACTAGCCTAAGGGCTGGCAGGACCTTAAGTGCCTGCTCTTCGCTGACAATGCGAAGATTGGGACGTGTCGTCCGGTGAATGGGATTGGGGACATCTACGATTTTTAATTGAAGATATCTACTCTGTCCGGGTTCTGGAGTCATGATCGCCCACATGCCGATTGCATCCGTCCCTCCGATACTGAACCGTATTGTGCCGGGCTTAGTCACGTAGGGATAATAACCGCCAGACATCAATCTAGTGACTAGCATATTGTCAGCACAGATGCGATAGCCGATACTATCTGCCTCAGACATGTACAGGTAGACGACGGTCATTTCTGTTCCAGCGACCTCAACCGGCGTGAACTGAGGTCCCGTAGCATATGGGATGCAGCCAGACCAGAGTAAGGGAACAATGAGAAACGCGCGTTGCCAGTAAGCAGCTTTCATCTTTCACGGTGCAGCATTTACGTTTTGCCCGCCGGCTGGGGAGCAATCACCGGCTTATCGAACACACGCCACCCTTGGCGCAGCTTCTGGCCGAGACCGACGATCCCGTCGGGGAAGAGCAGTACGACCGCGACAAAGAGTCCGCCGAGGAAGAACGGCCAGAGTTCGGGAAAGTGATTCGTCAAAATGCTGCGGCCCAAATTCACGCCGATGGCGCCGATCACCGCACCCGCGAGCGTGCCGCGACCGCCTACGGCCACCCAGATCACCATTTCGAGCGACGGCAGGACGCCGATCTGGGCCGGCGTGATGATGCCGACCTGCGGCACGTACAAGAGCCCAGCGAGGCCGGCCAGGCCGGCGGAGACCACGAACACGAATAATTTATAGTTCGCCGGCGAGTAGCCCGAGAACAAGACGCGCTGTTCGCTATCGCGAATGGCGACGAGCACGCGCCCAGCCCGCGATCGAATGATCCAGCGACACAGGAGGTAAGCACCGCCTAGACAAAGTACGGTCACGATGTAAAGCGCGCGCTGGGCTGAGGGGTCGGTCAGGCGAAACCCAAGCAGTTTTTTGAAATCAGTGAGCCCATTCGTGCCGCCGAGGTTCGTTTCGTTTCGGTTGAAGACCAGCCAGGCGGACAGCGCCAGTGCTTGCGTGATGATCGCGAAGTAGACGCCGCGGATGCGGCTGCGAAAGGCGAGGAACCCGAAGACGAGCGCGAAGGCGACCGGCACGGCGATGGCGCCGATCAGCGCTACCGGAAAGCTGTAAAACGGCTTCCAAAACCACGGCAGTTCCTTGACCTGATTCCACACCATAAAATCGGGCAGGTCGCTGCCATACACGCTCTCGCTCCCGATCGCAAGCATCAGATGCATGCCCATGCAATAGGCGCCCAGCCCGAAAAACACGCCCTGCCCCAAGCTCAAAATGCCGGTATAGCCCCAAATCAAATCAAGGCCGAGCGCCAGGATCGCAAACGCCAGGAACTTCCCGAACCGATTCAGGCTGAAATCCGAGACGTGCAGCCAGGAATCTTCCGGCGGCAACACGTTCAAGAGCGGGAGCACGATCAGCAGTAGAATACCGACGGCCCAGAAGGCGACGCTTTCGCCAACCCGCCTACTCGTCTCTGCTCTTGATTCGATCATTGTCTTATTCTTTCGAGGAAGTGTGGGACCTGTAATGCTGCGAGATGCTCAAACAGGTTATCCAACAAGGCCGCAGGAAAGAAAAAACCGGAGGCGTACCCTCTGGGGTACGTTGAGGATTTTTTCGACCCGAGAACGCGGTTGGGAACCTGTTTCAGCATCTCGCTACGCGTCCGCGTAGCGGCCCTTCACGGCAAACAACCCCGACGGCCGGCGTTGCAGGAACAGAATCACCAGGACCAGAATCAGGACTTTCCCATACACGGCGCCGAAGCTCGGCTCGAGTAATTTATTGAGACTGCCGATACCGAGCGCGGCCACGATGGTCCCGGCGAGCTTCCCCACGCCGCCCGTCACGACCACCATAAAGGAATCGACGATGTAATTCTGCCCCAGCCCCGGTTCGACGTTCCCGATCAACGTCAGCGCGCACCCGGCCAAACCGGCAAGGCCCGAGCCGAAGGCGAACGTATAAGCATCGACCTTTCGCGTCGGGATGCCGAGGCACGCGCTCATGTTTCGATTCTGTGTGACGGCGCGTACACGCAAGCCCAGGCCGGAGCGGAAGAGCAAGAGATAAATGCCGACGACACAGAGGATCGACAGGGCGATGATGAACAGCCGGTTGTACGGAAAATAGACGCCGACCATTACCTGCATCCCGCCGGTAAGCCAGCTCGGAGCGGCGACAGAGGTGAGATCGCCAAAGTACACGCGCGCCGCCTGAATGAAGATCAAGCTGACGCCCCACGTGGCGAGCATCGTCTCGAGCGGCCGCCCATACAAGAAGCGAATCACCGTCGCTTCGAGCAGGAGGCCAACGGCCGCCGCCACGATGAACGACAACGGCATGGAAGCCAAGAAATAATAATCGAAGACCTCGGGCGAGAATGACGCCTTGAACGCCTGCTGCGTGACGAACGTCGTGTAGGCGCCGATCATCATCAGCTCGCCGTGTGCCATGTTGATCACGCCCATCAGGCCGAACACAATGGCCAAGCCGAGCGACATGATCAGCAAGATCGAGCTCAAGCTGATCCCGCGGAAGATTGTTTCAATCGCACTCGCCCAACTGCCCCAGGTCTCGATACGCTCGATCGCCTGGGCGGCGGCCGCAGCCACGTCGGGACTTTGGCCGGCTGCCAAGTCTTTCAACATCGGCACGGCGTTCGCGCTCTTCAGCTCCCCGAGTTTCAGCGCAGCCTTGACCTGGACCGCCGGATCGACTGACGCGAGGTTGATCAATGCGATCGACTCTTCGATCGTGTAGCGGACCCACCGATCCGGCTCGATCTTGAGCCGATCCTCGAGCCAGGGAATCGCCGTCGGCTTGCCGAGCATCCCCAAATCAGTCGCGGCCGACCGGCGCTGATCCGCTACTTCACTGGAAAGCCTGACCTTGTTCTTGAGCAGATCGATGACCGGCTTGATCAGCATCCGCACGCTGCGATCAGCGTTCTCACGGACCTCCTCTAACTTCGGGAGAAGCCCGGCGTCGCCGCCCGCGATCAACACGTTGACAGCCGCTTCTTGGACTGCCGCATCCTCGCTCGTCAGATCCTTGAGCGCCTGCTCGATAGTCGGCGGCGGAGGCGCGACCTGCGCCTCCGCCGCCCACCCTTCTCCTTCACCAAGTGAAGCAACAATGAAAAGGCAAAGACCAATGACCAATTTCATTCAAGATTGATTGCAGGTGGCCGGCACTCTGGAGTGAACATCAGGCGGATGCGGCGGGGCCCCGCCCGGCAGCCGGAAAAGGAAAGCCGGTACTGACCACCGTACCGCGGTCAGAGACCGCGGCGACGGAAATACCGGAAGGCTTCCGTTCCGGACTGCCGTGGAGGGGTGCCGCAAAAGCAGCGTTCGCGGAAGAGTGTCGGCCGCCTGCACTCCTTACTTCTTCTGATAGGTCCCCTGATGCTTCACCCAATCACATCCTTTGTCCGGGTTCGTGTACTCGCTCCAGGGCTCCGGTTTCACCAGCCCTTTCGACTTCCAGACGATCTTGAACTGCCCATCCTTTTGGATCTCGCCGATCAACACCGGCTTGTACGTGTGATGGTTCGCTTCGTCCATCTTCTTTTTGCCGCCGGGCGCGTTGAACTCCATCCCGTACACCGCCTTGCGGACCGCGTCGACATCGGTTTTCCCCGCCTTCTCGACCGCCTGTTTCCAGACATAGACGCCGTAATAAGCGGCCTCGATCGGATCGTCGGTGACGCGCTTCTCTCCGTCCGGCAAGTTGTTCTTCTTGCAGTACGCCTTGAAGTCGGCCACGAACTTCTTGTTCTCCGGCGTGTCGATGCTTTGATAATAGTTCCATGCCGCCAAATGTCCGACCAGCGGACCGGTATCCATGCCACGCAGTTCATCTTCCGCCACGCTGAACGCCATGATCGGCGCGTCTTCGGCCCGCAGACCCTGATTCGCGAATTCCTTGTAGAACGGCACATTGCTGTCGCCGTTGATCGTGCTGATTACGCACGCGCCGCCGCCGGCAGAGAATTTTTTAATCTTGCCGACGATCGTTTGGTAATCCTGATGGTGGAACGGCGTGTACTCTTCCATGATGTTGGCCTCCGGCACCTTTTTGGCCAGCAACATGGCGCGCAGAATCTTGTTCGTCGTCCGTGGGTACACATAGTCGGTGCCTAAGAGATAGAACTTCTTGTACCCGCCGCCTTCCTTGCTCATGAGATATTCCACGGCCGGCACCGCCTGCTGATTGACCGCCGCGCCGGTGTAGAAGACGTTGTGCGAGCACTCCTCGCCCTCGTATTGCACCGGGTAGAAGAGGAGCCCATTGTTCTTCTCGAACACCGGCAGCACCGACTTCCGGCTGACCGAGGTCCAACACCCGAACACGACCGCCACCTTGTCCTGTAGCAGCAACTGCTTGGCCTTTTCGGCGAAGAGGTCCCAGTTGCTGGCCGGATCGACGACGACCGGCTGGATCTTCCGCCCCATCACACCGCCCTTCGCATTGATCTCCTCCACCGCCATCAGCACCACATCGCGGAGCGAGACCTCGCTGATCGCCATCGTGCCGCTCAATGAATGTAGCACGCCGATCTTGATCGGCTCCTTGTCCGCGGCGTACGAAAGCGCCCAATTGCCAAGATTGCCCAACAGCGCCGCGACACCGACGCCGTACGCCACCTTCCCGCTGCTCGCCAAAAATTCGCGACGGGACTGGCCGTTGTTCTCTTCTGGTTTCGTCTCATTTCTTTCAGGAATGCTCATCGTCCGTGCCCTTTCTAGAAAGGAGATTGGGCATGATGCTCAAAATGGTCTTTTAGCGAGGCCGCAGGCGAGAAAAAACCGGAGGCGTACCCTCTGGGGTACGTTGAGGATTTTTTCGAACCGAGAACGAAGCTAAAAGCCATTTTCAGCATTCATGCCTAGAAGTTGTACCAGTACGACAACATAAAGTTGTCCCCTTGGTTATGTACGCCCGACGCCCATTCGGTCATCAAGTGATTCCATTCGAACCCGGTGTAGAAATCGGCCCAGATGGGATGGATCACCGTGGCGTAGGTTCGATGATTCAAGAGATATTGGATGTTCGATCCAGGAACATTGATGGCTTGGCTGTTGCTGAGATCTGAATTGATTGGATTGTCCCAGCCGTACCCGCCCAAGAACGTGAAGTCTTTCGAAGCGGCCCAACTCAACTGCGCCCAACCGACGAAGGTTCGAATGGGGTTGCCATTGACCAGGTTCAACTCCTGATTGAACCGGAACCATTCCACGCCGAGCGCTTGCCCATAGGCAATCTCGCCGGAGAATTTAAGATTCCTGGTAATCGGCACGACTAACTCGCCACCGACCACATAGGAATTGATATCTTTCCCGGATTGGAAAAGCGGATTTCCGGGCGCCGGAGCGGATCGGTAGTACCGATAGGCGGCGTTGACTGCCACGAGCATCCCTTGAGCTCTACCCGAACCCGACCACGCCAACCGCGTGCCATAGTATGGATGCTGGTCCGGATCGTTGAAGGCATTAATGGTCGCCTGATTGCCGCCAATGACGTTGGCCCCGGCTGGTACGACGGGTCTCACCTGCGTTTGCCCGCAGCATTGCGTGAGCGCACGCTCGAACCGCATCACGGTCACCAAGCCTTGCAAGTTGTCGGTAAAGTCATGGCGCAACGTAATCTGCGGAAGACGTTGCCAGAGATTGCCGTTGTAGCCCATGATCGAGAAGTCGATCAGGTCGGGGTGGAGCGCCATGACCGGCGTCCAGTCCTGACCGACCGTGAGACTGCTCTTCCCCCACGCATACCGGACATTGGCAAGACGCAGACGCGGCGGCAGGTTGCCGGCGTTGTCCGTCTGTCCGTAAAAGTCGATTTCGACGACGCCCGTCAGCGTGTGATAGCCGTCGGTGCGCTCAGCACGCAGACCGAACACGCTGTATCGTGGGTTGAACGTCGTCGAGCTGTTGTTCGAGCTCCCGGCAGCCGTGGCGTACCCGTTGAACTGACCGGGATCAAGCGGGTTCGTCATGCGATTGCTATAGATCGCATCGAGTTCGATTCGCCCGTAGGGTGTGATGCTGCCCTTACTCCCATCCGTAAAAATCGGAGCGAGACAGCCGGCGCAGAGATGCGCCACCGGTTTCTCTTGTTCGCGTGTGAGGCGACCCGCTCCTGCCGCTTCACCCGCCGGTTCACCGACCGGCTCTTGAGCAAACACGGACGACAAAGAAAGCGCCATACCCATGAACGTGACAAGCGTGACTAAGAACAAGGTGTGCCGTCGTTCCTTCCTCCTGTGACGGATCATTCAGCGTCCTCCTGTGTGCCTGAACTCATTGCAAACGCCAATGAACCGAGGGCTGCGCAACCAAAAAAAAACGCCCTTCCGGTTCACCGTGAACCAAAAGGACGTCTTTGTCCTCTCTTCTTTGTCAGCCCCACGCGTAAAGAGCCGGACGCCCTTGTCCTACTCTTTTCCATTGCGCAGGTCGCTCGCTTGTAGTCGGTTACGAGGAGAAATGTCAAGGGCCGAGCCGCGCTTCCTGCACTCGCATTCGGCGTCCCGGATGATGCCTCCCCTTGAGAACCGGGCGGTGATAAGATGAAAGCGGAAAGAGCGATCCAGACAAGGAGGTCGACGATGAATACGAAATCGGTGGGGTTGCTCGCCGTCGGTGTCTGCTTCTCACTGATTACGCTGGCCGGGTGCGCGCTCACCAGAGAGGACAATCCAGTCATGACGGATGCCGCCGCTACGGCAACCGTGCCTGGGCCCGGGATGTACAAGACCAGCGATCTGGTCTTTCAATATCGGCAACAGGCGGCCGACTTGCGCGAGCTGGCGAGGCAGCTCGAAGTCGAGTCAGCGTTCTATGCGCAGCAGCAGGACCAAGAGCAGGCGAAGCGCAAACGCGAATTGGCGCAAGAGGCGCTGAGCGCGGCCGACACGGCTGATCAGCGTGCCCGCGACTACCGGCGCCAGCTTCCGCACGGTCAGATTTACTGACGTCGAGCCGTGCCGCCGTCCGTGCGCAACTCCATCTCCCAGAGCTGAGCGAGTGCGACATCGCTGCGCCGGCAGTTCGCGCCCCGCGGGCTGATGTCGCAATCCAGCCAGCTCGTCTTGTTCCATGGCTGGCCCATCGTCCGCGCCTCATCGCCCTTAGACTGGGCGAGCCGTTCGTCGATCTTCAGCTCCCGCCGTTTGGCCGCCATGCATACAGCGACGCGATCGGTCGGCTCCCGCAACGTGCAATACCGTTCAATGGCGGCGACAGCGCTCGTCGCAGCGGCATCGCGCTCTGCGATCGCAGCGGTCAACGCTGAATCGTCCTGGGCGATTGAACGTGGTCCGTCCGTACACGCTGAAACCAACGCGAAGGCTGGAGCAATGAGGAGATAGAAGGATAGTCGCCCTGTTCCAGGCATAAAAAAACGCCCTCCTGGTTGAAACCCCACCAAAAGGACGTCATTGTCCTGGAAACTCGAACCCGCAGAACATCCTCGTTCCGCGGCTTCATTACCTTCACTGTCTAACAGAGAGTCGGGAACGCTGTCAACCGCGCGTTTTTCCTCCCGGCGTCTGCTCTATTGTGTTACACTGCGCGCCATTCTTTTTATGGGATCAACCATGATCGATCGATGTTTCCCGGTCCTGCTGGCTCTGCTCGTCGCCGGATGCGTCTCGACGCCACGGCCTGACGTGATCGTTCACGAAGGCCCAAACGGCGGCGTGTATCTGGAGCGTGTGAGCAACCGCGAGTTCCAAGCCACGCACCCTGTGACAATCGAGCGGACCGCGATCACACGAGTCCTGGCCGGATTACAGATGATGGAATCGCCGACGGTGATGCAGACGCTCTTCACGACACCTGAAAAGGGGGATCCTGTCTTTTCCGACGAAGACATCGCGTTTCTGACCCCGCTCATCACCGATGCTCTGTCGCGTGCACGTCCTGACCAACAGGTTCGCTTCAAGGTGATCCACCTCGTCTCGCCGTTATGGCGGCCCGAGGGCGGCGGCGCGGCCGTCGGATCATCCGCACCGACCAAGACTGGCCCACAGCGCGAGACGACGACGGGAACTTTATATGCGCACGGTCTCTCGCTGCACATCACCGTCAGTGAATATCGGCACCGGGACGTGCGCCCCGATACGATCGGCGGGCCAAACCGATTCTATCCAGAGCAGACGGACCGTGATCAGCGAGAGCTGCGCTTCGTGCCGGCATCGGCGATGCGGTCCGCGAACTTCAAGCAGCCGTGGGATTCGGCCGAGCATACTGTCGTTGTGGATTATATCCAGGCTGGCAAAACGACCGCGGCGGCGATGGCGGAAGCCCCTGCCGCCTCCGCGCCGAGCCCGCCGGCTTCCAGCGCGGTTCCCATGCCGATGCCGTCACCAACCGCCACACTATCGAGCAAGACCAACGGCGACGAGCGGGCTTCGCCGGCTCCCCCCTTGATCCCACGAGAATCAAACAACGGGAGAAAAGCCGCCGCTCCGGCCGCCGAAGACGTTCAGGCGCTCAAGGACCTGATCGTGAAGAAGGACATGGAAGTGGAAGCGCTGAAGAAAGAACTGCGCGCGCTGAAGCGGCAACTCGACGAGCGGGACGTGCAAATCGACTCGCTACGGAAGAAAATCAAGCCCACCAACAAGTCGCCGGACTTCGGACCGTGAGGCGCGTGGTGAAAGACGGGGTATGGGGTATAGGGGTAAGTTCGTCGAGGAAGACTAGGGAGTCTCGATCAGCTCTCGGTTGAGCAAGACGATATGGCTGGAGAGCGGCTCACGAAACGTCATGCGGCAGTAGCATGCATAAGTGACATACGTGTCTTGCAGGCAGTATTCGGCGATGTCCTTCCCCTGTCCCTTGGCCCACATCTCGGCGACCTGCTTTCCGCTTCCTGACTTCGTCTCGACATTCAGCGCCCGCGCCAGCACATCAAGCTTGACCCAGCCCCGCGTTTCCCAGTTGCTCCAGATCGCCATCGTATCGTAGACCGGCTCGGTCCTGAATTTCGCCAGCGGAATATCGATCGTGGGTTTGACCTGATGGACGACCGAGCGCTTCTTGATGAACGGCAGATCGAACCCCAACCCATTGTGCGTGATGAGGAGCGTGGGGCGTAGCTGCGCCATCCGCGTCCAAAACTGGCGTAACAACTCCTTCTCGTTCGCGCCGTACCACGACACCGCCCCTTGCGGCTCCATCGTATCGCTAAAGATGATCACGCCGATACAGATGATCCGGCTGAATGTCCCATCGAACGAGGATTTCTCGTACAACTCATCTTCCGTCTTTCGACGCTGCTCGGCCTCGGAGACCGTAAAAAGATCTTCGGCATTTTCAAAACAGCTCGGATCGACGAGCGGGAGACAGCCCGCGATCCGCGCCCATTCTTCACGGGGCGCTTGGACGGTTTCAATGTCGAGAACGACTTTCATAGTACCGTAGAGTGGTAGAGCCGTGCTCCGATCTTAACTTAACTTTACCGCTTTACCACTTTAACCCTCTATCACTTCTCCATCAGCAACCGCCACATGATGATGGCATCCTGATAGGAGCCGTCATTCTTTCGAACGGCACCGGGAATCGCCGCCAATTCCTGAAAGCCGAGTGCGTTCCAAAGATGCCTGGCGGCGCGATTCTCCGAGAAGACGAGATTGAACAGCACGCTGCGATAGCCGAGTTGCTTGGCGTATTCCAACATCGTCGCGCCGAGCAGCCACCCCAGTCCTTTATTGCGCGAGTCGGGCGCGACGATGAAGCCGGCATTGGCGACATGCCGCGCGCGTCCCGGCCAATTGGCCTTGAGATAAAATGCGCCGATCATGCGGCGGTCAGGGGTCGTCCCGCCGTACGCCGCGACCGTCGTCTTTCCACGGAACCAATACTCCTCGAACTCATCGTCGGTCGGAAAGCGGTCGTGAGGATAGGACGTACCTTCCTCGACGATGATCCGATACAGCGCCCGCAGCCCCTCGACATCCTGCCGGCCCGCCAGCACTAATTGCACGGCGGATCCGTCTTTCAATCTCGCGTCGATGGGGAAGCGCAGCATGCGGGTTCACTCGGGCGATCTCTTGAGCAAATCCAGGATCGGCCGATCGGCCGGCGGAAACTCATACTGATC
This sequence comes from Nitrospira sp. Vd2, assembly GCF_979581665.1. NCBI lineage: Bacteria > Pseudomonadati > Nitrospirota > Nitrospiria > Nitrospirales > Nitrospiraceae > Nitrospira > Nitrospira sp. Vd2. Next base: position 11,481 of record NZ_CEFZSK010000022.1, on the reverse strand, counting down.
GAATTCGTAAGGTGCAACCCACCGATAGTCGTCACAGCCCAGCGCTCGTGGCTCGCCGCTTCGGATCGAACACGTGAAAAAGTGCAATTCGACCCGCTTCTCCGGATACTCGTGTTCGACCGAGGACAATCGTGTCACGTGTTCGATCTCGATTCCCAATTCCTCTCGCAGCTCGCGACGAAGACAGCATTCCAACGACTCGCCGGCCTCGCGTTTCCCGCCGGGAAACTCCCACAGACCTGCGAGATGCACACCGGACTTGCGCCGCGTGATGAGATATCGGCCATTGCGCTCAATGATGCCGGCCGCCACCTGGATCACTTCGGATTTCGCGACACTCACGAACCGTTGGTGCGCTTGCCGTCGAACGGATAGGTCTTGCACAGTGACTTCATCGGGCACAGCAGGCAGTACGGATCGCGCGCGTTACAGACCATGGCGCCAAAGTCCATGAGCGCCTGATTGAAATCGTAGCACTTGCCTTTGGGAATCAAGGCTTCCGACAGTCGCCATAATTTCGTCTTGTGCGCCTTTGCATCCCCGGAGCCGATGAAGACCCGGTGAAGGACCCGCATCACGTTCGTATCGAGGATCGGCGCGTCTTGATTGAACGCAAACGACCGGATGGCGCCGGCGGTGTAGCGGCCGATACCTTTGAACGAGAGCAACTCATCCGCATCTCGCGGAAGCGTTCCCCCGTAGCGCGCGACGGTTTCACACGCAATGCTGTGCAGCCGGAGCGGCCGAATGTTGTACCCCAGCGGGTACCAGGTGCGCTTGACCTCCTCGGCCGGCGCCTGCGCCAGGTGCTGAAAACTCGGATAGCGTTCCAGGAACTCGTGGTACTTGGGAATGACCCGCTCCACCTGTGTCTGTTGGAGCATCACCTCCGAGACCAGAATCCTATATGGGTCGGTGGTCTTCCGCCAGGGTAGATCACGACCATGCTCCCGATACCACTTCAGTAGCCGATGTTGGAAGCGCCGCTTGAGGCCGGCATCCACGATCGATGCCTTTTGACCCGCCCGCTTAACGGTACGTTTGGCCCGTGATGGTGGAGTCCGGCGCATTGAACGAGGCATGACGACGGTCGGAATTGTAGGTAGGAGGGAATCGAAAAGCAATCCGTTCTCCGATGGCGTGGACGAAGCCCGACCGCTAGGATCGAAAAGCGATGCCTGCGAGATTCGTCATTCCCCATGATGCCGAGCGAGCGACCTTCACGGTCGGCAAGAGAGATTCACCTCACCAATCTGCGGAAGACATTTTGGACGCAGCATAGGATCACCAAAGCCGATCTCCTTCAGTACTACGCGGACGTCTCGACGTTCCTGCTGCCGCATATCGTCGATCGCCCGATGGTGATGAAGCGCTATCCCAACGGCGCCGACGGCGACTTCTTCTTCATGAAGCGTGCGCCCACCCCACGCCCCGATTGGGTGCGCATCTGTTCGATTCCGCATCGACGCGGGAACGTCATCGACTTCGTCCTCGTCCAGGATCTGCCGAGCTTGCTGTGGATCATTAATCTGGGCTGCATTGACCTCAATCCCTGGTACGGGCGCTGCGACGATTACGACCGCCCGGACTTTCTCCATTTCGATCTCGATCCCGGGCCTGGTGCTGATTTTCAACGGGTCTGTGACGTCGCGCTGCGCTTGCGCGACGTACTGGAGGGACTCGGCATCACGTCGTATCCCAAGACCACCGGATCCAAGGGACTCCACGTCTACGTCCCAATCGTGCGCGGGCCGATGCAGAAGGAAGTGTGGACGGTGGCGAAGACAATCGCGTTCGACATGGAGCGGCGACATCCAAAATTGATCACGGCAGAATATCGGATTGCGAACCGACCATACGGCCGCGTCCTCGTCGATTACAACCAGAACGCGTGGGGTCGCACGCTGGCGTGCGTCTATTCCGTCCGACCAAAACCGCTCGCGACCGTCTCGATGCCCGTCGAGTGGAATGAAGTCGAGAAGGGTCTCCGCATCAGTGACTACCGGCTGGATAATGTGCCGCGTCTGCTCGATCAGTTCGGCGATCGTTGGAAGCCCTTGCTGGGCAAGAAGCGCTTCGATTTGTTCAGCCTGGTGAACCGGGTATGAAACGCGCGTCAGAGACCAAGACGGCGAACACAGCGGGCCGGCTGGACGAAGCGCCCCTTCGCCGTCTGCCGCTTCCTATCCCCATGCCGTTGCCGCCGATGGAAGCGACGCGCGCGGACCGCCTCCCGCTGGGAGAAGGGTGGCAATTCGAGCCGAAATGGGACGGCTTCCGCTGCCTCGTGTTTCGTTCTGAAAAGGAGATCGTGCTGCAATCGAAGGCGGGCCAGCCGTTGTCGCGCTACTTCCCGGAGCTGGTCGACGCCTTCATGTCGTTGCCTGAGCACTCCTTCGTGTTGGACGGCGAGATCGTGGTCTTTCGAAATGGGGTCGCGTCCTTCGATGACCTGCTGCTCCGGATCCATCCGGCCGCGTCCCGTGTCGCGAAACTCGCGCACGAAACACCGGCTACATTCATGGCATTCGATCTTCTCTACTCTACGACAGCCGGGTCCCTGCTGAATTGCCCGCTCGAGGAACGTCGGTCGCAACTCGAACAGTTCTTCGCCTCCCTGCCCCGGACACCGAGAATGTCTTTGTCGCCATACACGAATGAACGCGCGTTAGCAGAGCGTTGGTTTCAAGAGTTCGGGCCGCTCGGCCTGGACGGCATCATGGCAAAGAATCGCCAGACGCCGTACCGGTCGGGCACGAGAGATGCGATGGTCAAGGTCAAACATCTACGGACGGCCGATTGTGTCGTCGGTGGATTCCGCTATGCGGCCAAGGATGCGCAAAGGGAGAAGAACAGACGGACGGCCGCCCGTTCGATCGGATCCTTGCTCCTCGGATTGTATGATGAAGACGGGCTGCTTCATTTCGTCGGCTTTACCTCATCGTTCACTCGCGACGCTCGGGCAGCTCTCAATAAGGTCATCGAGCCATTGCGTGGCGGAAGCGGATTCACCGGTCGCGCGCCCGGTGGCCCAAGCCGGTGGACGGTGGGTGAAAGCCGGGAATGGGAGCGGCTCGACCCCGTGCTCGTATGCGAAGTCGAATACGACTACTTCTCCCAAGGCCGGTTTCGCCATGGCATGAAGTTTCTTCGATGGCGACCCGATAAGCCGCCGCGGCAGTGCACCTTCGACCAACTGAAGCGGCAGGCGTCGGAACAGTCGACGGAAATGTTGATGACGAGATTGACGGCGGGCCGTTAATGAGCAGAGAGAGCGGAGTCGGGTTTCAACCCGCGATGCAGACTCGGTTACGGCCGGCCTTCTTGGCTGTGTAGAGATTGCGGTCGGCGCCGGCCATCGCGATATCGAGCCCACCCGGATCCTGAGCCGGATCAAACGTCGTTCCCCCGATACTCGTCGTCACACGAATCGATGTACGGAGGCCGTTGATGGCAATCGGGGATGACTCCACCGCCTCGCGGATACGCTCTGCGATCGAGAGGATGTCTTTGAGCGGCGGATGCAGGAGCAGGATGAATTCTTCACCTCCCCAGCGCCCCAAGAGATCGCCTGGGCGAGTCTGCTGCCTCAAGACGCCCGCGACATGGCGCAGCACCTGATCGCCAACCGCGTGCCCCCATCGATCATTCACGTCCTTGAAATGGTCCAAGTCCAGCAGCAGCACCTCGACGACCTCATGGTTTTGAACGGCACGCCACCAGACGCGTTCCGCCAACTCCGTCCAACCCCGTCGGTTCAAGAGCTGTGTGAGCGGATCGATCGTCGCCTGTTGCTCGAACAGCTCTTTGAGACGACGAGACTCTTCCTCTCGGCGCTTGCTCTCGGTAATGTCCGTAATCGTCTCGACGGCCAGCACCTTTTGACCGCTCCGAATTGGCGCCCACTGGATCAAAAACCACGGGCCGTCCGGATGCTCGACTTCGCTGCTCGTCGTCTTGCCGGTTTCAAGGGCTTCCGGCGCCCGACAAAATGTGCACCGCACCGGGCTTTGTGCAATGGTCTCATAACATGTCTTCCCGACGATGTTGCCACACATCTCGCGGCTGGACGAGTTTTGAAACCGGACTTCCCACTTCTGAGTATCGATCAACGAGATTTTCGCGGGACTGGCATCCAGCAATTCCTGGATGCTGAACGAATCCTGTTGTGGTGCCTGGTCCGGATGGTCTTGTTGCTTCTCCTTCGCGTCCATGATCGCTTCTGTTGGAACAACTGTACACGATCATGGCGACCCTCGCCTCCATCCTCGGAAGGGGGCGGGGGAATCCAGGAGAAATTAACCCCGAGCGAAAAATCAATCAGTTCGGCATGAACGGTGGACGCAGACTGCGACCGGGGAAATACTTTGGAATCCACTCTTCATTAGCAGGGAACCATGACCGGGATCGACACTTGGCGGGCCGGGCAGGAATCGAACCTGCAACGCACAGGCTTAGAAGAATCCAAGACCTAATTCTACACGACGCCAGGAAACAGCGAATCACCTGTGACTTCGACCTTCAACTGATGCCCCGTCCAACGGAGCACCGAGTTGCGGTGCGAGGAGGGACGATGCCATATGGCGGCACATCCATCCGTAGACGGCCGGAATGACGAGCAGCGTCAATGAAGTCGATGTGATCAGTCCGCCGATCACGACAGTCGCAAGCGGGCGTTGCACCTCGGCCCCCATACTGGTCGCGACCGCCATGGGGACAAAGCCCAGGCTGGCGACAAGCGCGGTCATGAGCACGGGCCGGAGCCGATCCAGGGCGCCTTGCCGCACCGCGGTCTCGGTCTCCATCCCGTGCCCTTCGAGATCGCGGATGTGGCTGACCAACACAACTCCGTTCAGGACGGCGATCCCGAAGAGCGCGATGAATCCGATGACGGCGGACACACTCAATGGTAACCCCCGCACCCAGAGCGCCAGGATGCCGCCAGAGAGGGCCAACGGGACGTTCAGAAAGATCAGGAGCGCCGGGCGCATGGAGCCAAAAGTCACCGTGAGCATGCTGAAGACCAAGACCAGCGTGACCGGCACGACGATGGCCAGACGGACGGACGCCTCATGGAGATGCTCGTATTGTCCTCCCCAGTGAATCGAATATCCGGACGGAAGCGCCACATGCTGCGCAATAGCCTGGCGCGCCTCGGTGATAAAGCCGCCCAGATCTCGTCCGCGGATGTTCGCCTCCACCACGATGCGACGCTGCACATCCTGACGGCTGATTTGCGCGGGCCCGCTGTCACGCTGTATGGTCGCGACACGAGACAGCGGGACCAATTCGCCATGCGGCGCGGGGAGCAGCAGGGCGCCTAGCTGTGTGGGATCCGTGGACGCCTGGTCGTTGAGGCGCACCATGAGATCGAAGCGCCGGCTCTGATGAATAATCGTCCCCACGAGATGGCCCACGCGCGTCGTCTCGATTAGCGTCAGGACATCATCCGCCGTCAACCCATACCGGGCAATTTGAGCGCGCTCTACGATCACACGAATCAGGGGCAAGCCCGCCACTTGCTCGACTTTGACGTCGGCGGCTCCCGGCACGCGCTCCAGTATCCGCCCGATCGTGTCAGCCGTCCGCCGCAACACCTCCAAGTCCTCACCAAACACCTTGATGGCGAGGTCCGAGCGCGTGCCGCCGATCAATTCATTGAAGCGCATCTCGATGGGCTGCGTGAAGCCCAGCGTCACGCCAGGGACGGCGTCGAGGACCGCCTGCTTCATCGCGCCGATTAACTCCTCGCGCGATCGGGCCGTCGTCCATTGCGCACGGGGCTTGAGGATGACAAAGACATCGGACATGTCGACGCCCATGACGTCCGTCGCCACATCGGGACTGCCGGTCCGCGTGACGACCTGAACCACTTCGGGGAAGCGCCGGAGCACTCGTTCAATATCAAGCGAGGTGGCGACGGATTCACTCAGGGACGCACTCGGGAGGCGCCACACGTTAACGGCCAGGTCACCTTCATCCAGGCGCGGAACGAATTCCACGCCCAGCCGCGCTCCGAGGCCAAGACTCACCAGAAACAGACCCGTCGCCGCCGCGACGATGATCCGTGGTTGCCGCATCACGCCTGCCAAGCAGGCGGCATACCATTGCTGCACGTGTCGGGTGAGCCAGGTGCCGTCCGTCTCACGACGCGCATCGGCAAACCAAAAGGCGAGAACCGGCGTGATGGCGATGGCCACGACGAGCGAGCCCGCGAGGGTCAGGATCACGGTGAGTGCCATGGGCCGAAACAACTTCCCCTCGAGGCCCGTCAGCATCAGGATCGGAAGGTAGACGACGATAATGATGCCGACGGCAAAGAGGACCGGTCGCAGAACAGCCTGCGTCGCCTGCTGGACGAGGCGGAGGCGCTCATCCGGATCGTCAACCGGCTGCCGCGCCACCCGCCGAAGGATGTTGTCGAGCACCACCACAGAGCCGTCCACCAACAACCCAAAATCGATGGCGCCCAAACTCATCAAGTTCCCTGAAAGTCCTGCGTAGAGCATGCCGGTCACGGCCATCAGCATGGAGAGGGGGATCGCTGCCGCGACGATCAACCCCATGCGTACGTCGCCGAGAAACACAAAGAGGACGGCAATCACGAGCAGCGCCCCTTCGAGTAGATTGCGTCTCACCGTGTCGAGCACTCTCGACACAAATAGACTTCGATCGTAGTAGGGCTCAATGTGCACCCCGGATGGCAGCGTGCGTTGAATCTCTTGCATCCGGGCTTTCACCTTGGCGACCACCTCGTCGGCATTGGCGCCGGCGAGCATCTGCACCATGCCTATGACGGTTTCCCCTGTCCCGTTCGCCGTGGCCGCGCTGAGCCGCAGCCCGGGGCGGACCTTCACCTCCCCGACATCTCCCACGAGGATCGGCACCCCGCCAGGCCCATGATCAATGACAATGTGCCGCAGGTCCGCCTCGGTGGTCGCCAGGGCTTCGCCCCGCAGCAACATCTGCTCACGCTCATGTTCGATATAACCGCCTCCCATGAGGGCGTTGTTTTGTTCCAGCGCCTCGAAGACCTGGCGCAACGTCACGTGGTAGGCGAGCAATTTCGCGGGATCGACGATCACTTGGTACTGTTGCACATCGCCGCCCCAGATATTCACCTCCACCACGCCCGGCACGGCGCGCAGTCGCCTGGCAATGTCCCATTGCAATAAGGTGCGGACGGCCATTGGACTGTAGCCCTCACCGGTGACGGTAAACTGATAGACCTCTCCCAGCCCCGTGGTCAGCGGTCCCATGGCCGGATGGCCATACTTCGCGGGAATCCCTTCCGCCACCTGCGTGAGGCGCTCGTTCACAAGCTGTCGCGCCCGATACACATCGACGTCGTCACGAAAGATGGCGGTGACCACCGACAACCCATAGCGAGAGACGGACCGGAGTTCCGTGAGACCCGGAAGCCCAGCCAGGGAGGCCTCAATCGGAAAGGTGATGAATTGCTCCACCTCGAGCGGCCCCAACGCGGGCGACCGGGTCAGCACCTGCACTTGCACCGGCGTGAGGTCCGGGGTCGCATCCATCGGCAAGCGTTGCCAGGACAAGAGGCCCCCCACGACGATCACGAGCAGCGCAGCTAGGGTCAGCGCCCGATAGCGAAGCGCCACAGCGAGCAGCGTGCTCATCTTAGCCCTCGCCCTGCCCCGTCACCGCGTCCCTGAGCAGCACGTTCTTCAAATCGAAAACGCCGTGCGTGACCACTCGGTCGCCGGGTGCGAGACCGTGCACGATCTCGCTCCAGCCGTTCGCCTCGCGGCCGATCTGCACCGGCACAAACCCGTACCCGTGCTCCTGCTCGACAAAGACACCGCGCTGCTGCTCGACAAACGTGATGGCGGAACTCGGGATCGCGAGTGCCGGCTTGTCCGGCAGACGCACCTGCACATCCACATACTCATGGGGCTTGAGTTCCCCGGTAAGATTCTCTGCTTCAAACCGGACCCGCACGGTGCGGGTTTTCTCGTCGGCGTCAGGAGCAAGATAGGTGAGCGGGGCTTCCACGGCCCGGCCACTCTTGGGCACGATCCTGCCGATCAGGCGCTCCGGAAAGGCTCGCGCCGCCTCAATCGGCACGTTGGCCATGATCCACAGACGGCTGGTGTCCATGATTTCCAGCAAGGTTTCTCCCGCGGCCACGCCTTGGCCGAGCACAATGTGCTGCGCGACGATGATCCCGTCCAGTGGCGCACGCAGGGTCGCGAGGTGACCGTCCAAGTGACTGCCGTGCTCGAGCGCTCGCAACTCCCCTTCGGTGAGGCCCATATGGAGGAGCTTTTCACGGACGTGTTGAAAGCGTGCCTTGCTCTCTAAATAGCGGCCCCGCTCTTCAATGAGGCGACGGTCAGGGACGATCTCCTCCGCCCGCAGCTTTTCGGTGCGATGCAAACTATTCTCGGCCACGTCCCGTTGAGCCTTGGTGACCAGATACTCTTGGACCAATTCATCAAGCCGCAGGCTTTCAATGGCCACGAGCGGCTGACCGGTCCGAACACGGTCCCCCAGCTTCACATGGAGGCGCGCGACCGCGCCTTCGATTCGAGACGTCACCTTGGCCATACGCCGAAGGTCGGGCATGACTTCGCCGGGTACCGTCACGACCTGCTCCAACGGCCGTATGATCGCCACCTCAGTACTCACACGATCCCGTGCGCTCGCCGGCGGCTGAATGAGACGGGACAGATCAGGGCCGGCCTTGCTCGGCTCCAGCACCGCCGGTGCCCCCGATGACGCCGGAGACTGTTCCTGGCACGCGACGAGCAGGACAAGGCTCAGGCCGGCAGAGATCGACGCGAACCCTCTCCCTGTCACCACGCTCCTCGCTCTCCTCGCCATGGCAACAAAACTCTCCGCGCCCGTTCTCATCGACTCAATACGCCGGAACTTCTCGATGGACGACGCATATCGGATGTACCTGCTGTAACCCGGCTGTGATTGAGGACCTCCAGGAAAGTTGCCACGGCTTGCCGATACCATATCCGGCGACATGGAGACTTCTCCAACCTGTCTTCAACCCCTTCCCAACAGTGGCAATCCGTTAGAGGATCACGCTGATCAGCTGCAGACGCGTGTCAGCGAATCCCTAGAACGATCACGGGTAACAATAAACGCGAGTGTGGAGAAAATTTAGAGAAGAGAGCAGGGCGGAGCCCGGGAAGGTACGTGGGTCGCAAAGGGCACATGCGGCGAGGCACGCGAAGGCACGAGGGCACAAGCCATGACCCCGTGAGGCACCGTGGGCGACGTGAGGCTGGGGATGGCATTGACGGTGACCCCGATAAGGAGCTTGCGAGTACCAGACAGGGTCAAAAAGCCGAATTCGGTCTGAGGTACACCGGCCTCCGACCAACGGGTTGTGTGTTCCTGCTTTTCAATCGACGCTATAAGTCCATATCTCCACTGAGTGCTTTGATACTCGCCTGGCACATCGCTGGAAAAGACGGTGTGCGCCAAGGCAGTGGCTCCAACGGTGTCGTCGCCCCCACTATGGGGTAAGAGATGCACATGGACGAGTGGCAACGCCACCATCCAAAGTATTAACCACGTCAGCATCAAACATTTCATATGACACATAAGGCTAACACAGCGCCCTTCCCCCGAGCAAAGCGTTTATCGGGGCGAGTACATAATGATGCCGACTCCAACAAGGCACATCACGGCACCGAGCAGGTCGTAGCGGTCCGGCGAGATACGGTCGACACCCCAGCCCCACATCATCGAGAGGACAATAAAGCAACCGCCGTATGCCGCGTATACTCGACCGAAGTGGCCGGGCTGATAGGTCGGGACGATGCCATATACAAAATACAAACAGGATCAGCCCGCCCAACAGCCCCGATGTCCAATGACTGCCGTGCCGCCACCACTGCCATACTAGATACCCACCTCCTATTTCGCATAGTCCAGCCAGCACGAAAAGCAAACCCGATTGCATGGTCACAACCATAATGGTCCGTCTTCTCCTTTCCTCCTCATCGTCTCACTAAGGCCGAATGCCCTTAGAGCTTTAGAGCCGCGCGCGGAATTAGCAGCCCAGGCGGACTCACCGGCGATGGCCCTGGCCCGATCCCGACGCTAGGCGGCCCCTCCCGAGTACGCTCGACCTCTTGAGCCAACAAGGCCTCGATTGTGAGGCGCTGTATGAGACCTGGGGACTCCCATGGCGCACGAGCTCGCCTTCGGAGGGTTGGCCTATACTCTCGGCGGCCGCTCGCTCTATTGGGTGGCTGGTCGCCACAATATTTTGATTCAGAAATGCATACCACGCCCGTCGACTCCATAAGCCTCGACACCTTGTGGCCCCGGACAGTGGTCGATGATCTGAAAGCACGCTACCTTGTGGAAGCCGCCGAGCAATGCGGCGTCTCCAGCTCGAATGCTTTCATCAATGGCTCACTCCATGACTTCTATAGCTATACCCTGGCCACCGGCGACATTATTCAAGAAGTCACAAGCATCGAAACGGGTGATGGGCCGATCGACCTCAGTCAACCGATCGCTGAAAACGCCGATCGCCGGCCGGCTGTGATCGTGCATTGAGAGCCATTGAAAGTGCGCGCTTGGCCCTCAACAGCAACACTGGCATTCCGAACACCGGCGTGATCGGCGCAAATCTCATGGTGCATCTGCGGAAGAACGTGCCCTTTCAAGTCCCCCTTCCCAGCGGACTGACAATGACGGATCAACAACCCTTCGCGCTGCTGGTCCGCTGTTACACGACGATCAATGGGACGTCGGCGCATTGCCGCGCGCCCATGTCGCGGTCCAGCGTAGCCCAACCGATCTGCTGCTTATGCAGGCAATGGATACGGCCATTGATGAAGTGCCGACGAAGATTTTCGGGACCTCCCCTCTCGCAGGCGGCTTTGCCGCGGATGGTTGGGGACGATGTTTCATGAATCCGGGAAGTTGCGCATGGGTGATGACCCGAGCCGCGCAGTCGTGACAAGTGACAGTCAGTTCCACTCTGTCACCAATCTGTTTGCGGGGAATGCGTCAGTTCTGCCGACGTGCGGCTCCGCCAATCCCGTCATGAATGGCATCGCCATTCGTCGACGGCTGGCCAAGCGCCTCGTGCGTGAGGGCGAAGCTGCCTTACCGACACCCGGCACGCCGGGGGGACCAGCGGTGGCGCAGCCCTCTTGGTAGCGGGGTGTAGTCGGACCGCTCGGGCTTCGTTTCCGGCAAACCGCCACACACCACCCGGTGAAGATCCAAATCTTCCAACTTCATGGCCCACACTTCACATATACGAGCTCCCGCCTCGTGAAATGGGTTCCGTTTGTTTGGCATTGCTGCACAGAACTGGGGCAAGCTGTCAGATCGACGAGAGAAATAGCTACGCAAGCCGCGTTCTACATCAGCTCTACATTGCAATTCTTCACTGCAGTCTTAAGCTATAAGCCATTGATAACTGGCGCGCCCGGCAGGAATCGAACCTGCGACCCACAGCTTAGAAGGCTCATT
>NZ_CEFZSK010000021.1:0-32348 GCF_979581665.1 Nitrospira sp. Vd2 | reverse complement strand
ATGGACTACCTCGTCGTCGAGAATTGTCTGCTCGCCAAGACCGATCAGCCGGTCCAAGCACGTGATGATTCCTGGAAGCAGGAGTTTGAATTGGACTAGCTCTCGGGCCCGATTCTGGTCCCGGGGAACCATCGCTCTGCCCGACCCACACCTCCCCCATCCGCCTTTCCAGGCGGTACTATGCAACTAGCGAACGCGGCGTTGCCGGTACCGGCCGTTCGATTCCTTCGTGACGCGCATCGACAACAACGACCAATGAAGCCAAAGACCTCTGCCATATGTTGGCTGGTTGTGATCCTCGCTATGGTTGCGGCGTGCGCACAATTCGAGTCGCGGGACAAGCGGTTCTATTATCGAGCCCTGTGGAACTTTGCGCTTCGCGACAATCTCAAGGAGTTGGATATCGACTTCAACGGCATTGATTTCGGGCATTCGAATCTGTACGAACATCTGCTACTGACCCGTGGGGCGGACGTGCCGGCGATCGAAGAGACGGCACGGAAGGAGACGTTGCGGTTCATCGCCACGCGACCCGCTCTGCCTCCCAACGAAGAAGCCATTGCACCGACATACATGAAGATGGCCTGGCGCGCGCAGAACACGTTCGATGAAGCGCACGCGCTCCATCGGGCCACGTATGACATTTATGTCTCAGACCTCTCGAAGACGGACAAGGAGCAGGCGCTCCGGAAAGTCCTCCGGTACTACCAAGACAGTCCGTACGCGATGACCGGCCTCCGGCTGGACCACCGGCGTTTGGATGCGCTGCCCTACGCGAAACGTTTCCGTCAACGGTTTCCACTCTTCAACGCGACGATTTGGGCCTACCACTATTTACAGGTGGCGGTCTACGACCCGCTTGCGGCTGCCCCTGATCTGGCCAGCAAGCAGCAGGCGGTCCGCCCGATCCTCGACCGTTACCATGCTTGGCTGAACAATCCGCCGACCGACTGGACGTTCATGCCGATGACGGCGGAATACAGTCCCGTGTTCGCCCGGGAGTATCCGGAGATCGCAAACGTCTTCGACAACCTCCACATGCTGCACGACACGATCAGCGACATCCTGACGAGCGAGGAGATGTCGGGTTGGGACGAGAAGCGGACGGAGATTTATCGCGTGCTCGACCGCTATTACCTCGCGAGCGCGGACCAAACCAACCCGATGGTCCTCCCGTCAGCCGGCCTTCCCGAGCGAGAGCATCATCATTGAACGCCGCTTGAGCCTGTCGATTCGTGTACTGGTGATTTTGGTCTTGCTGTCGCCCTGTTCTACGGCGGCCCTGGATCACGATAACCTGGACCCGAATCGGCCTATCCAAATGGAAGATGCGTATGTGATTCCCAAAGGGGAAATCGGCGTGGAAGGCGGCGTCCGACTCAACGGGCGACGACGCGGAAGCAGCGGGTGGACGTTTCAACCGCAAATCATTTACGGGGCCTTCGCGAACGCGCAAATCGAAATCCAAAGCGATCTCTTTACCGATCCGCGTTCCACCGTCGGGCCGGATAAGTCGGGCGATCTCCATCTCGGCCTGCTGTACAACTTCAATACCGAGACATTGGCCTGGCCCGCGATAGCGCTCCGGGTGGAGGCGGACTTTCCGACGGGCGTGAACTCGCGGGGCGTAGACACGCAGGTGACGGGCGTGCTCACGCGATCCTTCGGCCGTTTGCGGGCGCATCTCAATGCCGGCTATACGATCGTCGGAGGAGCGCAAGGGACGGAGCGAAACGGGCTTTACCGGCTGATCGGCGCGCTGAGCTATCCCATCGGCTATCCGCTTCGGTTTCGCGAAACGCTGATCGTCGATCTCTACACGCGCCAGTCCGATCTGACCGGACAACGCAATCACACCGGGATCGAAGCCGGCGTCCGTCACCAGTTCAGTTCACGCATCGTGCTGGACGCCGGCGTCGGGACCGAGGTGGCCGGGCCGGCGGATCGGTCGGCTGTGACCGGAACGGTCGGCATCTCCGTGGGGTTTTGACAGCCTCATTGGCCAGATTCGCGTGCGGCGCCGATTTGACTGCGCCGGCGCCGGCGAGTAGGATCGCACGAATCGACGTTCATTCAGCCCACCATTCTGGAACCGCTTCGATTTGGAAACCCTCTTGGCTCGGCCGGACACGAATGCAGGCTCCCTCTGGGCGTCCATCCTGATTCCCGTCAAGGATGAGTATGAGAACCTGCGTCCTCTGACGGGGCAGCTCCTTGAGGTGCTCGCGCCGCGGGAGGGCGGCCATACCCAAGGCTTTGAAATCCTATTCGTTGACGACGGCAGCACCGATGGCAGCAGCGATCTTCTTGATCAACTTGCCGCCGAGCAACCGGCCGTCAGGGTCCTGCACTTTGATCGGAACTACGGCAAGACCGCGGCCCTGGATGCCGGATTTAAGCATGTGCGCGGCGATGTGGTGATCATCATGGACGGAGACCTCCAAACACGACCAGCCGATATCGACCTCCTATCCGCGGATCCACGGTCTCTCGAAATACGGGGTCCGCAATCGCCTCTTCAAAGGTCTCTATGACCTTCTCGCCGTGCGGTGGATGATGAACCGTCGGCTGCACTACCGGATTCGGGGACATGAGGGCCGTTCGTGGCATGGACCCGGGTTCCCCTCCGCATCATCTTCTCAGAAGTCCGAATGACCGCCCCCGTCAAGGTAGGTCATCTGATCTTCGTGATCGTCCTGGCGTCCCTGCTCTTCATGTCGGGTCTGGATTCGATCGGACTGACCGATCGCGACGAAGGGCGGAATGCCGAAGCCGGGCGTGAAATGTTCGAAACCGGCGATTGGATCACGCCGACGTTCAATTACGAGCCGCGATTTATCAAACCGGCGATGCTCTATTGGCTGATGAGCGGCGCCTATTGGGTGTTCGGTGTGAACGAGTTTGCCGCTCGCTTTCCGTCCGCGCTCTTCGGTGTGGCGCTCGTGGCGCTGCAGTACCTCTTCTTGGCCAAGACGCGGGGAAGCGGGATGGCCTGGGTCGGAGCCTTGATGCTCCTGTTGAACATCGAGGTGATCGCCTTGGCCCGCCAAGCGTTGACCGACATGGTGTTGATGTTTTTCACCACGCTGGCGACCTATTCGTTCTGGCTGGGATTTCAGGGCTCGACCTCGCGGCGCGCCTGGTTCATGGTCTGCTATGCGGCCATGGCCGCCGGAACGCTGGTAAAGGGGCCTCCGGGCTTCCTGGTCCCGCTCCTCGGCATCATTCCGTATCTCGCGATCACCAGGCAGTGGCGCCGTTTTTGGAACGAGGGGTTGCCGCTCGGTGGCATGGTGATCTTTCTGGCGCTTGCGCTTCCGTGGTACGCCAGCATGCTGATGCTCCATGGGGACGATTACACCGCGCAAGCCCAAGAGCATACGTTGCGCCGATACCTCAACCCTTTTTACGGTTGGGGCGGAACGCCGCTGTTCTATCTGCCGGTGCTCCTCTTTGGATTTTTCCCATGGAGCGGATTCCTCGCGAGTGCGCTCTATGAGCAATACAAAGCGTGGCGGGCACGACGCCGCTCGTCGGGGTCAGAAAAAGGCGAGGGCGAACGATGGCCGGCCGGGGATCTCGAGTTGTTCGCGGCGCTGTGGTGTACGGCCGTCTTCGTCTTCTTCAGCCTCGGCGCGACGCGCTTGCCGCATTATATCGGTCCCCTCTATCCCGCGGCGGCGATCGTCACCGCCGGTTGGTGGGACCGTGTGAAGGGAAGCCCGACTCCTCAGCGGCTTCGGGTCGCCGCCTGGATCGTGGTCCTGACCGGGGCGGCGATGGCTCTCGTCTTTGCCGTTCTGCCGTTCGTCTTCGACGCCTTTGCCGAGAAGCTGATGAAAAGTTTTCCCTATGCCGACCGTTTCCAGTTCGGTCCCGGACCGTCTCTGTCGGTCGCAGTCCTCCTTCTCGGCATGGGGGTGATGGCCTACTGGCTGCTCTGGGCGCGCAACCCGAAGCTTCAGGCGGCGTTTGGAGCGGCGGCTGCGACCCTTACAGTCCTCGCACTGATCACGCTGCACGTGACGCTCCCGCAGCTCAACCGATATTTGATTGCGCCACCGCAACAGCTCGCTTCGCTGGCCGGCTCGCTGCTGGCGCCGCACGACCGATTAATTTTTTATGGACCGCATCGTCCCTCGGCGGTCTTTTACGCGAAACGAAAGGTTGTCGTGATCCACCGGAACGAAGAAGAAAACGTGACCTCTTTCCTCAAGGAACCCGGTCGGACGCTCATCGTCCTTCCGGCCTCCATGAGAGAACGGCTGCCTGGTGAGGTGCAACGCTTTCCCGTGATCCAGGAACGCTTCGGCTGGATTCTCGTCGGACCAGTCAGCTAGGCCGACTGCGCGCCGAGCCTCTGCACGGCTCGGATGCGGCCGAATCCGGTGCGCCGATCGGCGCACCAGCGCATCCTGTTCGTCGGCCGCTAGAACATCTGCTCCAATTGCCCGGTCGCTTTCGCCAGATTGACGCGGGCCGCGTTGAACCGGAAGGTGGCTTCGAGCAAGTTATCCCGGGCACGGGCGACCGAAAACAGGGCGTTCGTAAGCTCCAAGCTGCTGCTCGCGCTCAGGACGTTGAAGCGTTCGCGGGCGAGGGCGAGCTCCGTCAAGGCGGCACGCAAGCCCGACTCCGCGATCGTCAACTGCTCCTTGCCGCTTTCCAACGTCACGAGGGCTTCCCGGACGTCCAACGCGACCTGGTTGGTGATGACCTTCATTTTGATTTGTTCCTGCCGCAGCAGGCTTCGCGACTCGCTGATTCTGCCTTCACGCTGCCCGCCGTCGAACAACGGCACGGTCAGGAAGAGGCCGATGTTATACGTGTCCAGCGTGTTGTTCCATCGGTTGCCGATGAGCCCGAAATCGCCTTGGGCGTTCACGGATGGCAGGCGCTCGGTCGTCGTCGAACTCAACGATAACGAGACGGTCCTGATCCGTTGCGTTTGCGCCTTCACCTCCATCCGCTCCGCCATCGCCTTATCCAAGGCTTCTTGCACGGACGGCATATGGGCGATGTCGTTCTTCAGGTCTTCGGTGAGCACGAGCCGCACGTCGAACGGGATGCCGAGGCCGTGGACGAGATTCAGCTTCACGCGCTCGGCCTCATACTGCGCGGCCGTCAGCAATTGGCGTTCGTTTTCCAACTGCGCCTGGAGCCGGGCGGTGTCGAGCCCCGTCGACATCCCGGTGCCGCGCCGCTCGCGGAACAGGACCAACAGCTCTTCGAAGACTTGGAGATTCGCTTCCCGGGACTTCACCGCCGCCTGGGCTTTCAGCGCTTCGATGTACAGCAGGCCGACCGCCGCCATCGTATCGGCCTTGGTCGTGTCCGATTCGAGTTCCGCCACTTTCAGCGCTTCCCGCGAGGCCCGCCATCGTTGAATCAGACTCAGGCTGAACACCGATTGAGAGAAGTTCGCGCGGGCATCGAAGATACTGAAGGGCGCCGTCCGAACAGGCGCCAAGCCCAAGGTGCCGAGAAAGAGCGTCTGGTTCGACTGTCGGACCGTCGAGGAGACGTTCGGTAGCAAGGCGCCCAACTGGGTGAAACTCTGGGCGCGGGCCGCTTCGATCTTTTCCCGGAACAACTTCACATTGGGATTGTTGTCGATCGCCGCGTCCATCGCTTCGCGGAGCGTGAGGCGAAGCTCGGGCAGCGTGTTGTCGACGGTCGGCGCCGCCTCGGCGGGCGCCCCGCCAATCGCGCACAGACAACCCATGAGCAAAGCCGCCCACGCGGCCCGACGATCGTCGCCGCGTGCGGCCGAGAGTGAAGTGATGAATGAGTGCATGACATCCTCCTTGCGGGATTCGATGCAAAAGATCGGCGACCGGCTCGTCAGCCGGACAGATCTGCCGTCGCCTTCGCCGGGGGACCTGCTTAGGGAACGAAGGTCACACTACAGCCCAGCCCCGGGGGGATTCGGTGTTGCGGATTGGGGAGTTCAAGCTGCACCGCGACAGTCCCTGTCGCGTGTTCGATCACCGGATTGATCTGCGCGATCTTCGCCTGATAGGGCGTGGCACCGTTCCAGTCGACTCGGATATCGGCCCGCATGCCGGGCTTGAGCTTATTGAGCATGGAAGCGGGCGCCACGACCTCGACCCGGAGCGGATCGACT
This sequence comes from Nitrospira sp. Vd2, assembly GCF_979581665.1. Taxonomy (NCBI): domain Bacteria; kingdom Pseudomonadati; phylum Nitrospirota; class Nitrospiria; order Nitrospirales; family Nitrospiraceae; genus Nitrospira; species Nitrospira sp. Vd2. Next base: position 26,221 of record NZ_CEFZSK010000021.1, on the reverse strand, counting down.
TGCGCGATCGTCAGGAGCGGCGACTGTTTGACCAGCTCACCCGGAAACAGAAGGCGATCGACGACGACCCCGGCAATCGGGCTTCGAATCGTGCGGAGGCTCAGCGCCGTTTCAGCGCGCTTGAGTTCCAATTCGGCCAAGCGTTTTTGCTCCAACGCCTCTCGCTGCGAGACCTCGGCCAGCCGGTGCTCGGTTTCCGCCTCGTCGACCTCGTGCTGCGCGATCGCGGACGTCTTGCTCAGATCTTTGGCGCGGGTGACTTTGCGCCCACTGAAATCGATCTGAACCTGCGCTTTTTGGACCGGTCCCACCATGTCAGCCTTCGCCTGGGCGACCGCGACCTCCGCTTCTTCAAGCCGCGATTCCAATCGTGCGATCACGTCGCCTGCCTTGACGTAATCGCCCTGATTCACGGTGACACTATCGAGTACGCCGACGACCGAACTTCCGACCGAGACGGTGGCATTCGGTTGAATCCGACATGACAGCGGGTGCGCAGCCCAAGCCGAGGCCGGGAGAGACACGGACAACACGAACCCTATCATGGCGGTCATGGCGATGAGGGCCGTCACAGCGCTGAGATGGGCTGGATGACGCACGGACCTGTTCCACGCGGTCGTTATTTGGTCGGGAGCTTGACGGTGCATTTCACTCCTGCCGGTAGTCGGAGGTCAGAGTTCGGCAGCTCGAGCCGGATCCCGAACGTGCCGCTTGCCGCGTCGACGACGCGATCCACGATGGTGACTTTGGCCTTGTGCAGGCCGCCGATCGGCTCTTCCAGCTTCACCTGGGCCTCCATCCCGACCGCGACCTTCCCCAGCAATGAGACCGGCGCATAGACCTCGACGCGCAACGGGTCGATTTGCGCGAGCTTGAGAATCTTTTCCTGCTTGGGAAATTCACCGGGCGATAAAAAGCGCTCCATCACCACGCCGTTGATGGGACTCCGCACGGTCCGCATGGCGACTTCCGCATTCGTCCGTTGGAGCTCCAGTTCGGCCAGCCGCCGGTTGGTGAGTTCCGCTTGAGCGTGTGCGACGGCTCCGTGCGCGCGCTCGACCGAGGTATCAATCGTCGCCAGCACCTGGCCTTCTTTCACGATGTCGCCCCGATCGACCGTCACGGTTTCCAACAACCCGGCCACCGGCGAGCTGATCGTGATGACGACGTAGGGATGGACCAGGCAATTCAAATCCGCGGCAACCGCCGGGCTCGTCCCACACACGATCCATGCGAGGACCATTAAAAACCGACGTAACACGATTCGCTCCCTGACGCGACTCATCATTATTCTCGCGGGCCGGCGAAGGCCAGCAGCGATTCCAATTGCTCGTCGACCTTCAAGACCATCTTGCGCGTGCGGCGGTGCAGCCGCTCGGCGCGTCGTTGCGCGAGCGAGAAGAGCCATGGGCTGACCGTGCGGCGAAGATGCGCGCCACTGCGCATGATGACCGTCACCACCCAGCGCCAGCGCCGCGGAATATAGTTGGTGATGAGCTGATCCTCGCACGACACGATCGCCTGATAGCTCCCGGGGTCGCCCTGCCGGCCACACCGCCCGAAGAGCTGACGATCGATTCGACCCGCTTCATGCCATTCCGTCGCGATGACATGGAGGCCCCCCAGCTCGGCCACGCCTCGGCCCAGACGGATATCCGTGCCGCGACCAGCCATGTTCGTCGCCACGGTGATGCGACCCCGCTCGCCCGCTCCTGCGATGATCGCGGCCTCTTCCGAATCCGATCGGGCGTTCAGCACCGCATGGTGAAGGCCGGCGCGTTTGAGCAGTGCGCTGAGATGTTCCGAGGCTGCCACGCTCCGCGTGCCGATAAGGACGGGCCGGCCACGCTTTGAGATGTCTTCGACCGCGCGCACGACCGCGGTCCATTTCTCCGAGACGGTCCGGTAGCACTGATCGGGGAGCCGCATCCGGCGGATCGGCCGATTCGTCGGGACCCGCACGACCGGGAGCCGGTACACCTCCCACAATTCCGCGGCGATCTCCCGGGCCGTCCCTGTCATGCCGGCAAGACGGAGGTACCGGCGGAAAAAGCGTTGATAGGTGATCCGCGCCAACGTGTCCTGGCAGTAGCTGACGTCGCAGGCCTCTTTGGTCTCGATCATCTGGTGAAGGCCACGCTCCCAACTACGGTCCGCCATGATGCGGCCGGTGAATTCATCCACGATCACGACTTTCCCATCGCGAACCAGATACTCGCGGTCGCGCTCGAAGAGGTGCAGGGCGACCAAGGCTTGATGAGCGAGCATTTCCCGGCGCTGTCGGCCGTGCCAGGGACCGCCGAACGCGTGCGTGAGATCGGCGAGGCGGGTCGCGCCGCGATCCGTCAAGTCGATCGTGCGTCGCGCCGTATCGATGATGAAATCCTCATCCCGGCGCAGCGTCCGCGCGGCGCTGATCGCTTGTTCGTAGACGGCGCGCTCCTGCTCATTGTCGATCTGGCGGGCGATGATCAACGGCGTGCGCGCCTCATCGACTAGCACGCTGTCGGCCTCGTCCACAATGGCAAAGTGCAAGCCGCGAAGCAGGAGCGAGGAGGAGTGCGACCGTCCTTGCGCCAGCTTGTCGATGAAGAGATGCGTGCGTGACGCCATCCGGGCCAATTGCAGCCGGTCTTTGAGGTAATCAAAGACGACCACTTTGTTCGTGCAGTAGGTGATGTGGCAGCTGTAGGCCAGCCGTCTCGCATGATCGGGCGAGCCGTGCGTCGAGACGCCGACGGTCAAGCCCAGTGCCCGATACACCGGCGCCATGGCGGCCGCGTCCCGCATCGCCAGATAATCGTTCACGGTAATGATGTGGACGGGGATGCCGGCCAGCGCGGCGGTGCCGGCAGCGAGCGTGGCCGTCAATGTCTTGCCTTCGCCGGTTTCCATCTCCGCCACGTGCCCGCTCAACAGCAGCCAGCCGCCCCACAACTGCACGCCGTAATGCCGCTGTCCGATCGTCCGGGTCGCCGCTTCCCGGATCGCGGCAAAGACCGGCGCCACGGCCTCGGGCGTAAACCCCGTGCGCTTGAGCGTCACTCCACCCCGGATCGCGGTGTCCCGGAGAGTCTCGTCGTTCAACCGGCTATACTCTTGGCCCAGCGTATCGATCCGCGCGATCCATCGCTCGCGATCGAACCACGTGCGATGCCAGCGGCGTTGCACCGGAGCCACCAGGGCGGCAAGCCCCTCCTCGATCGGCTGCCGCTGGCCGTGGTCTCGCTCGAGATAGGGGAAGTGACGGGTGGGCACCGCACCCAAGAGAGGGGCTTGGCGCGAGAACGCGTTACTGTGCAACCAACCAGCCATGGCGCGCCAGAGGTTCCGACCGGCCATGACCTCTGCGGCCGAAAGGCGTCTCGCTGTACGATCCTTTATGTCTGTCTCTACAGGCATGTCACTTTGGCTACACCGATTCCGGTGATCAGACTGCTGGTTTGTCGGTCGTCTCACAGATCCGTCGCGCCAAAACTCGATTCAAATCTCGCGCAGCGACCCCGCTTCCGGTGACCAACCGTCCCGGCCGGTGGGTCCCTGGCGCGCCCCGGCCCAAAGGTTGTTCAACCCGTGGTCCCTGTCGCGCCAAAACTCGATTCGAATCTCGCGCAGCGACCCCGTTTCCGGCGATCAACCGCCCCGGCCGGTGGGTCCCTGGCGCGCCCCGGCCCAATGGTTGTTCAACCCGTGGTCCCTGTCGCGCCAAGAACCTAGACATGGAGCCTCGACAGGAAGAGTTGGCGTGCTTGTCGTATCCATTGGACCGCAAGCGGCTGCGGATGGAAGGTGAAACGAATATAGGCGCGGCCCCCCGCATTCAAGATCGCTGATCCGTTCGCCACCGCGAGATCGACTTGGAAAAGCCGCTGCGCCGCCTGCACGCGGTCGTGCTCGGTTTCTTCGACCGGGACATTGCCGCCGCCTTCAGTGGTCAACGCCGCGCTGGGCACATCTTTGCTTGCGGCCGGCACGACACGGGTCAACCGGGCCGGAAGCGGGTCGCTCAACCGTTCAGCCAATCGCACCTCGGCGTGATCAATCTCGTGTCGCACCAGGTCGATCTCTTCCTGCGGCACGAGACCTTCGACGGTAATGCTGTGAGGATCGACGACATGGCCGAGCAATTCACCCCGTTGAAAAAAGCGGCCCGGCCAATCGACCGACAGGGGCGCGACGAAGATTCCGTCCCGCCGGCTGCGAATGGTCAGCTCCGCGACGCGCTCGCGGACCCGGTCCCGGTCCTGTTTCGTGTACCGCAACTCGTCCTCGACCAGCGCGGCCTTCACGCGATCGGTCGGCTCATGCGCGCGTCGTCGCGCCTCCACTTCCTGCACCTTCGCGTCGAGGACCGCCAATTCCGTCTCGAGTTCGGGATTGCGGCAGATCAAGAGGACATCGCCCGTGCGCACCGCTGTCCCGGGTCTCACGACAATCGTCTGGACGAAGCCGTCCATGCCGGCGCGGACGAACGTTTCCTCGGGAAGACGCACGATGCCTTGCGCCACCGATTGATAGGGAACGGGAATCAAGGCCAGGAGACAGGCGAGAGAGCCGACGATCCCCGCGACAGTGGCGGTGGCGCGAAGTCGGATGCCGTCCAGCCGTGGGCTCGTGGCGAGAAACTTGAGCGCTCGGACCAGCGGCACGGCGATCAACCCGCCCAAGGCGAACAAGCCGAAGATCAGGCCCAACAGCGGGAACCAGCTGCCGAGAAAAAAGACGATCGCCAGCACGACCACGACGCGATAGATGGCCGACGAGACACCGTACAGCACGAGCCACCGCCGTTCGCCGGGTCCCGTCCGTGGCACGTCGACATCTTTGGCCCGACAAATGTATCGCTCCAAGATGTAGGCGACGTAACGGGTCGCACGTTGCCGGAGGTTCGGGATGCCGAGGACATCCATCAACATGTAGTAGCCGTCGAAGCGCAGCAGGGGATTCGCGTTGAAGAGGATGGTGGAGACGCCGGCGATCAACATCGTCTGGTACGCCGCGGTATGGACGAGGCCGGGTTGCGTGTTCCACCACAATGCGAGCGCAATCGTGGCGAGGACCAATTCCACCATCATTCCGGCCGCGCCCACCACGATCCGTTGCCATTTATTCGCGAAGGCCCAGGCCGAGGACGCATCCACGTAAGGGACGGGCGTCAAGACGAGCAAGGTGATGCCCAGCTCATGAACTTCGCCCCCAAAGGCTTTCGTCACCAAGGCGTGGCCGAGCTCGTGAGCGAGCTTGATGATGGGAAACAACAGCCACAGGACGAGCAGCGACCGCGGCGTCTGGAGTTGATCGACCAGATCGTGCGTCAACGCGGAACTGTGTACACCGGCGGTCACGAGACCCGTGACGACAATCGCCAGCCAGATCGCAAAGACCCGCCAATCGAGGAGCGGGCGAACCCTCGAGGCCCACGGCTCGAGGGCCCGATCCGGATCATAGAGCGGGAGCCGCCAGTTGAAGAGATTGGCAAAGCGGGCGAGCCGGGATCGCCGCCGCCGCGTGATGAAGCGGCGAGACAGATCGGCCAGATCGGGTGCGGCATCCCCGATGAGAATGTTCGCGGCATGAAGCTCCCCCAGCAACCTCACGACGTCGGGCTGCGTGGGCGCGTCGTCACCAAGGCGTGCGGTCGCGGTGTCCCAGATCTCCTGCACGGTGCGGCGGCCGTCCATGAGGCCGATCACCGCGTACGCGGCCGCCGTCACGCGGTGGAACCGGCCGGTGACCCGGTCGTGAATGACGTAGCATTGGCCGTCGCGGTGGTGTTGCCGGTGGATGTGGACGTGCGTGCGGAGCCGCGGCTTGAGGTCCGCGACGCGATACCAAGAGGGACTGAACAGATCGATTGCCATTGCGCTATGGCAACCAAGCCCAGAGGGTGAGCGTGGCCCAATCGACGGCGTCGTGCAGCCAAATCCAACCCAAGCGCCGCTCGTCGATCGATACCTTGGCGACGCCTTCCATGGCCGGCCTGACGTTGGGTGACGGAACGGTATCGAAGCGGCCTTCCGCGCGGAAGTAATTTCGGCCCTCCTTGGCCGTCGCGACCGGCGTGACGGAGGTGATCGTCATATCGAAGGCGTCGTGCGGCAGGGCCGTAAGGACCAGGCGTCCATGCTGGCCGACCGCCAGATAGGAGATATCGTGCTCGTCGACCTCGAGCGCAATGCGATAGGTGTCGAGGGGCGCAAGCTCGAAGAGTGTTTCGCCTTTCTTCACCGGCGAGCCGAGCCGCTGACTGAGGTCGCCGCTGACGACGACGGCGTCGAACGGCGCGTTGATCTCCATGCGGGACAATTTCTCGGCGGCCAGGGCCAGTTCCGCATCCGCTTGCTTCAATTGAGCGGACAGGACTTCGACCTTCGCAGCGTCACGGTCGGCCAGCGCCTGACGATGCTCCTTGCGCAGCTGCTCTTGCTGGCTCAGCCATTTGAGGCGTTCGAGCTGGACATCGCGGTCTTGCAGTCGTGCCAGAAGTTGACCGGCGCGGACCCGGTCGCCGGCCCGCACGCTCGATTTGTCGAGATACCCGTCGAATGGCGCCACCGCGGCTTGTTGGATCTCCCCCTCGAGCACGGCCTTGCTCGTCACGCGAAAATCTCCGGTCGCGAGCGCGAGAAACGCGATCAGCCCCATGCAGGCGAGTGTCATCGCTTTGGCGGCCAGATGTCCGGGGCCGGCGACGAGTTTCAGGCGTGTGACCAGACGGTCTTTGCACCGGACAACGATGGATTGATCGTCCTTTCGTTTCAGGTCGAGCAGGGGCCCCGCAAACGAGGCCGCCGCTTCGCAAAGCGCAATTTCCGAAGTGCTGAGCGGCCGATCCAGCGTGCGCTCAATGGTGATCACACCGATGATACGGTCGCCGGCTCGAAGCGGGATCGAGCAGACGGTGGAGGCCCCAAACCGATAGGAGAGCTCACGGTGGGCGCGAAGAATGCACGGCGGAGCGGTGGGCGGAGAGGGGCACTGAATCATCTGCTGCTGATCGAGGGCTTCTTCCATCGCCTCGACGATCGCTTGGCTGACTTGCGTCTTGTGATTGATCTCCGTGGTATGCGACAAGGCTTGAAGGCGGATCGAGTGACCGTGCACGATGCCCAAGCTCACGCGATCGGCAGGGAGCTCCATCGCAAGGGTCGTGACCAGCGCCGTCGCCGAGGCGCGAAAACCGTCCGCCTCGAGGCCGGCGGCCGCCATATCGAGGATCGCGCGCAGGTCTTCGACGGGCAACCGACGAACGACGCGGTCCGTCCCCGCCGTGTCGGCGTCAAGTTCACGTTGAAGGTTGAGTCCGGCCAGCTGCGGTGGCAGCGGCTGAAGCGGATTTGAATTCATCTCTGAATTAGTAGAAGTGAGCGGGCGAAGCCGCCGCTCGTGAGCCGCGAAAACTGGAAAGTTCGTAGTATGCTGTCCGGCGTGCTGTCATTTGCCGCGGGACAGTAATGAATTGGTTCTAAAAGCGCAAGCTGGTGAAACTATCTATGTAGAATAGCGGGATGCTGCAAGGGGAAGGGTACCGGCTGGTTCGTAGGGCTTTAGCCTACGAATTTCTTAGTGCCTCTCCGACTTCGAAATGCCCGGCCACACGGTATCCTGCGTAATCGAACCTTCGGTGGGGGATCTCATGATTCGCGTATTGATCGCCGACGACCACACGGTGGTCCTGAAAGGGTTGAAGCAGGTGCTCTCCGACACTCCCGATATCAGTGTGGTGGCCGAAGCCACGACTGGTCAGCAGGTGCTCGATCTCGTGCGAACGAAGCCGGTTGATGTGGTCGTACTCGACATCGCCATGCCGGACGGTAACGGGCTCGATGTGCTGCGGACGTTGAAGCGCGAACGGCCCACGATCCCCGTCGTGATCTTGAGCATGCATTCCGAGGAGCAGTACGGCGTGCTCGTGCTCAAAGCGGGTGCCTCCGGTTACCTGACGAAGGAAAGCGCCCCGGCCCAGTTGATCGCCGCGATCCGGAAGGTCGTGACCGGTGGCAAGTACATCAGTCCAGGGCTGGCTGAGAAACTGGCGTTCGACCTGGAAACGGATCCCAACACGCCCCCGCATGAGCGGCTGTCCGCTCGGGAATATCAGGTTCTCGGACTCATCGCCATCGGTAAGACGGTCGGCGAGATCGCCGAATCCCTCTCGCTGAGCCCGAAAACCATCAGCACCTACCGCTCCCGTATTCTTGAAAAGATGAAGATGCAGAAGAATGCGGAGCTGACGCACTACGCGGTGCGTCAAGGCCTGGTGGACAGCCTGAAGTTTAAGGAGCATGCGACGCCGAAGCGGTCGGCGTAGCTATTTGTTGCGGGCGTCCTCGAGGAGGGGCGTCAGCGTTTCGACAACGGCGCGGGGCGCAACCTTGCGCACCGCGCCGCTCTTTCTCTCCTTCAATTCCACCGTCCCCTGGGCCAGCCCTTTTTCTCCGATCACGAGCTGAAAGGGGATGCCGATCAGGTCGGCATCGTTGAATTTCACCCCGGCCCGCTCGTCTCGATCGTCCCACAGGACCTCGATCCCAACCTGGCTGAGCGCGTCATAGGTGTCGCCGGCCGCCTTCGTGACGGCGTCCGACTGGCTTAACGGCAACAGGTGGACATGGAACGGCGCGATCGGGATCGGCCAGATGATCCCTTTCGCATCGTGGTTCTGCTCGATCGCAGCGGCGGCCGTGCGGCCCACCCCAATTCCGTAGCAGCCCATCACCGCGAGGCGTTCTTGACCTTGAGGATCGAGGAACGTGGCGTTCATTGCCTTGCTATATTTCGTGCCCAGCATGAACACGTGACCCACTTCGATGCCTTTGGCGGTCTTGAGCGGCGTTCCCCCCCGGGGCGAGGGATCGCCCAGTTGGGCATTTCGGAGGTCCGCAAACCGTTCCACCACGAAGTCCCGATTCCAGTTGGCGTCGATGTAGTGCGTATCGGCTTCGTTCCCGCCCACGACGAAATTCGCCATGCCCTTGATGGCGTAATCGGCGAGGACTCTGACGTTCTGAAGTCCGATCGGGCCGGCAAACCCCACGGGAGCCCCCGTCAGGCGCTGAACGGTGTCCGGATCAGCCAATTCGAGGTCGGTGGCACCGAGCAGCTTCTTGATCTTGATCTCGTTGGCGGCATGGTCGCCGCGGATGAGCACGGCGACGGCTTCCTTCGGCGTCTGGTACAAAAGCGTTTTGACGAGCCGCTCAGGTTTCACCTTCAAGTACGTCGTCACGTCCTCAACGGTTTTCTTGCCCGGCGTGGCGACCTTTTGCAATGGCCGCTGGGATTCCAGTGGCACCTCCGCGGGCGCCGTCAACTCCGCGCGCTCGACGTTGGCGGCATAACTGCCGTCTTCCGTGTAGACCACCGTTTCTTCCCCGGTCTCCGCCAGCACCATGAATTCGTGAGACGACGAGCCGCCGATCAACCCCGTGTCGGCTTCAACTGCGACGAACGTCAGCCCACAGCGCCGGAAGATACGATGATACGCCTCATACATGTTCTGATAGCTCAGGCGCGCGGCATCCTCGGTCGCATCGAAGCTGTACGCGTCTTTCATGATGAATTCGCGTCCGCGCATCAACCCGAACCGCGGGCGGATCTCGTCTCGAAACTTCGTCTGAATTTGATAGCAATTCAGCGGAAGCTGCCGGTAGGAGCGCACCTCGCGCCTGATCAGGTCCGTGATGACTTCTTCATGGGTCGGCCCGAGGCAGAAGTCCCGCTCGTGGCGGTCCTTGAATCGGAACAATTCCTTGCCGTAGTAGTCCCAGCGGCCCGTCTCGCGCCAGAGTTCCGCCGGGGACGCAATCGGCATCAGCACTTCTTGAGCGTCGGCCCGGTTCATTTCTTCCCGCACGATCTGCTCGATCTTTCTGATGACCCGCAGGCCGAGCGGCAGGTACGTGTAGATGCCGGCCGCCGTTTTCCGAATCATCCCGGCACGAAGCATGAGCCGATGGCTCACGACCTCCGCCTCACCGGGATCTTCACGGAGGGTCGGAATGAGCAGTTGAGAGGTTTTCATTGGAAGAAGTAGGTTAGCGCTATCGCTCAACCGGATGCTCAAAAAGGTTGATGTCTACACCCACCCAACCGCGCGCACCCCGAGAGGTACGCTTTCCCTGGCAAGGCCGCAGGCGAGAAAAAACCGGAAGCGTATTCGTTTCTCACCCACCCGCCCCCGACCCTGCTAAGACAGGCTCCATCCCCTCTGGGTACGTTGAGGTTTTTTTGAGCCGAGAACGAAGCCCGGGAAGGCGCACGTCTTGGCGGGCGCGGGATGGGCGGGTGAGAAGTGCCTTTTTCAGCATCCGGCTACCGTGAGATCAGCCGTTCGATATCATTCCACAACGCAAACACCATGATGCCGACGAGGAGGAACAGACCGACCTGTTGGGCGATCTCACGCTGGCGGTCGCCGAGTGGTTTGCGGAGGACCGCCTCGATGCCGAAGAACAGCAGATGCCCGCCGTCGAGGATCGGGATCGGCAGCAGATTGAGGACGCCGAGGTTGATGCTGAGCAAGGCGATCAGCGAAATGACCTTCGAGAGGCCCTGCTGACCGACTTCGCCCGCCATGTTGGCAATGGTCAGGGGCCCGCCGATATTCTTGCTCGAGATCTCGCCGGCGATCATCTTATAGATGCCGACGACGGTCAGTTCCGTCAACGCCCACGTCGCTTCGGCTCCGCGGAGCGGCGCTTCGAACAAATTATGAGCGCGGATCATCAACCCGCCGGGGCGTGAAATTCCGATGCGGCCGACTTCGGTCGGTTTCCCGTCGATCTCGATTTTTTCAACCGCCGGCGTCACGGTGAGGTGCACGCGATGGCGGTCGCGTTCGACTTCGAATTGCAGCGGTTGCTTCGGGTGGTTGCGAACGATCATGGCCATCTCGGACCAGGTCCGGACCACCTCGCCGTCGATGCTGATCACGCGATCGCCTTCCTCCAAGCCGGCACTCATCGCAGCTGAACCGCTCATGATGGCGGTGATGATCGGTGCATTCTCCTCGACACCAATCGCATAGATCGCCTCCTCTTTGGCGCCTTCTTGACCGGGAAGCGCGGCGGGCGTGACGACGAATGTCTTCACCTGATCCCCGCGCCGCACATCGAGGGTCAACGGTTTCCCATTGCTTTTGGCGATCGCTTCCTGCAGCTCACTGCGGGCCGAGATGTCCTTGTCGTTGACGCGCAAGACCTTGTCCCCGACTTGCAAGCCTGCCTGCTCGGCCGGCGAGCCGGGACGAATCGCTTCGATGTCGGGCGAGAGCTCGCGAAACGTCGGCATGAACAGCGGCGAGCCCGTCGACAACCAGCCGGTAAAAATCAAAAAGGTCAGCAAGAAGTTGAAGCCCGGGCCGGCGGCGACGATCAGGAATTTGCCGGGGAGCCGTTGGTGCGCGAAGGAGCGGCGCTTCTCTTCGGGCGTGAGGGCGTCCGTTTCTTCTTCACCGAACAGCTTCACATACCCGCCGAGCGGGACGGCCGAGACGAGATACTCGGTCTCGCCGATCTGACGGCCGAACAGTTTGGGACCGAAGCCCAATGAAAACTTGAGGACCTTGACGCCGACCCACCGGGCCGCGAGGAAATGTCCCAGCTCATGGAACGAGACGAGCACTCCCAGCACCAGGAGGAACCACCACACTTTTTGTCCGAAGACCCAGATGGCATCAGGCGAGAGCGCAAAGACAGCAGGCATTGCTTGCTCCTTACAGGGTCATCACAGGGGCATCGAGTCAGCGTACCGGCGAAGGCGCCAGGGCCCGAACCAAGGTCCCGGCCTTCTCGCGGGCCCAGCGATCGGCGTCCAGGGAGTCTTCCAATTGCTGAAGGCCGTGCGGTGTATGGGCGTCCATGGTGCCCCGAATCACATCCGCAATATCCGTGAACGCGATCTGCTCGTTGAGATAGGCCGCCACGGCGATTTCATTGGCCGCATTCAGCGTCGCCGGCATCGTCCCGCCGATCCTCAAGGCCTGATAGCCCAGCCTGAGGCACGGGAACCGGTCATGATCGGGGCTGTAGAAGCTCAGCTTGCCGATGGCGACCAGATCGAGCGACGGCAAATCGAGCGACATGCGGGCGGGATAGTTCATGGCATACGAGATCGGCGTCCGCATATCGGGGAGTCCGAGTTGCGCAATCATCGATCGATCCGAGTATTCTACCAGAGAATGGACGATGCTTTCGCGATGGATCAGCACCTCGATCTTCGATTCCGGCACATCGAACAGCCATCGCGCCTCGATGACCTCCAACCCTTTGTTCATCAATGTGGCGGAATCGATCGTGATTTTCGCGCCCATCTTCCAATTCGGATGGTTGAGCGCGCGCTCGGGCTTGACCTCGCGCAACTCGCTCTTGGGCAGCTCCCACAACGGTCCCCCTGATGCAGTGAGGATCAGGCGGCGCACATCCTCCATTCGGTGGCCTTCGAGCGATTGAAAAATCGCGCTGTGCTCGCTGTCGACCGGGAGAATGCGGACCCCCCGCTGACGCGCCTCCGCCTGCATCATTTGACCGGCCATCACCATCGGCTCCTTATTCGCCAACGCGACGTGTTTCCCCGCGCGCAGGGACGCAAGCGTCGGGACGAGGCCGGCGCCGCCCACGATCGCCGACACGACCAGGTCGGAGTCGGGCAACGCTGCGACTATGGCCACTCCTTCCTGCCCGTCGAGGACCTCAACCTTCATGCCTCGGATCCGGGCTCTCAGCCGATCAGCCGCGGCACGATCAGATACGGCGACCACCCGAGGTTTGAAGAGCCGCACCTGCGCTTCGAGCTTTTCATCGTTCGTGCCCGCCGTCAGCCCGATCACGGCAAAGTGATCGGGAAACTTCGAGACGATGTCCAGCGTATTGGTACCGATGGAGCCGGTCGAGCCGAGAATGACGATCCGTTTCATGCGGCTTCCTGGTTAGTTGGTGGTCTCTTGCTAGGGGGACGTCCTCATCACAGTGACATAATAGTAGAAGGCTGGGGCCGTGAAGAGGAGGCTGTCGAGTCGATCGAGCATCCCGCCGTGACCGGGAATGAGCCCGCCCGAATCTTTCTGACCAGCGGCACGCTTGAACATCGATTCCGAAAGATCGCCGAAAAGCCCGGCAAAGGTCAACAACAATCCCGAAATGACCGCATCTAACAGCGTGATGGAAGGGAGGAACCACGCGCGGCCGAGGAGCGCGATGATGATGGCCGTCACGCATCCACCGATGAGCCCCTCCACCGTTTTCTTCGGGCTGATCACAGGGGCCAATGGCGTGCGGCCGAGCAGCATCCCGATGTAATAGGCCCCGGTATCGCCGGCCCACGTGACAAGAATCACGAAAAAGGTAAGGAAGACTCCATCGGGGAGCGCGCGCGTCAGCAGGAGATGTCCCATCGCGACCGGTATGTAGAGCAACCCGAAGGTGAGGACCGCCGCATCGGTCAAGCTGCGCGAAAGATCATGCGCGGCGGCCAGATGAAACACGAGCACGACCCCGACGGCAACGCAGGCAAGGGCGGGTGCAGGCATCATGTCCGGCCACTGAAAGGCTGCGAGGACCAGGAGTCCCAAGATGACGGCGAGTGCAATAGCCGCGGTAGCGGACCTCGAACCGTAGTACAGCCGATACAATTCGAACAGCGCGAGCGAAGCGGCGACGGCGACGACGATGAACAAGGCGGTCGGCGGAAGATAACGGACGATGAGGTAGAAGAGCGGAACAAAGACGACGGCCGAATAGACGCGCCGGGGATCGAGCCGTGAGGAGACCGCCGAGACGCCCGCCACGGGGCTAATCACAAGTCACGCGGGGAAAGCTCGTCAGCTGCCCGAACCGCCGCTCGCGCCGTTGATAATCGAGCAGCGCGAGGAGGGCATCGCGGCGCCGGAAGTCGGGCCAGAGCGTGGGCGTGAAATACAGCTCGGTGTACGCGACCTGCCAGAGCAGGAAGTTGCTGATGCGGGCTTCGCCGCTCGTCCGAATCAGCAGATCGGGATCGGGGAGGCCGTGGGTCGACAGGTAGCTCTCGAAGGCGTTTTCGTCGACGGCCTCGATCGGCAGGATGCCGTCTTTACAGTCCTGGGCGAGTCGGCGGACGACGTCGACGATCTCCGACCGGCCGCCATAGCTCAGCGCCACTGTCAACGCCAGCTTGTCGAGATGCGCGGTCTCACGCTCCGCTTTCCGGACCCAATGCAAAGCGGACTGTGGGAGCAGATTGATGCGGCCGATCGCCCGGAACCGGACTCCCTTTTCGATCAACGTCTCCATTTCAGTCTGCAGATAATGCTCCAGCAGCATCATCAGCGCGTTGATCTCGGGCATCGGCCGTTTCCAGTTTTCCTGGGAAAAGGCGTAGATCGTCAGCGCAGGAATGCGGAGCTCGCCGCAGACGTTCATGATTTCGCGAACCGAATTGATGCCTTCCTGGTGCCCGGCGATGCGCGGCAACCCCCGCAATTCCGCCCAGCGCCCGTTGCCGTCCATGATGACGGCGATGTGTTTGGGAAGCGACTCTGGGTCGAGTAGGGAGAGGAGTTCCGGTTCGGTCAGCTGTTCGAGAGTCGTTGAATCGCCTTTCGTCATTCGCGAGAGGGGTACCTTACGGCTTTGTTCTGTTGTCTAGAAGAGACCGGCAGGTGCCCTTAGTCTAATCACCGACTATTCGAATGTCAAACGATTCCGATTATCCGACAGAAGAACGGCAGGAACACCCATCGGCCGAGGCGGGCGCGCGTTGCATTGCTTGCCCGAAAATGGATCGGATATACTCGGCAGACTTCAGGAGGCATTTGGATGGGAGCCACACATCTGGTCGATCTCGCACAGTTCGGACTGACCGAATCGGAAGTGCAGCATGCGCTCGGGAAGGTCAAGGTCCGGGACGTGGACTACGCCGATCTGTATTTCGAGTCCACGATGACCGAATCCGTGTCAATGGAGGAAGGCATCGTCAAGCGCGCGGTCAAGAGCGTCTCCCAGGGTGCCGGCGTGCGCGCGACGGCCGGGGAGAAGACGGGTTTCGCCTACTCCGACGAACTGACGCGCCGTGACCTGGAAATTGCGGCGGATACGGCACGATACATTGCCAACAGCCCCCAGGGCGATCGGCCCGTTCCAGTGACGCATCGCGCCACCCCCGCGCAGAACCTCTACCCGATCGATTCGATTCAGCTCGACGTCGCGACGGCAGAACGCGTGGAGCTGCTGAATCGCATCGACGCCGAAGCGCGCAAGTACGACCACCGGATCAAGAATGTCATGGCCTCCTTCCACACCGAATATAAACGCGTCATCGTCGCCACGAGCGAAGGGTTGATGGTGAGCGACGTCCAGCCATTGTCACGGCTCAACGTCACCTGTATTGCCGAAGAGAACGGAAACCGCCAGGTCGGGACGTTCGGCGGCGGCGGTCGCGTGGGCTTCTCGTTCTATTTCGACAACGACCGGTATCTGCATTACGTTCGGGAGGCGGCCCGCCAGGCGATCGTCAACCTGAACGCGATCGACGCGCCGGCCGGCGTCATGCCGGTCGTGCTCGCGGGGGGCTGGCCGGGCATTCTCCTGCATGAAGCCATCGGCCATGGGCTTGAAGCCGACTTCAATCGCAAGAAGACCTCGGCCTTCTCCAATCTGATCGGAAAGCGTGTCGCCTCGGAAGTCTGCACAATCGTCGATGATGGCACGATCCCATTCCGCCGCGGATCGTTGAACGTCGACGACGAAGGGACGCCGAGCAGCCGGACGGTGCTGATCGAACGCGGCATCCTGCGAGGCTACATTACCGACCGATTGAACGCCAAGTTGATGGGCATCCCGTTGACCGGGAACGGGCGCCGAGAGAGCTTCCAGGCGATTCCACTGCCTCGCATGACAAACACCTTCATGTTGGCCGGCGAGTCGGACCCCGAGGAGATCATCCGGTCGGTCCAGCGCGGGCTGTATGCGGTCTCGTTCGGCGGGGGGCAGGTCGACATTACCAATGGGAAGTTCGTCTTCTCCGCCAGCGAGGCGTATTTGATCGAAGACGGCAAGGTCACGCGGCCGGTCAAGGGCGCCACGCTGATCGGGAACGGACCCGAGATTTTGACCCGCGTGTCGATGGTCGGACGCGACTTGAAGTTGGACGAGGGGATCGGGACGTGCGGCAAGGATGGTCAGTCGGTACCGGTCGGTGTCGGGCTTCCCACCATCCGCGTCGATGAGATCACGGTAGGAGGGACGGCGCGCTGACCTCGCTCTGTGCCGCCGGCCTTGCACGGTGATCATTCTCGAAGAAGAGGAAGAATGCCAGAAGGGCCAAATCTAGCCGATCTTGCCGTGAACCTGTTGGACCGCGTGAAACAGCGCGGCGCGACGGAAGCCGACGTGATCGTGGCCGATGGCGACACGTTTGCCGTCCAGGTGCGCCTTTCCAAAGTCGATCGGCTCACCAAGGCCCGGGAGAAACGGCTGGGGCTTCGGGTCTTTTTTGGAAAGCGGTCGGCCAGCGCCTCAACGTCCGACTTCTCCAAGGACTCGTTGGAGCAGTTGGTGTCCGATACCTGCTCGCTCGCCGCAGCCGTCGCGGCCGATGAGCTGTCCGGTCTCCCCGGCTCCGAAGGAATGGCGCGGGACGTACCGGACCTGGACCTCTTCGACGCGACGAATTTGGATACGGATACGCAGATCGCGCTGGCATGCCGCGCCGAGGAGGCGGCATTGAAGGCCGACGCCAGAATCACCAATTCGGAAGGGGCCGACTTCAACTCCGCAGCGGGGCGCGTGTTGCTCGCCAACAGTCACGGCTTTGTCGGAGAATACCGGAGCTCCAGTTTCTCCCTCTCGGTGTCTCCCATCGCGACCGGTTCCGATTCAGAAGGCATGCAGCGGGATTATTGGTACGCGACGCAGCGGAAGTACGCCCGCCTGGCCACTCCGGAGTCGGTGGGAGCCGAGGCCGCGCGCCGAACCGTCCGGCGCCTCGGCGCGAAAAAGATCGCGACTCAACGCGCGCCGGTCATCTTCGATCAGGAAACCGCCGGCAGCCTGCTCGGCAACCTCTGTAGCGCGATCTCCGGCTACGCCCTCTATAAAGGTGCCTCGTTCCTGATCGGGCATCTGGGCAAGCCGCTCTTTCCCGACTTCGTGACGATCTACGATGATGGTCGGATGCCGGGTGGCCTCGGGTCCCGACCGTTCGACGGCGAAGGACTGGCGACGCGGAAGAACACGATCGTTGAGCACGGGGTGTTGCGAAGCTATCTGCTCGACAGCTACTCAGGCCGCAAGCTGGGACTGCCTTCGACCGGCAACGCGTCGCGGAGCGTCGGAGAGAGTCCCTCGGTCGGACCGACGAACTTTTATTTGGTCCCCGGCGCCCGAACGCTGGCTGAGATCATCCGCTCGGTCAAGAGCGGCCTCTACGTCACCGAGTTGATCGGATTCGGCATCAACATGGTCACCGGCGACTACTCGAGGGGAGCGGCAGGGTTTTGGATCGAGAACGGTGAGCTGGCGTACCCGGTGGAAGAGATCACGATTGCGGGGAACCTTAAACAGATGTACGCCGACATCGAGATGATCGGCAACGATCTGGAGTTCAGAGGCCGGATCGCCAGCCCGACGGTGAAAATTCGCGAAATGATGATCGCGGGGAATTAAGAAAGGCGTTCGAGGTTCGGGAAGTCGAGGGAAAAGACATTCACATCCGATTCTTCAACTTCGAACTCGAACGGGTTTGCGTCTTATGGACCTGAAAGAGCGAATGGTCGAGTATCCAAGTAACGGCGTGATGGTGCGGGCGTATGTCGCCGCGCCTTCTGTCAAGGAACGCCGCCCGGCTGTCGTTATCGTACAGGAATGGTGGGGCCTCAACGACCATATTAAAGACATCACCCGACGCTACGCGAAGGAAGGATTCGTCGCGATCGCGCCCGATTTGTATTCACGGCTCGGTCATCCGGTGACGAAGGACGCCAACGAGGCCGGCCGGCTGATGAACACGCTGCAGCAGCAGGACGGATTACAGGACCTCCAGGCAACCGTTGCGTATCTGAAAGCCGCACTCGAGGTTGATGGCGGCAAGATCGGGGTAACGGGTTTTTGCATGGGCGGCTCCTATGCGCTCATGCTGCCCTGCGTGAACGGCGACATCAAAGCGGCGGTCGTGTTCTACGGTCAGGTGCCCAATCCCGATACGCCGCTGCAACGCCTGGCCTGTCCGATTCTCTACATCTACGGTGAGGAAGACGGCTGGATCACCAAAGCCGACGTCCAACGTCTGGCGGCGGCTTTGAAGAAATACAACAAGGACGGCGAGATCAAAACCTATCCCGGCGCCGCACATGCCTTCTTCAACGACACGCGAAAAGAGGTGTACAAGGCTGCCGAAGCGAAAGACGCGTGGGGGCGGGCGGTCGCCTTCTTCACACGCCACTTGGGATAGACGAACGGTGGGGGAATCCGCGAGTCATCAGATGCGACGACCGACAGAAGAAATTCCGAACGGGCCGCTCGAGTTGGTCTACATCGCGGGCAATATCGTCGATGCGGAAACAGCCGAGCGAAGCTTGACCGAAGCCGGGATCGACTACGCGATCGACTTGCAACCGTTCCGGACGACATCACTGTTGAGCGGCGAATACACGGGCCTGTTCATCTCGGTCCCAACCGGCGATCATGCGCGAGCCGCCCGTTCGTTGGAAGCCTCGGGACTTCGGGATATTGTCCGAACCGGGGACACCTTGGAATAGAGGGTCATATGCCGCTCGACGGTGAATGGGGAAAGAAGATGCTGCAGTTGCTGACGTCGCGGTACAACGACCGGCACTGGCGCAAGAAAATCGAAAAGACGCTCAGTCTGCCGGCGTCCGGGCTCGCCGATGAGACGCAGCGGCAAATCTTCCTCTACCTGAAGCACGCGCTGAAAGCGTACAAATCGCGGCGCGCGGATCCGGATTCGTGGATCGTCGGAGGCTATGCGACTCAAGAAGTGATCGGCCGCGCCAAGTTCAATCCATCGGTCGTCGGGCCTTCGATTACCAAGGAGGACGTGGAGTGTCTCACTCAGGATCCCGGCCCCGAGGTCGATGAAGCCTGGTGGGACGACATGCTCGTGCTCTGGTTCGAAGAGCCGGAAGACATGAAGTCGGAAGAGGCCCAGCCGGGAGAAGAATCAGCGGCCGCCCCGTCCTCGTCGACTCCTCCTCACTCTCCCGATTCGCGATCCTAGAACCTATCTCAAAATCGTTTCCGTCCTAAGAGCAGCCGGAGCGTGGGCAACGACTCCGCTTGCAGACAGAGCGGGGTGGACCGATCGGACGCTGCCCGCCGCGCGCCGCTTCAACTCCGCTCCGTCCGAGTGCCGCCACTGCCCCGCTCCGGCTGGGAGAGAGATGATTTGAGATAAGTTGTAGTCTTCGCGGAGCGATCATTCCGGCCAAGGATGCTTGTCGCGAGTCTTGCCGGTGCGTGACAGGCGTCTCGGTGGGCGATCGTCTACGACGCGCCCCTCGGTTTCACAAGGAAACAGGCGGTGGCCGCTAAAACAAGCTCATTTGAGCCTGAACACTCTGAGGCGCAGGAGAGTCGGCTGAGACGGGGCGTGTGGGGGAAGACCCCTGGCGGATCTTGGCAAGGAGCGCTTTGAGTTTCTGAAAGTCCTCGCGCAGCGGTTCAAGTAAACTTCCTTGATGAAGGGCCGCGGCGGGATGCAACAGTGGAAAGACGCTCCACTCTTTGTGCCGGATCATGGTGCCGCGGATCTTCGTGATGCCGACCTTCCGTTCGAGAATCGTCTCCGTCGCCCACCGGCCCAACGTGCAGAGCAGCTTGGGCTTGATCATCTCGATCTGCTGCTGCAGGAACGGCTTGCACGTCTCCACTTCATCGGGCTCGGGGTCCCGGTTATTCGGCGGTCGACATTTCACGACGTTTGCGATGTAGATATCCGACCGCGAGAGTCCCGCCGACCCCAGTAACTCATTCAGCAGCTTGCCGGCTGCCCCGACGAAGGGTTCCCCCTGACGATCTTCGTGAAACCCCGGCCCTTCGCCGATAAACATGATCTCGGCGTGTGGATTGCCGACGCCAAAGACGACTTGGCTGCGGCCGAGCGTGGCCAGCTTGCAGCGTTGACAGCCGTGGAGGGATTCTTTGAGCTCGAGGAGGGTCATGGAGGCTGCGTGACGACGGCGGCATGATAGGCGGGAGACGATGCGTTGTCAACTTGAGGTTCCTCCACGCTGTGTCACAAAACGCTTGACAGCAAAACCCCCTATACGGCATTTTTGCCGAGTTGAGTATTTTGCCTTCTAAACAAATCCCGGGAGGGTCGTTCATGAACGTCTTGGAGACGATGACGGAACCGGTTGCGCAGCGGGTGGCGACGGGATTGACGAAGATCGGGCTCGCTGTTCGAAGCCGCGCGTGGAAAGAAGCCGGCGTTCGCCGCGTCACGCCGCTTCAAGCGCAGACCCTTGCCGTCTTGCGTCTGCGACCCAAGCAAACGGCCTCCGTCACGGCCATTGCGGAAGAGTTAGCCGTGGCTCTGCCGACCGCCTCCGAAGTCATTCGGACCTTGACGTTGCGTGGTTTGGTCAAGCGCACGCGGTCGACGGTGGACGGCCGGTCCGTCAATGTCGGGTTGACGGCGAAGGGCCGGCGCCGAGCCGACACGGCGGCCAGCTGGCCGGAGTTTATTTCAGCCGCGGCTCAAACCCTTCCGCCCGAAGAGCAGATCGCCCTCTTGCGGTCCCTCATCAAGATGATTCGGAATCTTCAGGAAAAAGGCGACATCCCCACCGCGAAGATGTGCGTGACCTGCCGGTTCTTCCAGCCCAATGCGCACCAGGATGCGGAACGGCCTCATCACTGCAGCTTCGTCGACGCCCCTTTTGGGGACCGGCTGCTTCGTATCGAATGCGCCGAGCATCAGTCTGCCGACAAGGCGCAGCGAGAGCAGAACTGGCAATCGTTCTTGCAACTCCCACGATAACGGGTCGGCACCGGTTTCAGGACAATCGGCGAGCGGACGGCGAAAGAAGCCGAGCAGGTTGGCCGCCTCACCACTCGGATCATGGACGGAGTGAGGGAGGGTTAGAGCGTCGCGGCCCCGCCTCGGAGCTCCGGGGGCCGGGTGATGATGCGAAGGCGAATGTCGGTGCCAATGAGCATTTGGATCATCTTGCCGTGCAGCGAGGATTCGGTTTTCTGGACATCGCTGGGCGTGAGGACTACCTCACCGCCGCACCGATCGACAAGATGGAGCAGGAGCGTCGGCAAGAGTTGTTCGAGATCGTCATCCGACAGATGGTTGCTGAAATTCTGAACCCGTCTCATCATGGTCTTACCAATCCGCTCCGCACGGCTGATGTGAGTGTTCGCTGTCGCTGCCAATCTCGCGTGCCCGTCCCTGCTGTCGCCATTCTCTGAAACAGTGTTCACAGAGCTGGTAGCCCTCTCGCTTGGAGGTGTAGAGGACCTCGAGGTTCGTGCGACCACACTGAAAGCACACCGGCCGGATGCCGGGTGTCGACGCGATGACCGGCTCATGCAATGCGGCCAATGCCTCATGGACCCGCACAGCGGCCTCGCGAATCTTCAGCAGGAGGTCCCGCACATCGTCGGCGGCCTGCGGCATTGCGTCGTCGAGCGCCGCAAGCTGCTGCGCAAAACACTGTGGGTCTCGGGCTCCTCGACTCGGTGCGGAAATCATCAACGCCTCGTGTGTGATCTGGTCCAATGAACGGCCTTATCATCGCCGGAGGGATGTGCCAAACACAATTGGACCTTCGTCCTAGCCGCTCCGGAGGAGGCGAGCATGTTTCCACGCTCCTCCCCGAATCACGTAGTGCTCCGTCTGATTGCCGCCGACCGCGGCGCATCCCTAGAGTGGAAGCGTCACGTTGGGGACCCGATGCCGCGCAAGCTGCAATCCGCCGCGATCTCGTTCGGGCTCGTCACCATTCCGGTGAATCTGTACACCGCTGTGAGCCCGCAAGACGTCCACTTTCACCAAATTCACGCCGTCTGCGGCAGTCGCATCAAACAACAACTCTATTGCCCGGTGTGCGAGCGAGTCGTCGAGCGTGACGAGTTGGTGAAGGGCTATGAAGTATCGAAAGGCCAATACGTCCGACTGACGCAAGAGGAGCTGGACAAATTGGAGGCGGCCGCCTCGCAAAGTATCGACATCGTCCAGTTCGTGCCGCTCGCGTCCGTCGATCCCATTTACTTCGAGGATACGTACTATCTGGGTCCCGACAAACGCGGCGAAAAGCCGTACCAGCTCCTGACGAGCGCGATGGAGAAGACCCAGCAGGTCGCGGTGGCCAGGTACGTCATGCGCGGCAAGGAGAACCTCGTGCTGATCCGGCCGGCCCGTGGAGGCCTCCTCCTGCACCGCATGTACTATGCCGACGAGGTGCGGGACTTTGCCGATATCGACAAGGGCCATGCGACAACCACCGAGCAGGAGCTGACCCTCGCGGTGCGTCTGATCGAGGAGTTGTCGGAGCCGGAGTTTCGGCCCGAGGGCTTCCATGACGAGTATCGCGAACGCGTCCTGAAAGCGATCAACGAAAAGGCCGAAGGGAAAGAGGTCGCGATTCAGCCGAAGGAGCGGCCTGCGCAGGTGGTCGATCTGATGGAAGCGTTGCGAGCCAGTTTGGAAAAAGGAGACAAGAAGCGGAAGGCCGCTCCGATTCCGGCACGAGCCGAACGGACGGCGCCCAAGAGAGCGCATGCCGGTCGGAAATGACCGAGTTTACAGCGGATGATGCCTGCCGGATCTTGAACGTCAGCCGGCAGGCGCTGCACACGTTTCGTCGCGCGGCCTTGATCGAGACAATCGGGTCCCGAGGGCCGCGCCGCTTTTCATTCCAGGACCTCCTCCTCCTCAAGACGGCCAAAGGGCTGCGCGACGCCGGCGTCCCGGTGTCCCGCATCCGGCGCGTCCTTCACTCCCTGAAACAACAACTCCCTCCCGATCAACTGCTGTCGACCGTAAAGATCTACGCAGACGGCCGGCGTGTCGTTGTCTGGGACGGACAAGGCCGGTGGCAGCCGGACTCCGGGCAGTTTCTGTTGAACTTTGAAGCGCAATCGATTGCGCCGACCCGCTCCCTTCGGACCAGGCCGTCGCACGGCCGAAGGACAGAGCCGACGCTCAGCGCGGAGCAATGGCTCGAGCGCGCCACGCAGCTCCATGCCGACTCGCCGGAGGAAGCGCGCCACGCGTACGAAGAAGCGTTGGCGCGGGATCCGTCCCTCAACGACGCCAACATCAATCTCGGATTGTTGCACCATGAGGCGGGACGCTTGGCGGAGGCGGAACGGTGCTATCGCGCGGCGCTGGAATATGAAGCAGATTCGGCCGTCGCCTCATTCAATCTAGGCGTGCTCCTCGAGGAGCGAGGGGAAGTCCGGCACGCGATGGCCGCGTACCGACAGGCGGTGGCGCGTGCCCCGGACTTCAAGGACGCCCACCATCATCTGGCTCGGCTGTATGAGCAGGAAGGCCGGCAAGTTGATGCGATCCGTCACTATGCCGCCGCCAAAGCGTTGGACGGACGACGCCCGAAAAAGCGGCGGTGAGTCAGTTTCCGATGAGTAACTGGACTTGTAACGTGAGACTGTGGAGGTCCAACGGTTTGCGGAGAAGGACGAAGCGAGGATCAAGAGGAATTTCTTTCAGCACCCGGTTATCGTGCCCGGACATGTACAGGACCTGGGTCTCCGGTCGCCGCTCCAAGATTTGAAGCGCCACTTCCCGGCCCGTAAGGTCGGGCATGACGATATCAGTGATCAGCAAATGAATTTCGTTCACGTACTCCTCGGCGATCGTCAACGCGTGGACCCCGCTGAGCGCCTGCAAGACGGTATAGCCGTGTTGCGTGAGAACGAGCGCGAGGAGTTTCCGAAGCACGTCCTGGTCTTCGGCAATGAGAATGGTCTTGCTTTGCGTGGCCGTGGTCATCGTGAGTTCGTGCCTCCCACTGTACCAATCCGGTATGAGTGCTGTCGCTAGTTCCGAAGCGGTAGGTAGAAATAAGTGTATGCCGACTGAGGCCGCGAGCGGGAGCGGAAACACGAACGCCTCCCGGCTGGCGGGAGGCGTTCGTGCTCGCGTGGACGTCCTTGTCCTCGCAGATCACAGGGCCGATCCTCACGCGGGCGGTGGTACGCGGCGGCCGCTGACGAAGTGGATGGCCAGCAGAATCAACCCGACAATGAACAGAATCCAGGCGATTTGGGTCGCCACGGAAGCGATGCCGCTCATGCCCAGTACACCAGCGATGACGCCGAGCACGAGGAAGATCAACGCATAGGTCAGCATAATAACCTTCCCTTCGTGAAGTGAGTGGATTACTTGTCGGTCTTGACGATCCGTCCGGTCTGGGCATCAACCCATACCGTGCGGGTATTGTTGGCACTGTCGACCATTTCAACTTCGTACACGGTGCGTCCATGCTCGCTTTCTAAATGAGTCTCCTTGGCTTTCCCGCCCGGCACTGACGATTCTGCAGTCTTAATGGCCTCCGGCATCGTAATCCGGGCCGACTTCGCAAGGTTTTCTTGATTCGCGCACGCCGTCAATGTCCAGAGGGCCAGGGCCAAGAAGTAACCGGATGTAGCGCATCTCAACCTCCTCGTTTGAGCTCACCCAAGCCGCAGCAAGGTATGGGCCAGCGCTCGGTCGATCCGAGCTCGAGCAAAAGCCGCAAAAGAAGGCGGTGATGGGAATCGTCAGGCAACGTGACAGCATTCAGGCGAGCAGATGGCAAAGGCAAACTGTGCCGGGCGAGGACAGGGCATCCCAAGCGAGCAACGACATCTTGATCCAACCACAGGGAGACTGCCCCAGGGGGACTTGTGAAGGTTATTTGAGGTCCGGCCTGAAATCCGACGCCGCCCGGACCGGTCCGCTCCAGCATGGCGAGATCGCGACAGGCTGCGAGGTCACATGAGTGGCCTGAATCGACCAGGTCCGCACCGCTTCACAGCCGGAGACAGAGTCGAAGGGGCCGACAATCGTCGGATGGCTCGATGCCCCGGGCGCCCACAGCAGGAACCACCATGCTACGACAGTTGCAGTCATCGGGTCCTCTTCAATCGACGAGATGCTGGAGCGACCGGACAGCACGCTTCCGGCTCACTCTGCGATTTGGCTGATCGCTCATCCCGCACAGCGGCTTGTAGCACGTGAGAGGGAAAACATCTGTAAGTAATTACAGCAGGCGCTCGTCGGGATGTGGCATGAGATGCAGGCCGAGGTGTAGGCTGTCGTCCTACAGAAATAACCGTGGGGACCTGACTGTTCCATTCCACAATATTGTCTAACGTGTTGACACCCGTTTTCGGGACCCACCGTGAAGTCGGAGGACACTTATGCCGGTACAAGAAACCGTTGATGCGGAAATGCTGCTCGCGACGTTGCGCGCGTTTCGCAAGGGCGACTTCAGCGTGCGGATGCGGAGTCACAGACGCGGCGGGATCCAGGCCGAAATCGCATCCACGTTGAACGAGGTCATGGAACACAATGAACGGTTGACGAAGGAACTCGTCCGGCTGCGTCGGGTCGTCGGCAAGGAAGGCAAGACGGCCCAGCGCGCGTCGATTGGGTCCGTCTCGGGGTCGTGGGCGACGTGCGTCGAATCCGTCAACGAGCTGATCGGCGACCTGGTCCAACCAATCACCGAGGTGACGCGAGTCATCGGTTCGGTCGCCAAGGGCGATCTGACCCAGTCGATGTCGCTCGAGATCGGCGGCGTCCCATTGAAGGGCGAATTCTTACGGGCATCGAAGATCGTCAACGTCATGGTGGACCAGTTGAACTCGTTCGCCTCGGAGGTGACCCGCGTGGCGCGCGAGGTCGGCACCGAAGGCAAGCTCGGTGGCCAGGCCCAGGTCAAAGGTGTCGCCGGTACGTGGAAAGACCTCACCGACAACGTGAACCTGATGGCGTACAACCTCACGAATCAGGTGCGGAACATCGCCCAGGTGACGACGGCGGTGGCGAACGGCGACCTCTCGAAGAAGATTACCGTCGAAGTCCGCGGCGAGATTTTGGAGCTGAAGAACACGATCAACGTGATGGTGGACCAGTTGAACTCCTTCGCGTCGGAGGTCACGCGCGTCGCCCGCGAAGTGGGCACCGAGGGCAAGTTGGGGGCGCAGGCGTACGTGAAAGGCGTCGGCGGGACGTGGAAGGACCTCACCGACAACGTCAACTTGATGGC
>NZ_CEFZSK010000020.1:0-39475 GCF_979581665.1 Nitrospira sp. Vd2 | reverse complement strand
AGGACACCACCAATGCACAACTTATTCCACGTACTTCAGAGACAGGACACTAGGGATCGACGATGGCCTCGACGGTCTGGACGATCGGACACTCCACGCGAACGCTGGATGAATTCCTCGCGCTGCTCGCCGCATATCGCATCCGAACGCTTGCCGATGTCCGGGCGTTCCCTGCCTCACGGCGCTATCCGCACTTCAATGCCGAGCAATTGAGCGTCTCCCTGCCGGCACACGGTCTCTCGTATGTTCCCATGAAGGGGTTGGGCGGACGGCGCGCGGCGCGGCCGGATTCGATCAACACCGGGTGGCGAAATGCGGGGTTCCGCGGCTATGCGGACTACATGCAGACAGCGGCATTCCAGCAGGCGCTGGAGGAACTCATTGCCGTCGCCGCCCGGGCCTCAACGGCGATCATGTGTGCGGAGGCCGTGCCGTGGCGGTGTCATCGCTCGCTGATTGCCGACGCCCTCGTCGCTCGAGGCATCGAGGTCCAGCACATCATCTCGCCGAAAAAGACGCAGCTGCATACCATGACGGCCTTTGCCGTCGTCGATGCCGGTCGAGTGATGTACCCGTCCGGGTCCCCGCCCGGCCCGCGGCTCTTTTGATCAGCGTCGCGTCGTTGCGCCGTTATCGATTGACATGGGAAAGCAGGTCGGCGGCATTGGACGGCTGAGCCGGTGCTTCAACGAGCGGCAGATAGACGATGAACGTCGCGCCCTCGCCGGGTCGGCTGACCACCGTGATCTGCCCCTTGTGTTCTTTGATGATCCCATAGCTGACCGACAGCCCCATGCCGGTGCCTTGGCCGACCGGCTTGGTGGTGAAGAAGGGGTCGAAGATGCGGGATTGGGATTCAAGTGGAATGCCGACGCCGCTGTCGCGAAAAAGAATTTCTACCTGGCGCTCCTTGACCGCGGTACTGATCAGAATCGTTTTCTTGGGCGCGTCGGCCACCGCATCGCGGGCGTTCGTCAGCAGGTTGATGAAGACCTGTTCGAGTTGGATCCGGTTGCCGGAGACGACCGGGTCGAGGGGGGACAAGTGCAAGGTCAGCTCGATATTCCGCAAGCGGAGCTGTTCCTGCATCAGCGCGAGCGCCGCTTCCAACAGGGCATTGACATGGATCGGTCCCCGCTCAGTCGGCGCCTGCCTGCCGAACGTCCGGAGGTGCTGAATGATCGTGGCGGCCTTGGTCACTTCCGCAATGGCGAGGTTCAACCGAAGGAGCAAACCATTCTGCTCGAGCGCCTGGGCTTGCACCTGATCGATGAGATTACCGAGAATCAGATTGATGTTGTTCAGCGGATTGTTCAATTCATGCGCGATCCCGGTGGTCAGCTCACCGAGACTCGCGAGCTTGGCGGTCTGGACGAGTTGGGCCTGCTTCTCGCGCAACGCTTGCTCGCGCCGCTCCGCTTCCTGAAGCAGCCGTAGCCGCTCCTCTTCGGCCTGCTGGCGTTCGGTCATATCCATCGCGACGCCGACCGCACGAATCGGAATCCCCGAGGCGTCGCGCACGATCTTTCCCTTCGAGAACAGCCACCGGACGCCGCCATCCGGCTGGACCATCCGAAATTGGGCCTCCAAGGAGTCACGAAGCTGCACCGCTTCCGCAAACTGGGCTTTCACACGCGGCACGTCCTCGGGATGGATTCGATCCCGCCAGTCTTCGAGTCGATTGAGGGGAATGCCCGTGGGAAGCCCGGTCATCTCCCGCATCCGGCGGGACAACGACAGGCGACCGGTCACGAGATTGACTTCCCACGTGCCGAGTTGCGCGCCTTGGAGCGCGAGCGTCAACCGCTCTTCGCGTTCTTGGATCGCCTGTTCACGACGGACCGAGCGCAGCAAAAGGACGGTGACCGTCCAAATCACGGCAACCCAGAGCGCCCGGTTCACCAGACCCATCCAAAATGGCGCGCCTTCCGGCGCGATGAACATCCCGCTGATGATCAGCGCGATCGAGAGACCGCACACGATCTCCAGCATGGCGGGATAATAGCGATAGAGCCGCGACGCCACCCAGAGGGGGAAAAGGTACAGGACCCAGAAGGCGAGCCCCATGGGGCTCAGGAAATCGATGATGAAAATGGCCACGGTGAGCGCAATGATGCCGGCCGCGGCGAGCGACGGCCACAGACGGAGCCAGGTCATGGTCATCGGGAAGGAGCGCAACATTATCGACTTGGCTCGACCGACGCCGGAGTCGCGGCCGGCAGGTCGATCACGAACGTCGTGCCTTGTCCTCTCCGACTGTCCACCGTAATACGTCCTTGATGCTCGCGAATGATCCCGTACGCGATCGACAGACCCAGGCCGGTGCCTTCCCCGACCGGCTTCGTCGTAAAGAATGGATCGAAAATCCTTGGAAGCGCCTCGGGCGGAATTCCCGAGCCGGTGTCCCGAATGGCCACCACGACGTGGTCGGCGGAGTGACGGCTCGAAATGGTGATGGCTTTCAGCGCCGTCTCCCGCACCGCATCGCGCGCGTTGGCGAGCAAGTTGATGAAGACCTGCTCGAGTTGGATGCGGTTGCCTTCGACGTAGGGCACATCGGGGGACAGGGTGAGGTTGACCGTGATGTCGCTGACCAGGAGTTGTTCTTGAATGAGGGATAACGCCGAACGCAGCACCTCGTTGATCGACAGCGGTTTCATCTCCACGGGGGCCGACCGTCCGAACGTCCGCAGATGATTGATGATCGCCGCGCCTCGGCCGACCTGCTCCAACGCACACGCCAGTCCGCTCTGGATCAACTCCCGCGGCTTCTGTTGATCGAGATGATCGATCGCGTTGCCGACGTACAAGGCGATGTTGTTCAGCGGATTGTTCAACTCGTGCGCGATACCGGTCGCCAACTCGCCGATGCTCGCGAGTTTGGCAGCTTGGATCAGCTGCACCTGTTTGTCGCGCAACTCACGTTCACGTTGCTCGGCTTCAGTCAACAATCGACGGATCTCTTCTTCGGCCTGCTTACGCTCGGTAATATCGATATTGACGCCCAGCATGCGGACCGGTCGGCCACACTCATCGCAAAAGACGCGGCCTTGGGCGGCAAGCCAACGCACCTGCCCATCCGCGCGGATGATCCGATACTCCGTATTCAACTCACATCGGTCCTGCACCGCGCCGAGCACGGCCCGCTCTGCCGCGAGTCGATCCTCAGGATGCAACCGCCCGAGCCAGTCCTTATGTGTGCGCTTGGAGCCGTTCGGCGGCAAGCCATACAAGACTTCCTGAGCAGCCGACCAGGTAACTTCATCGGTAGCCATATTCCACTCGAAGGTGCCGATGCCGCCCGCCTGCTGCGCCAACTCCAGGCTTTGGCGGCTCCGTGCGAGGGCGGCCTCGGCCGTCTTCTGCTCGGTGATATCCCGAAAAACGACGACGGCTCCGACGAGGCTGTCGCCTTCCCACATCGGCGTGCTGGTGTAGACCACGGGAAAGCTCGTCCCATCCTTGCGCCAAAAGACGTCGGTATCGACAGTGTGGACGCAGCCGTCTCTCAACGCGGCGTAGATCGGGCATTCGTTCTGCGGGTACACCGTGCCGTCCGCACGACTATGATGCAGGACCTCGTGCATCGACCGGCCGATCAACTCCTCTTTTGTCCACCCCGTCAAGGTGGCGGCCGCGGGGTTGATGAACACCACGACGCCGTGCTGATCGAGTCCATAAATGCCTTCTCCGGCCGACTGGAGAATCATTTGTTGTTGTTTGGTCACGCGATGGAGCGCCTCTTCCGCTCGCTTGCGCTGACTGATGTCCCGAAGAATCCCGGTGAAGAGACGCCGGCCACCCAAGGGTGTTTCGCTGACGGACAATTCGAGGGGAACCGTCGTGCCGTCTTTTTTCCGTCCGACGACTTCCCGGCCGATGCCAATGACCTTCGCGTGACCCGTCGTGAGATAGTTCCGCACATATTGCCCGTGTCGCTCCCTGTCCGGGGAGGGCATGAGGATCTGCACGTTCTGACCGACGAGATCGTCCGCCGCGTAACCGAAAATACGTTCGGTCGCCGGGTTGGCGGACTCGATCCGGCCTGTTTCGTCGATCGTGATGATGCTGTCGACGGCCGATTCGACGATCGCCTTCACCCGCGCGTTGTGCTCTCGAACCGCCGCTTCCGCTCGCTTCCGCTCAAGGATCTCTCCCAGCAGTTTCGCCGAGCTGTTCAAGCGCTCTTTCGCGATCTGCACGATGAATGCGGGACGGGATTCCGCGCGTCGACTCAACTCGCCCAGCGTCTCGACCGGGACCCCGTACTCTCCCGCGAGGCGCTCGAGCACCTCCGGATCTTTCGGCGGGTCGCCGTACCCGAAATTGATGCTGCCGACGACCTCCCCGCCTGCCTTGACGGGCACCGCGTAGAGACGAATCCCCCCGATGCACGGCATGTCGACCGGCTCGCCGGTCTCCATGGACCGCCGTGAGGCTTCCCAGCACGACTCGTGGCACAGCCACTTGCCGCTTCTCAGCGCGTCCCGGTTGTTCGCGGTTTCGCAGCGCGACCGTGAGGCGCGATCAAGATAGCGGCACCAGCCCGAGCTGAAGAGACTCAAGGCATAGTCCCCATTCTTTTCATACACGGCGGCTGACGTCTCCAGCAGGCTCAAATAATCCTTCGCCACCTCGCGCAGAAGGTCCTGTCCCACGCCGTCGAGCAAGGCTCGGCTCCTGTTCAGCTCCGTCAAGTCTCCATAGGGCTGACGGTACGGAATCTCGGATGGGCGGTCGGATTGCAAGAGCCACGCGATCGCCGCCAGATCACGCTCATGCCGCCTTCGTTCCGTCACGTCGATCATGACACCGGTCATCCGCTGCGGCACGTGAACGTCGTTGAAAAAGACGCGCCCTTTCGAAGCGACCCATCGCACGGTCTCGCCCACGGCCTCCTCCGCCCCCATGACCCGGAATTCGAGGTCATACTCGGCCCTGCCGGCGATCGCATCCATCACGGCCTGATGAACCATCGGGCGGTCGTCGACGTGGACGCAGGCGAGGAATCGATCGTAATCGACGTGGCCCTCGGACGGAATCCCGAAGATGGCTTTGCAGCGATCGGTCCACAAGAGCCGATTGTTCGGCACGTCCCAGAACCACATGCCGATTTGTGCCGCCTCCGCTGCGAGCCGGAGCCGCTCCTCGCTTTCTTCCAGCGCCTCATAGGCCTGCCGTTCATCGGTAATGTCCTCGCGCGTGCCCACGTATCCGATCACACGGCCGTCACCGTCGTGCAGCGGGCTCGCCAGGGCTCGTACCCAGCGCACGTGTCCCCCTTTCGCAATCAGGCGGTGCTCGTGCTTCCATGATTCTCCCGCCGCCGTGGTGCTGCGCCAACTCATCACGACCTCATCACGGTCATCCGGGTGCAGCGCTTTGCTCCACCCGTCACCGAGACTATCTTCCTCGCCTTGTCCGGTCAGCTCGTACCACAGCGGGTTGTGATACGTGCACCGGCCTTGCGCGTCGGCTTGAAAAATCGCCAGCGGCGCCGCGGTCGCCAGCGTCCGGAACAGCGCCTCCCGCTCCCGCAGCCCGCGCTCGGCACGTTTCCGCTCCGAAATATCTCGAGCGATGAGGGACATCGCCATCAGGGAGCCGTCGACGACCACCGGCGACACGGTCATGAGGACATCGGCCCTTCGGCCGTCTCGGGTGACGCAGACGCCGTCGAACTGCTGCACCGTCCCGCGCTCCTGCGCGCTGATGAGCAGCCAATGAAAGGATTCTGCTTGCTCGGCAGGCAGCACGATCGTGATGGGCAGCCCGATGGCTTGAGAAGCGGACCAGCCGAACAGAGACTCCGCCCCCTGATTCCAGGTTTGAATCAGGTGATCGGGGGTACATGACACGATCGCGTCCTCGGACGACGTCACGATCGCCGCGAGGCGGGCAAGACCCTGTTCCGCAATCTTGCGGTCCGTCACATCCGTGCTGGTTTCGAGGATCGCCACAGGGGTTCCCGCCGAGTCACGATGCAGGCGCCAGTGGCTCATGACGATGCGCTCCGCGCCTGTCTTCGTGCGATGCATGAGTTCCCCTTCCCAGGACCCGTGGTTCAACAGGCAGGCCATGATCTGTTCGAGAGGCATTGGAAATTGCGTGCGAAGCAGAGAGTGCGAATGCTTCCCGAGCGCCTCCGTCCTCGGACCACCCGTAGAGCTGCTCGGCGCCCCTCGTCCACAAGATGATCTCATGCTGAAGGTTCCTGGCCTGGACGGGGGAGAGATCGAGCAGCCGGGCCTGCTCCTCCAGCCGGCGAGCCTGTTCTCGTAATTCGGCTTCCGCCTTGCCGCGCTCGGCATCCTTTCGGTTCAACGGCGCCGCCAACGCCAACAGAAGCGCCACGAAGCAGGCCGTGCCAACGACGGTGACCAAGGCCAGGCCGAACCCATAGCCGTACCATCCCGATCGTTCGCCCGCGAGCCGGATGGCATGTGCGACGATCGGAACGATAATGATGGCGGGTAATATTCTTCGCGCAATCAGCCCTCCGATTTGATCGCTGGTCATGATGGCCATCAAGCCACGCGCGGGCCTGGCACATAACAGCCCGACCCCGGCGAGGAGGAAGAGCGCGGCCGTATGAAGGGCCATCGCCGTGTACGGCTTGACGTGATACAGCTCCTGCCCGTCATACAGATACCCAATCACGGCGAGGCTGGACACCAGCACGATCACCATCGCGATGAATTCAGTCGGAGCAAGGCCGCGTCCGGTCTGACGCTCCATCAACAGCAACGCAAGACCGAGGAGAGTCGACATGACGGCGCCGGCGAACGACATGCGGCCCGGCACGAGATCGAAGCGGTCGGCGGGTTGGCCCGACACTCGCCGATCGATGCCAAGGTCAAGGCCGATCACATATTCGAGGAGTGTGAGGCCGCCAAGGAGCAGCACGCCGACGGCCGCAACACGCGCAACTGGAGTGAGGCGGGCTGAAGGGAGTGCGAGCACTGACAGGGAAAATCCTCCGAGCAAGAGGGCGACCGCCGTGTTCAACTTCATCGTCGCGTCCAAGGCCGGGCCGTTCCCGAACCCGAGGAGCCAGCTCGCCATGATGATGCCGGCGGCAGACGAGATCAGGATTCCAGAGTACTGGGCGCTACGGCTGAGTCGGCTGATCAGGGGTTGCAGACCCACTCGGTACACCTCGTGTTCATTTATCGGATTCGCCTCACCGTGCCCTGCGAACAACACGGCTGATGGACGGCGCATTGACGTTCGCCATTCCGGTCGGCCCTGGACGTCTAATGAAGGAAGCCTCTACCAGCCACTCAGGGAAGGGCCGTGCACGGCCGTAAGGGCTGACGGTATGATCGGCACGCCACCACCCGCAAAGCGACGCGGTTTCCGACGGCGACAAGAGAATATTGTCGTCGGCTTTCATTTCTAAGTCCATCAGACTTATCCTTACGTACTCTTCCGCCGATTCCCTCCCCGGTTGACCCCATGTGCTACGCCTGCTACATGCTTGAGCCACGAGGGACTCACCAATGGCCTCCGACCGTGATCTCGATGAACGCCTGGCCCGGTATGTCGCGGATTTCATCACCCGCAACCGAGCGGCTCGCGTTCTAAAGGAACGCTTGGACCAGGTTGGCATCGGCTTTTGGCCGGTTGCCGATCATTTGACTTTCC
Organism: Nitrospira sp. Vd2; assembly: GCF_979581665.1. NCBI lineage: Bacteria > Pseudomonadati > Nitrospirota > Nitrospiria > Nitrospirales > Nitrospiraceae > Nitrospira > Nitrospira sp. Vd2. The sequence continues at coordinate 31,828 of NZ_CEFZSK010000020.1, read as the reverse complement.
GTACGTATGACATCGAGCGACGAGCGGAAGAATTCACACCGTTCGGCTATGCGCCGGCAGAGCGATTGGAGTATGAGGACTGGTTTGCACGGGTTTATCGCAAGCCCGGGTATCCGCCCTTGTTCATCGATCAAGCGTATGCCGGAGAGCGCGGCCGGACGAGTATCATTCCGGCGTGGGTGGGCCGGTTCGGCGATGCCACATTGCACCATATCGCCGTTCGGGTCGAGGACATCGAGGTCGCGATCGATCGCCTGACCCGAGAGGGCGTGCGCTTCGCCGGAAATGTTGTCGGCGCCCGCGGCGGTCCGCTACGGCAAATTTTCTCCGAACCCGAGCAGGTCGACGGTGCTGCCTTCTCCGTCCTCGAATTGACCGAACGCCACGAAGGGTTTCTTGGCTTTTCGCCACCGCAGGCCGACGGTCTGATGCGGTCCACTGTCAAGTCATAGACGCCATTCGTCGGGTCGCCCTGCCGGCTACTACTGTTGCTCCTCACCGGAAAAGTTGCTATCGTGCGTCCACGCCGTTTCCGGTCAGCACGTCAGGACACGCTTCCACGAGTATGGTCTGGGACCCAAAGGATCCTTGGGCATCAAAGGGATCACCATTCGACGACGCGTTGCATGAGGCGCAATCCCGGTTTCAAAAACTGATGCCGGGCAAAGGCCTTCCCTCTCTCCTCTTCGTCCTTGGCCTCCTCATTGTCGTCTGGCAGAGTACGTTTATCGTCGCGCCCGACGAGGAGGGCGTGGTCAAGCGATTCGGCGATGTGGTCCGCTCGGCCTCCCCCGGCCCGCATCTGAAGCTGCCGTTCATCGAGACGGTCGTCAAGCCGAAGGTCGAGAAGCTTCACCGCGTGGAGATCGGCTTCCGCACAGACCAGCAAGGTCGCCAGCACATGCGGCCCAAGGAAGCCCTCATGCTGACGGGCGATGAGAATATCGTCGGTGTCGAGTTCATCATCCAGTATAAGATCAAGAATGCGGGCGACTATCTCTTCCGGGTCGATGAAATCGAAGAGACCATCCAAAAGGCCGCCGAAGCGTCGATGCGTGAAATCATCGGGAAAAGCAAGATCGACGAAGCGCTGACGACCGGCAAGGCTCAGATCCAACAGGACACTCAGGTCCTGCTCCAAAAAATCCTCGATGCTTATCAAGCCGGTGTGCAGATTGCGGCGGTGCAGCTCCAAGACGTCGATCCTCCGGAAGCCGTCGTCGCGGCCTTCAAAGACGTCGCCAGCGCGAAGGAAGACCGTGAAAAGCTCATCAACCAATCCCAGGGCTACCGAAACGACGTCATTCCAAAAGCCAAGGGCGAGGCCGCGCAGATCGTGAATCAGGCGAAAGGCTACGCGCAGGCGAGGATCACGCGCGCTCAGGGCGAGGCGGACCGGTTCGTGAAGATGCTCAAGGAGTACAGCCAGGCGAAGGAGATTATCAGCAAGCGGCTGTATATCGAGACGCTCGAGGAATTGCTGCCGGGCGTCGAAAAGGTGATCATCGATGAGAAAGCCGCCGGCCGCCTTCTCCCCTACCTCCCGCTCGATCGCTTACCCCGCTCGACGCCGGCCGGTGAGGAAAAGTCTGCACCATGAAACGTCAGAACCTGCTGACCGCCATCGTCGCGATCCTGGTGCTGCTGCTCCTGTTGGGCGCCTCACCGCTGTTTGTCGTTGATCTCACACAAAGTGCCATTGTCGTCCAGCTCGGAAAGCCGGTTCGGTCGATTACCACCCCGGGCCTTCAATGGAAGATTCCCTTTATCCAAGAGGTGACGTATTTCGATCGGCGCTTGCTGGATTACGATTCGCTCGCGCAGGACGTCATCACCCAGGATAAGAAAACCCTCTTGATCGACAATTTTGCGAAATGGCGGATTACCGATCCGCTGAGGGTCTACCAAGCGTTCCAGACGCAACGCGGCGCGTTGAAACGGCTGGACGACATCATCTACTCGGAGCTGCGCGTGGAAGTCGGCCGCCATGACCTCTCGGAGATCGTGTCGAAAACCCGATCCGACATCATGGCGATCGTGACGGAACGGGCCAATGAAAAGGCAACGCCCTACGGCATCGAAATCGTCGATGTCCGGATCAAGCGAGCCGATCTCCCTGAGCAGAACGAGAAAGCGGTTTTCGCCCGCATGCAAGCGGAGCGCGAACGCGAGGCCAAGCAATACCGGGCGGAAGGTGCCGAAGAGGCGCAGAAGATTCGATCGGACGCGGAAAAGGATCGCGAGATCATTCTCGCGGAGGCCTATAAGACGGCCGAGCAGCTTCGCGGGGAAGGCGACGCCCAGGCGTTCAAGTTCTACGCCGACGCGTACCGGCAGGATCCAAAATTCTTCGAATTCATCCGGACGATGGAGGCGTACAAGAAGACGCTCAATGGCCGCTCCCTGTTGGTCCTCAGTCCGGACTCCGAGTTCCTGAAGTTCTTAAGGCAGCGTTAGGCGAACGAGTGTCAGGAAAGGCCAACGACATGTCCCGTCTTGAGATCGAGATCGATACGCTCGCCGGCCGGATGTACGGGCAGGCCAGGGAGGAGTTGAATGCCCGAACACACCGCCGTGAGAAATCGCGCTCCGGCCAGGATCCGCAGTTCCTTGATCGGCACGATAAAGTCGGCCGGCCGACCCTTTAATTGCGGATCATGCGAGAGGGAGAGCGGAGTTTTGGCCATGCAGATCGGAAGGTGACCAAAGCCCAGCCGTGCGGCCAGCTCGATCTGGCGTTCGGCCGTTTCGTCGTACGACACGCCGGCCGCACCGTACATCCGTGTCGCGATGGTCTGAATTTTCTCCTTGATGCCCGCTTCCTGAGAATAGAGAAAGTGAAAGTTGGACGGGTGCCGACACCCATCGATGACGGCTTCGGCCAGTGCTTCGGCGCCTTTCCCGCCATGCGCCCAGTGAGTTGAGACCTCGGCTGCACATGCTCCCGCATCGACCGCTCGCCGCTTGACATACTCCAACTCGTCGGGCGGATCGCTTTCAAACGCATTGACCGCGACGACGACCGGCACCCCGTGCGCCAGCACGTTGGCGATGTGTTGCTCCAGGTTGGCGAACCCCTTTTCCAACGCCTTTTCATTTGGCCCAGTCAAGCCCGAGGGTAACGGGTGGCCGACCTTGACGGTTCCCCCGCCTCCATGGAGCTTCAGGGCCCGCAACGTGGCGACGACGACGGCAACATCCGGTTTGAGCCCGGACGCCCGGCATTTGATATTGAAGAATTTCTCCGCACCGAGATCGCTGCCGAATCCAGCCTCCGTCACCACATAATCGGCGCATTGCAACGCGAGCACGTCGGACACAATCGAACCGTTTCCATGAGCAATGTTACCGAAGGGACCGGTATGGACGAATGCGGGTGTCCCTTCGAGGGTCTGGACCAGGTTTGGCAACAGCGCATCTCGGAGGAGGACCGCCATGGAGCCTGTGATACGAAGGTCGCGCGGCCGCACCGCCGTCCCATGCCGGGTCAAGGCCACGACAATCTCGTCAAGGCGGCGATGGAGGTCCTCGGGGTTTTGAGCCAGGGCGAGGATTGCCATGACTTCAGATGCTTCCGTAATGACGAACCGGGCGGCGCGCGCCTCCATGGTATGCGGGGGCGCTAGTTGAACCTCTCGCAAGACGCGATCGCTCACTCCGATCGCTCGCGGCCAGAGAATCTCGGCTGAGTCGATCTCAAGCGTATTGCCATGAAACAGGTGGTTATCGAGACACGCGGCTAGGAGATTGTGAGCAGCAGCGACGGCATGGGCATCGCCCGTGAAGTGCAGGTTGATGTCCTCCATTGGCGCGACCTGTGACCTTCCCCCACCAGTGCCACCGCCTTTGATACCAAAGACCGGGCCCAGCGAGGGCTGCCGGAGTGTGACCGCTGCTCGATGTCCCTTTCGGCACAATCCCATGGCGAGCCCAATGGCCGTCGTCGTCTTCCCCTCGCCGAGTGGAGTCGGATTGATCGCCGTGACGAGCACATACCGACCTGTTGGAACGCCCCTCCGGCCATCGAGCGCTGAGAGGCTAACCTTTGCCTTATAGCGGCCGTAAGGAATGAGGTCAGCGGAAGAAACGCCAAGGCTCTCTGCGACGTCGGCAATCGGCCGCAATCGTGCGGATCGCGCAATCTCCAGATCGGTCATGACGCCTCCGGCGGGAAACGCTTCAGTTGATCAAGTTCTTCACTCTACCAGGTGGGCGGACCGGTGTGCAGACAAAAAAACGGCCCGATCGTCGGGCCGTTCACAAGCAAGGTCTTCTCTAGCGAAAATTAGTCCAGGATATAACGCTGCGGGTCGACGGCATGGTTGTTCGACTTGACGAGATAATGAAGGTGGGGGCCCGTGGACAACCCCGTGCTGCCGACCAGAGCAATAATGTCGCCTCGTTTGACCTTCTGACCGTTCTTCACGAGGATCTTGGCCAAGTGCCCGTATTGCGTCTCGATACCAAACCCATGGTCGACACTGATGACGTTGCCCATCCGCGGATCGAACCCGGTCGTCACGACACGGCCGGCGGCAGGCGCGACGACCGGCGTATTGAAGGGCGCTCCGATATCCAACCCTTCGTGCATCATCACCTGGCCGGTAAAGGGCGACACACGTTTCCCGAATCCCGAGGTCACCCACCCCTTGACGGGCCAGATGGAGGGAGTGGCGTCCCATCGGGCTTGCTTGTTCTGTACAACGCTCTCCAGATCATGGAGTGACTGCTCCTCGGTTCCCGCTTCCCGCTGGAGCCATGTCAGCGTCTCCTGAACCTGTGAAAGCGCCACACTATTCTGACCATCAGACACTTCCTCACCGTCGGCCTTGGCGATCGGTTGGTCCTCAGAAGGAGGATTGAGCAAGCCACTGACATCCTTAGGTTCCGCGGGCGGCTCGGGATCACCTCCCTTACCGTCCGTGATGGTCTCGGTCTTGGGAGCTTCAATTCCCAGCATCAGCCGAAGTCGTTGATTGACCTCTTTCATGGCCATCAGCCGACGTCGCAGCTCGCTGGCAGTGTTGGAGAACGAGGTGGTTTGTTCGCGAACGGAGGCCATCTCGGCTCGCAGGGCTTTCAGTTCCCACATTTCTCCGATGCGAAGTACAGCTTGGGACAGGAGAACGACCTGAACGATCGCCAGAACGACGCCTACGATCACGGCCTTTCGGACCACGGACCGTGAAAAACTGAACTTCAGCGGTCCCGCCATCGACCCTCTGAAGATCATCACTGTATAGGAATCTTTTGGCTCATCCATAACCGACTCCTGTATGCGTAGCATACCTGGGCGTTTACTGAGCGAAGTGTACCCAAAGCAAAATCCGCGGTCAACAATTTTGTTTCCAAATTATTTAATTTCAACAGCTTAGAGTCTCAGAGGCAATCCATCGAAGGTAGGAGTCGGCTCCTTCGGCGATTGACACGGCAATGATTTCCGGCACATCATAACTATGAAGAGAGGCGACGGTATCCCGCAAACGCTCGAAAAGAGCTCGGCGGGTCTTTAAGATTACAAGCGTTTCATTTTCTTCTGAAATCCTCCCCTCCCAATGGAAGATCGAGGTAATGCTCGGGATCAGGTTCGCGCAGGCGGCGAGCTTCTGCTCAACAAGAGCCCGTCCAATCTTCCTCGCTTCCTCCTGCGAAGACGCCGTCACCAAGACAATAATCGTCTCGTTAGTCATAGGAACCCCTTTACTCTGACCTGTCTTGCCCTATACACTGCAACATTCTGACAGAAAAGAAGAATTCATGGTGCTTCACAATCTGTTCAATTGGATACTGAGAGGGCCGGCATGGCATACACGATTACGGTGCAGGAGCTAAAACAACGCTTGGACAAGGGGGATAAGCTGTTTTTGCTGGACGTCAGAGAGCCCTACGAGTATTCGTTGGCCAAGATCGAGGGCTCCGTCTTGATCCCACTGGGGAGTCTCCCCCAATCGCTCGACAAGCTCGATAGAAATAGCGAGATCATCGCCTACTGCCACCATGGGATGAGAAGTGCGGATGCCGTGGGGTTCCTGGTTCAGCAGGGATTCCCGAACGTCAAGAACCTTATCGGTGGCATCGACGCTTGGTCGGTCCAGGTTGATCCATCGGTGCCGCGCTATCGCTGACGCTTGTCGACACTCAGTGGCTGCTCCGGTCAAGTTCTTCACGGAAGAACTCGACCGTGCGCTTCAAGCCGTCTGGGAGGCTTACACGAGGCTCCCACCCCAGTTCCGTGCGGATCCTCGTGATGTCCACGACGCTACGGGCCTGCTCGCCTTTCTTCGCCGGCCCATGGATGCCCTTGAAGTTTGAGCCGGTAAGGCCGGTGAGCACCATGAAGAGTTCGTTCACGCTGGTTTCCTTCCCGGTGCCCACATTGTAGATACCCTGAATATCTTGCCCCATGACGGCAAGATTCGCTTCCACGACATCTTCCACGAAAATGAAGTCGCGGGTCTGACGGCCATTGCCGTTGATGACGGGTTGTTCTCCCGCCAGCATTTTTCTCGCAAAAATCGCGACGACGCCCGCTTCTCCCTCCGGGTCCTGCCTCGGCCCGTACACGTTGGCATACCGGAGCGAGACGTACTGAATCCCGCTCACGTGTTGATAGTAGGCCAAGTAATGCTCCCCGGTGAGTTTACTGATGCCGTATGGTGAAAGGGGTCGGGTGGCATGATCTTCAGGCGCTGGAAACACATCCTGTTCGCCGTACACCGCGCCGCCGGAAGATGCAAAGATGATCTTCCTGCTGCCATGTTTCACCGCTTGCTCCAACAGGTTCAGCATCCCGAGAATGTTCACTTGCGCATCGAAAATGGGATCCTCGACCGATCGCCGGACATTCATCTGCGCCGCAAGATGGATGACGAGCGAGGGACGCTCTTTGCGGAAAATCTGCTCGATCCGCGAACTTTGGATGTCGACCTTGTAAAATTCAGCGGCCCGATTGACGTTCCTCCGTTTGCCGGTCGAGAGGTCATCAACGATGACGACATCGTGTCCCTCCTGCACCAATCGATCGACGAGATGAGAGCCGATAAAGCCCGCCCCACCGGTCACGAGAATCTTCATGCCGAGCTCCTCTCTCCCTGTGCGCCATGTGTGTGGACCTGCGATGCACCGCTCCGACCTTCCGTCCCTTGCCTCGACACGTGAAACCCAGCCAGGATTTCCTTATTCCCCTTTTGTCCGATCACTGGCGAGTCAATGAGACCAAGAGAGAGCAGTCCCAACGCGCTCGCATCATTGATGACACGCTGAGCGACGGCTTGCCGTTGAGTCTCATCCCGAACGATGCCGCCTCGCCCTACCTGCCCCCGGCCGACCTCGAATTGCGGCTTCACCAGTGCGACAACATAGGCACCGCTTGTAAGGAACGGGACGATCGCAGGCAACACCAGTCTGAGGGAAATAAAAGAGACGTCGATGACGGCAAGATCGATGGGATCGGCGACCGCAGACGACGGGAGATAACGAATATTCTGCCGGTCCAGAACGAGGACCCGCGGGTCCTGTTGCAAACGCCAATCAAGTTGTCCGTATCCCACGTCGACGGCGTAAACCCGGGCTGCGCCGTGTTGCAGCAGGCAGTCTGTAAACCCACCGGTGGACGCGCCGACGTCCATCGCGACCATGCCACGGGGATCGATCGCAAAGGCTTTCAACGCGGCTTCTAACTTGCGTCCGCCTCGGCTGACATAGGGCTCGGCTCGCCCGCTCACCTCGATGTGATCGTTCGCGCTGATCGGCGTCGCTTGCTTGTCTACGGGCACACCATTCACTTTGACATGACCGGCCAGAATCAAGCGGGCGGCCTGTTCACGGCTTGGTGCGAGCCCGCGAATGACCAGTGCTTGATCGAGGCGATCACGGCCGGAAGTTCTCGCCATGAAGGAAGCCGGCGATATATCTATCGGGGGATCGGTGACGCGGACGAATTTCAAACGGAGGACAGCAGATCGCCCGCCTCCTCCGTGCCGGGGTTAAATGCGCGAAGCCGCTTCTTGCCGTCTTTCTCTTGCACGAGAATTTCGACCTTGCGTTCAGCGTCATCGAGCATTTTCAAGCAGGTTTTCGAGAGCCGGATACCTTCTTCGAAAATCTTCAACGACTCATCCAACGGGAGGTCGCCCCGTTCGAGCTCGGTCGCGATCGTTTCCAAGCGGGCCAGCGCGTCCTCAAATTTAATCGTTGCCATGAAATCCCCAGGTGAAATGCGGTTATTATCACGCTCTGCCTCTTTCAGGTCAAGCGCTCTGACTCTCCGCTCACCATATCGACGACGCAGATCAGGTGCCCGGCACTCAGCCGCACACGGACACGTTCACCAGCCGAAACATCTGAAGCTCGCCGAACGATGGCTCCGTCTGCGATGCGATCGACAATACTATAGCCGCGGGCTAGCACGGACAACGGGCTTAAGGAGGTCAACTTGCCGGCCGCCGCACCGACACGCTGGCGCTGCAAGCCCAGCATATGTCCGGCCGCCTCCTCCAATCTCTTCGCCAACTGAGTGACCAAGACGGAAGCCCCCCTGATCGTGTTTCGTGGGCTGCAGACGAGAAGATCCTGCCGGCTCTGATAGATGCACTGCCGGACGCCAGCGAGCTTTGCGGCAAGTGTCCCTCGAAGACGGTCAAGGAGGTCGTCGATACGTTGAGCGTGGCGATGGATGCGGACGAAGAGAACCGGCATAGCTTCACATCGGCCGATGACCCGCCGCTCTATCGCGGCTAACTGGTGGCGAATAGCGCGCTCGTGCCGGCCGGTGACTTCACGGAGGGTGTGCAGCAGGTCACCCAGAACGGGCGCGACGAGTTCGGCGGCCGCCGACGGCGTCGCCGCCCGCACATCGGCCGCGAAGTCGGCCAAGGTGACGTCCGTCTCGTGACCGACGGCAGAGACGACGGGCACCGGTGAGGCGGCAATGGCGCGCACGACCACCTCTTCGTTGAAACTCCACAAATCCTCCATGGACCCACCGCCACGCCCGACGATCAGCACGTCGAGGTCGCCGGACCGGCCCGCTTCTTCTATGGCCGCCGCAATCTGGTGCGCGGCGCCATCTCCTTGGACTGAGACGGGATAGAGCCGTATAGTAAGCCGTGGGCACCGCCGGTGGAGGATCATGAGCATGTCCCGAACCGCGGCGCCCGAAATAGACGTCACGATTCCAATGCATCTAGGGAGAAGCGGAAGCACCCGCTTCCGACCCGGGTCGAACAAACCCTCTCGTGCCAGCTTGTCTTTCAGCTGCTCGAACGCAAGCTGGAGCGCTCCTACTCCTTTCGGCTCTAGGTAATCGAGCGAGATTTGATACTCGCCGCGCGGCTCGTAGACCGTCAGGCGCCCTCGGACGATCACGTGCAATCCTTCTCGCAACGCAAAGCGGAGCCGAACGGCGGCCGTGCGAAACAGGACTACTCTGATCTGACTTACTTGATCTTTGAGCGTGAAGTAGAGATGCCCTGAGACCGGCGCACGAAGATTGGAGATTTCACCTTCTACCCAAACGTCCGGAAACGTCTCTTCAAGGCGGTTGCGGATCAGGACGGTCAAATCGGTGACCGTCAATACACGTTGGAGGGCTCCAAACATCGCAAGCGTCGGCGGATGATTGGCCGGATCACTCCGGAATTCGGAATCGGCGGATCGCGACGGCCTTGCCGAGCGTCGCGTCCAGTTGGATCAAGACCGCGCAGAGCACCGCCGGCCCGGAGGCAACCTCGAATCGCCTCGGCATGCCGGTCAAAAACTTCTCGATGGCGAGTTCTTTCTTGATCCCAATGACCGAGTGGACAGGTCCGGTCATTCCGATATCGGTGAGATATGCCGTCCCCTTCGGAAGGATCTGCTCGTCGGCGGTCTGGACATGGGTATGTGTTCCAACGACGGCCGATACTTCTCCGTCTAGGAAATACCCCATCGCCATCTTTTCGGACGTGGCTTCTGCGTGCATGTCGACGATGATCGCGCGGGTCTCGAGCTTGAGAGCGGCCACCTCTCGGCGGGCCACTTGAAAGGGGCAATCGAGCGTCGGCATATACGCCCGCCCCATGAGCTGCACGATACCGACCCGGTCTCCCGTCCCAGTTTGGATAATCGTCCGCCCATGACCCGGAACTCCATCGGGATAATTGGCCGGCCGCAACAACCGCGGTTCATGACGGATATAGTCGACGATCTCCTTCTTATCCCACGCATGGTTTCCGAGCGTGATCGCCTGTACGCCCTCGTCGAACAGCTCTTGCGCGAGCTCAGGTGTGATGCCGAAGCCACCGGCCGCGTTCTCGCCGTTGCCGATCACGGCGTCGACGGCATGCTCCATGACGAGCTTGGGAAGGCGGCGCGTGATGACCCGCCGCCCCGGCTCTCCCATGATGTCGCCGATAAACAGAACGTTCATAACGCTACTTCGCGAAATCGACGAACCGGCTCTCACGGATCACCGTCACCTTGATCTGGCCGGGATACGTCAATTCATTTTCGATTCGTCGGGCTAGCTCTCGGGACATCAACGAGGATTCCGCATCGCTCACCTCGTCATGCCGCACGATCACGCGGATTTCACGACCGGCCTGGATCGCATACGCCTTTTGAACGCCGGCCAGGGAGATGGCGAGGGACTCGAGCTTCTCCAGTCGCTTGACATACGCTTCCAACGCTTCACGCCGAGCGCCGGGTCTTGCCGCCGACAGCGCTTCAGCGGCCGCCACAAGGACCGTTTCCGGGCAGATCGGTTCGACCTGCTCATGGTGCGCCGCAATGGCATTCACGACCTTGGGCGATTCGCCATAGCGCTTGGCGATGTCGGCGCCAAGCATGGCATGCGGCCCTTCCTCTTCATGACTCACCGCTTTCCCGATGTCATGCAACAGGGCGCCGCGTTTGGCCAACTTGACGTCCAGGCCCAATTCGGAAGCCATGATGCCGCAGATATACGCCGCCTCACGGGCATGGTAGAGATTGTTCTGTCCATAGCTGGTCCGGTATTTCAGCCGGCCGAGAATCTTAACGAGGTCCGGATGGAAATCGGAGAGCCCGACCTCAAAAATGATCTTCTCGGCCTCCTCGATCATCATCTTATCCAGATCCGTCTTCACCTTTTCGACGATTTCCTCGATCCGCGTCGGGTGGATCCGACCATCGTGCATCAGCCGTTCCAACGACACCTTGGCAATTTCGCGACGGAGCGGGTCGAAGCCCGAGATGATGACGGCTTCTGGTGTCTCATCAATAATGAGATCAATGCCGGTGGCCGCTTCAATGGCGCGAATATTACGGCCTTCCTTGCCGATGATCCGGCCTTTCATGCCATCGTTGGGAATCGGCACGACCGAGATCGTCGCCTCGGAGACGTAGTCACGCGTGACACGTTGAATCGACCGTGAAATGATTTCGCGGGCTTCCCGTTCGGCGTTCTCCTTGGCCTCATCGATGACTCGCTTGGCAATGCCGGCCGCCTCGCGCTTGGCCTCAGATTCGATCTCCGCGATCATGTGCCGCTTGGCCTCTTCGATGGTCATGCCCGCGACCTGCTCGAGCGCCTGCCGTCGCTCTCGGAGCAGTCGTTCGCCGGCGGCTTCACTCGCCGCCACTGACTCTTCGCGTTTGGATAGAAGCGCGTCCCTTTTTTGGGCGTCTGCCTCCCGCTTCTCGATTGCCGCAATCTTGCGATCCAGTTGCTCCTCCCGCTGAAGCAGCCGACGCTCGAGCGCGACCATCTCTCCCTGCCGGAGCTTCTGTTCCTTCTCCAGATCTGCCTTGGCCTGCAAGAGCAGGTCCTTGGCTTCCAGCTTGGCCTCCTTGACGAGATTTTCGGCCTCGCGCTCCGCGGTTTGAACCGTCTGCCGTGCATGTTCCTCCGCTTGTTGACGCTCCGCGGCCCATTTCCGTCGCTGAAGCACGCCGATGAGGACGACTCCGATGACCGCGCCAAGAACGGCTACGGCGAGGTATGTGACGATCGTGGTAAAAATGATGGGCACCCCTTTCGAGTCTGCGGAGGAAGAGGGTGGGACGGGACCACGCTACCGGAGCAGATGCACGAAGAGGAAGACGTGCAGGACGGGACAGACCCTAAACAAACAGGCTTAGCGTGGCGATGAACCAGGGACAGGCGAACGGCCGGTCGCGGAGAGGAGGGATCGCGGACGCCGCCGCTCGCGTTCCTCACGGATCATCCCGGACAGGGGATCACCACGGCCTCTCCTTATCTTCTCAGCAGATCGCCAACTTCGGATACGAGTAGAAGACTGCCGCCAAAGAAGAGGAGCAAGCGCTCCGCCACTCATCGGGATCGGCAGCACCCACCAGGTTCCTATCACCACAGCGAGAATGGTCAATGCAACAATCACGTCAAGAGCCTGTCAGAGTCGATCATCTGAGCCGTCACGCCTCAACTTCGTCCCTCGTCCACTTCCCTTTCCTTAGGGACAATGGCACCGTATCAAAAAGTGGCGGTTCATTGCAAGCGCACAGTGGTTCACGGCTTTCGCACGACCTGTAAGTGCTCCTCGATGGATTCCATCAAGCTGGCGGCTCGCCGGTCGATGTCCGCCTCGCCCTCTGCCCGCATCCGCTGGCACTCGAAGAGCTGATGCGCAATGTTGATCGCGGCAAGGACCGCTAATTTGGACATCGTGACCGTTTTAAGGTCCTTTCCCACGAGGCGCATCTGCTCATCGACGTATGCCGCCAATTGTCGAACGTACGCCTCATTTGCCTCTCCCTTGATCGTGTACGGGTGTCCGCAGATCTCCACATCAATGGTCGTAATCAAGGGCGACCTCCTTGGGTTCCCCGAGCGCGTCGAGGACGTCCAGTTCGCCTAACACCTTTTCGATCCGAGATTTGACGTCGGTCCGCTCCTCTTCCCAGCGCCGATTGAGCTCCTCTTGCTCCAGTAACCGTCCGCGCACCGTCCGCAACTCGGATTGCAGCGCCGCGTTGGTCCGTTTCAATTCTTGAACGATCTCGACGAGATTCCGAATGCGTGCTTCCAGTGCCTCCAGCTTTTCCAGTGCCATCGTACTCCGTTGGATTACCCGATGCGTGTCGGGATAAAAAATGGCCGGACTATAGAATCTTCAACACCCCTTGTCAAGCGAACTGACGTCGCACAACGCGCTGACGAGCCGCTGATATTCACGATAGCTTCGCAGCACCCGTTTGACGTAGTACCGTGTTTCTTGAAACGGGATCAGTTCGACGAACTCATCGAGATCGCGGCCCTGGTGCGCGGCGATCCAGGTCGAGACGACTTGCGGCCCGGCGTTGTACGCGGCAACCGCATGAGCGACATTGCCGCCAAACTGCTGTAAGAGCTGCTCTAGGTAACGAACACCGTAACGAATGTTCGTCGCTTCATCAAACAAATCCTCTCTGCCCACGCCTTCTCCAACCTGTTTGGCGACCGTCTGAGCGGTCAGTGGCATGAGCTGCATGAGACCGACCGCCCCGACGCGGGACAGGGCGCGGGCGTCGTACTGACTTTCCTCTCGAATGATGGCTGCGGCCAACAGGGGGTCAAGGGATTCGGCATGGCTTCGGATCACCGGCAGGTGGGCCGTCGGGTAGGCAGCGGACCAGAGAACGGTCGGGATGGGGTCCCCGGCACCACGTTCGATAGGATCGCGGAAATACAATCGCGCCAACCGTAACGCTTGATGGTATTCACCAGCCTCGCGCAACAATGCGCACAGCTCGACGATGATTGTACGATCCTTCGGGGACCGCTCAGCCAACGCCGTCAACTCCTTTGCCGCCTCTTGGTCCGCGCCGACCCACTTCAGCTCGATGGCTTTCAGATAGTGCACGTCCTTCCTTAGCTCCGAGGGCGCCTGAGCCGAAGAGGCCGAGTCCACCGGCAACACCATGAGCGCGCTGCCTCCCTTCCCGGCTTGCTGCACCAACTGACAATAATAGGTGAAGGGGTAGCGGCGGCACAGGTCTGCGTAGACGTCCGCCGCGCGCGAGTCCCCCAGTCGCTCCTGCGTCCGTGCCAGCCAATACAGTGATTGCGGTGTCCATTGAGGGTCCTCTGGGCTTGCGGTCAGCCGCTCGAAGGTGCGAAGCGCCTGCTGGTACCGTCCGTTCCGGTACTGGACCCACCCGACGCGCCACAAGCCTTCAAGACGTTGGCCCATTCCCTCCGCCGTCTCGATCGCCTGGTGATACTTCTCGATCGCCTGCTCCGGCTGCCCGTGGTCATCGAGCCAGACACCGGCGAACATCAGAATACTGGCGCGCTGATCGGGGGACCCGACGCCGGCTGGCAGCGACGGCAGCAACGCGAGCAGGCGATCGCCCTGGTCCTGCCGAAGATAAATCCGTGCCAACCATACGGCTGCCTCCCCGGCCAATGCAGAGCGGCTATGCGCCAATGCGTCATAGACCTCACGGGCTTGATCGTACCGTTTCAACCGGACATACGCCGTGCCGAGTTTGAATTTCGCCTCGTCGCGCTTGGGATGGGAGGGGGCGGCACCGAGAAATTTTTGAAATTCGTCGATTGCCTCGGCATGCAATGCCAAAGAGAGAAAGGTATTGGCGCGGGCCAACCACTCCTCGGGAGACGGTTGCCACATCTCACCGTTGATCTTCAGTGTCAGCCGCAGAGCCGCTTCTCTCGCCTCCGGTGCGTTGGGATAGCGAACCCACAATTGCTTGAGGCTCATGACGCTGTCGAGACGCCGATTCTCGCGAAGTTGGCAATCGGAAAGCATGAATTGAGCAGTGGGAGCAACAAGGTCCTGTGGCGCAATCGCGATCGCGCGGGCGAAGAGATCGCTTGCCTTAGCGCATTGCCCCGACCGATACCACGCCTCTCCAGCGCGGTAGGCGGCCCGCCCTCTGAGGAGCGTGTCCGGCAGGGCGGACAGTGATTCAAACAGTGCCGCGGCTTCCGCCATATTGCCCAGTCGAAACATGGCGTCCCCAATCCAAAACCGAACGTAGTCATCGAGAATGGGAAAATCGACTTGTACCGTTCGCAATCTCTGCCCGGCTTCGGCGGGGTCGCTCTCGAGGAGCACGAGCGCCAGCGCGAGATTGGCACGCTTCCCCCAAATCGAGTCCGGTTCGGCACCATAGATCGCGCGAAGGCGTTCCACTCGGCCTTTCACTCTATCGGCGGACGACGTGCCGTTGTCTCGCCCCTTGAGGGCGGCGCGAAAACAACTGTCCGGCGTGGCGATACATGTCGTCACCGCAGATGGACCGACTGTCGGAACGTCGCCTGCGAAGGTCCAGGAAGTCAGGAGGGGGAAAAGGACGAGGAGGAGCGAATGAATGATGGATCGCATTCCGTGTCGTCAACCACGCGCCAGCAGGGATGCGCAGATTATAACAAAGGCCCCTAGCGAGGTCCACGCATGGTCCTCTTGTTCCACGCGGCCTTTGCTTGTCACCGATTTTCCCGCTGTGTTAGGCTCACGTCATGCGTGCCGCGACCGCTGCTCGTCCTCAACAAGACACACCACTCGATCTTCTCGCTCTTAGTCCTCGCCTGCTCCAAGAGCTCCTTGAGTCCCTCGGCTGGCCACGGTTTCGAACCACTCAGGTGCTGAGGTGGCTCTACCGCCATCGTAGCCGCCGAATTCAGGACATGACCGATCTATCGGAAGCGGATCGCGAGCGGCTCGCCTCAATCGCGACAATCGGGCGCCGGCAGGATGTGCGGGAACTGATCGCTTCCGACGGCACACGGAAATTTCTCATCGCGCTCGAAGACGGCCTTCACGTGGAGGCGGTCCTGATCCCCGAGGGGCGCCGCTTGACGCTTTGTCTCTCGACGCAAGTCGGCTGCACCCTCGATTGCACGTTTTGCTTGACTGGCACGATGGGTTTGAAACGCAACCTTCAGGCGCACGAGATCACCGAGCAGCTTTTCGCCGTTCAGGATCATCTCAAACCGGACGAAACGATCACGAATCTCGTCTTCATGGGCATGGGGGAACCATTAGCCAACGTGGAGGCCGTCCGTGACGCGCTTGGGCGAATCACAAATTCGACGTGGGGATTCGGCTTCTCACCCCGCCGGATCACTGTTTCGACCGCCGGTCTGGCAAGCCGGATGCCGGAACTGGCCGCGTTGGGCGTCAATCTGGCGATCTCCCTCAATGCGACGACGTCCGAGCAGCGCGATCGACTGATGCCGACCGCAAATCGTCTGCACCCGCTCGCGGAGCTCCTCGCCGCTTGTCGCGCCTATCCGCTGGCGCCGCATCGCCGACTCACCTTTGAATATGTGTTGCTCGCCGATGTGAATGACAGCCTGGAGGACGCCAGGCGGCTGGCGAAACTCCTGCGCGGTATGCGGTGCAAGATCAATCTTATTGCCTTCAACGCGTTTGGCGGCAGTTCGTATCGACGGCCCGAGGACGCGGTCGTCGAGCGGTTTCAAACGCAACTCAGAAGCTCGGGGTTTGACGTCTTCATACGAAAAAGCAAAGGACGAGACGTATTGGGGGCATGTGGACAGCTTGGCCTTATTCCTCCACCTCCGCTGACCCGCACGCCAGCCGTCTCGGCACACGGATAATATGACCGCATGTCGGTTTCGACGCGATGTCCCCACAAAGCTTTTCGCTGTCTCTTTGCTGATCCTCGCGATCTGGGCGGCGGCCGCCGCCGATTCGATGCAAATCGAGGGGCTATCCAATGTCCATGAGTCTATCTTGAGCAACGGTCTCAAAGTGTTGCTGGTGGAAAATGCCAAAGCTCCGGTCGTCACCGTCCAGATTTGGTACAAGGTCGGGAGCCGCAATGAAGTGATGGGTCGCGCCGGGCTGTCGCACATGCTCGAGCACATGATGTTCAAGGGGACGGAACACAATCCCAAAGGGACGTTTTCCCGCACCATCCGTAAGAACGGCGGCAATGATAACGCGTTTACCAGTCAGGACTTCACGGCCTACTTCGAGAATTTGGCTGCCGACCGAGTCGACCTCGCGCTGGCGCTGGAGGCGGACCGGATGCAGGGCTTGATGCTCGACGACAAGGAATTTCAACTGGAGCGAGAAGTCGTCAAAGAAGAACGCCGGCTGAGGACCGAGGACGACCCGCAGTCGGCCCTGGTCGAGATGTTGTTTGCACAATCGTTTCTCATGCACCCGTACCACTGGCCTGTCATTGGCTGGTTTTCGGACCTCAACGCCATGACGCTCGAGGATCTCAAGAATTACTACGACACCCATTACAGCCCGAACAATGCGACGCTGGTGATCGTAGGTGACATCAAAGCCGACGGGCTCCTTCCCACGATCAAACGGCTGTTCGAGCCCATCCCGAAGGGTCCGATGCCGCCGCCGCAGCGCGTGGTCGAACCGGAGCAGCGCGGCGAGCGGCGCTTTCTTCTGAAACGTCCCGCCGAATTGCCGTTCGTCATGGCCGGGTACCGCGCGCCGAATTATGCCAGCGACGATGCGTATGCCTTGACGATTCTCGAATCGATCCTCTCGCACGGCAAGAGCTCGCGGCTGTATCGCAGCCTCGTGTACGAGCAGAAGATCGCGCTCGCGGTCGGCGCGGAGTACAGCGTGCTGCAGACCGAGCCGCAGCTCTTCTATTGCTTCGCCATGGTGCGGCCCGGTGTGAAATTTGAAGAGGTCGAGGAGGCGCTCTACCGAGAATTCGAGCGGCTGCAACAGACGCCGCCCACTGATCAGGAATTGCAGCGCGCCAAGAACCAGGTAGAGGCGGACTACATTTTCGGTCAAGACTCCAACTTTCGCCAAGCCATGCTGCTGGGGCAGGCGGAATCGGTTGGAGCGGGCTGGAAACAGATCGACAAATTCTTGGAACGGATCCGAACCGTCACGGCACAGGATATTCAGCGCGTCGCTCGGCAATACTTGATTCCGGACGCGCGAACCGTCGGCATTCTCGTTCCAACCCCCGGTGAATCCGGTCAGGGACCGGAGGGGCAATCATGAGGTTGAGGTGTGCTCTCTGCTGGCCGGCGCGGCTGATGTTGGCGTGCCTGCTCCTACTCTCCTCCGCTCGCAGCCTTGGGGCTGCCGAGATCAATCCGGTTCGTTTTGTCCTTCCCAACGGGCTGACCGTGCTGGTTCTGGAACAGCATGCACTGCCGATCGTTCATCTGCATGCGCTGATTAAGACCGGTGCCGCTCACGATCCTCCGGACAGAGCGGGCTTGGCAAACCTCGTTGCAGGCTTACTGGACGAAGGCACGACGACGCGGTCGGCCAAACAGATCGCCGAGCAGATCGAGTTCGTCGGCGGCACGCTGCAAGCCAAGGCGGCAGAGGATTTTACCGTCGCGTCCGCGCGCGTTCTGAAGAAGGATACCGAACTTGGTTTCGAGTTGTTCAGTGATATCCTGTTGCATCCGGCCTTCCCCGACCAGGAGCTCGAGCGCGTCCGAGGGCTGATCCTCGGGGAAATTCAGAGCGAACGTGAAGATCCGGGTCAGGTCGCCGCCAAGGCCTTCAAGCAGCTCGTCTACGCCAACCATCCGTATCGGTGGCCGGTCAACGGGACGGAGGACACGTTGCCGAAGATCAAACGGTTGGACGTGTTGCAGTTCTATAGCCGCGAGTACGTGCCGAACCAAACGATTCTCGTCGTGGTCGGCGATTTGACCGTTGAGCAGGCGCGCGCGCAGATCGTCAAGCGCTTCGGGGCATGGAAGCGCGGGGAGACGGCCTCCCGGCTTCCTTCCCCGGCGCATGGATTAGAGAAGCCGATTGTCAAGCTGATCGACAAGGATTTGACCCAGGCAACGGTCGTCATGGGGCACGTCGGCATCAGTCGGACGAATCCCGATTATTATGCCGTCACCGTTATGAATTACATTCTGGGCGCCGGTGGGTTTTCCTCACGGCTGATGGATTCCATTCGGGACAGTCAAGGGCTGGCGTATCATGTCGGCAGCCATTTCGAGGCGAATCTCCTGCCCGGCCCCTTCGTGGTCAGCTTGCAGACGCGCAACGAGGCCGCCAACCAGGCGATCGCCGGCGTGCTGACGGAAATCAATCGGATTCGGGAAGCGCCGGTGAGCGATCAAGAATTGGCGGATGCGAAGGCCTACTTGATCGGTAGCTTCCCGTTGCGCCTTGATACGGTTCAAAAATTGGCGGAGGTGTTGGCTCTCGTGGAGTTGTACGGATTGGGGCTCGATTACTTCACGAAATACCCAAAACTCATCGAGCAAGTGACCAAAGACGACGTGATGCGTGTCGCCAAGCAATACCTTCACCCACAGCGCTACGCCTTGGTTGTCGTGGCGAACCAAGCCAAAGCCAAGATCAAGTCATGAACGGCCCGACCTTGCTGCTCGACAAACTCAGGCGAATGGAAGACACGCTCAAGGAAATGGGCAGCGTATTGGTCGCCTACTCGGGCGGCATTGACAGCACGGTAGTCCTGAAGGTCGCGCACGCGTGCTTGGGAGCACAGGCGGTCGGCGTGACGGCCGTCTCACCGACCTTTCCCGAACGAGAGCTCGAGCAGTCCAAGCGCGTGGTGGAGGAAATTGGTGCGCGGCATCTGATCGTTGAGACGGATCAGCTGAAAATTCCGGCCTTCGTGCGGAATGAGGCGGATCGCTGCTTTCATTGCAAGACAGACCTGTACGAATTGATCAGCCACTTGAAGCCAGAACTTGAGGCGAACGTCATCGTCGACGGTACGAACCTCGACGACCTGAGCGACGACCGCCCCGGGCTTCAGGCGGCCCGGCGATGGGGGGTGCGCAGCCCGCTGGTTGAAGCGGGAATCGGGAAGACGGAGGTGCGCGCGCTGGCCAAGGAGTTGAAACTCTCGAATTGGGACAAGCCGGCTGCGGCGTGCTTATCGTCCCGTATTCCTCATGGCACGATGATCACCGTGAAAAGATTGCATCGTGTGGAACACGCCGAAGCGGTCCTCTTCAATGAAGGGTTCACACAGTTCCGTGTGCGAGATCACGGCGAGATCGCCCGACTGGAGCTCGACGACGCCGGACGACTGTTGATGGAGGATCAGCGCCGCCGGGACCGAATCAGCAGGGATTTGCAAAGGCTGGGATTCCGGTTCGTGACGGTCGATCTCGAAGGATACCGGCCGGGCGGCGCGAACGCCGCCCCGGGTCAGCGACCGTAGACCTTCGAAACGGCGGCAAGCGCTTCATCGGCCATCCGACGGTGGTCGGCGTCGGTGAGGCTGCGCTCCACCACCTTCTCAGCGACCAGGAGGGCCAGGTCTGTTGCGTGAGCGCGAATCTCTTGAATCGCTTTGCGGCGCTCATGCTCGATCTCACGAGCCGCATCGGCTTTCACACGCTCCGCCTCCGTCACCAACCGCTGCTCGTTCTCATCCCACAGCCGCTGCGCCCGCTCCTTGGCTTGAGCCAGGACCGCTTCCGCTTCGCGTGACGCAGCCGCCAACTTGGCCTCATACTCCTGCATCTTGCGTTCGGCCTCCACGCGGTGACGCTCGGCCTGCTCCAAGCTTTCGCGGATCTTCCGTTCCCGCGTCTCGAGCGTGTCGAGGATCGGCGGCCAGGCATACTTGTAGAGGACCCAGAGCAAGATGCCGAACGACACCAGCTCCCAAAACAGCAGGGACGAAAAGAAATGGCTCTCAAACTGTGGCATAGCCTTCCCCTCTCGTATGCGCTACTTGCGGAGCCCCATGATGATGAACGCAATGACCAACCCGTATAGCGCAATCGCTTCGACGAGCGCGAAGCCGATCCACATATACTTGCCCACCCGGCCTTCGGCCTCCGGTTGCCGCGCCACCGCTTCGATCATCTTTCCAAAAATGTATCCGATGCCGACGCCCGCGCCCGCAAAACCGGCTGCGGCCATTCCCATACCCAACAATGCTGACGCTGCAGAATCCATTGTCTCCCTTTCCTCCTTCTAAAAAGTTCGCACTCAGTGCGAATGTGCCTCGTGGCCTTCGTGCCCATGGAGATGCATGGCATCGCCCAAGTAGACGCAGGTGAGGACGGTGAAGATATAGGCCTGGATGAACGCGATACCGACTTCCAGCGCGTTCATGGCAATGGTAAAGGCAAACGGCAACCATCCGATGAGCGCCCCGCCAGCGATTGCCAAGCCGAAGAGTACGCCGAGGATCACGTGCCCAGCCGTCATGTTGGCGAATAGTCGGACGGCCAACGAGATCGGTCTCGCTAGTTGGCTGATCAACTCGATCGGCATCATGAGTGGCAGCAGCCAGCCCGGCGTGCCGGGCGGCACGAGGATCCCGAGAAACTTGATGCCATGTCGAACAAATCCGACGATCAGGCTGAGGGTATACACCGTGATCGCAAACGCGGCGGTCACGATGATCTGACTTGTGACGGTGTACGATCCTGGAATGAGACCGAGCAGGTTGGAGAACAGAATAAACAAGAACAGCGCGGCGACGAACGGAAAGAATTTCAACCCGTCCTTCCCCATCGTGTCCAGGATCATGCCCCTGATGAAGTCGACGAGCAGTTCCGCACCGCTTTGGAGCTTGGTCGGCACCAAACGTCGGGATGAGGCTGCGGCGATGAAGAGTCCCGCGACGAGGGCTAAGACAATCCACATCAGCAGTACGGCTTTGTTAATCGAAATATCGAGGCCGAAGAGAGAGAGGTCGACGAAATTATGCAGCTCAAACGGATGGAGTGGATTTTCCATGGCGTCAGACTTCGCTTCGACTGATTGCGTTGACGATGAACCTACGCGGTGCCGCGATCGGAACCCCAGCGCTGAGACGCGCGGTAGACATTCAGGATTCCGGCAGCCACGCCGAGAACCAGCCCTACCACCAGGCCCCAGGGTGCCGATGCAAAAAGGTAGGTGTCTGCCAACCAGCCCAGCCCGCCCCCGACGACGACCGAGGCAAGCAATTCCGTTCCAAGACGGACGGCTTGCCCCAAGCCTGCATAAAAGGGATCGGCCGAGGACATGGAATCAACGCATCTCGGACGTTGAGCCAAGAAGGCGCGTTATTGAACCAAACCAGGAGGGGGATTGTCAAGGCAAAGCTCCGCCCCTTGCCCCTCACGTTGGCTCCCGTACGTCAAGGAGCGAGGGATCCGGGTCAGGACAACGGAACGATTTGAACCGTACGAGTCGACTTCCGGCGGCCGGAGACCCGTTCCACAAATCCCGGCAAGGCCGCATTCCGGACGAGCCGACGCCGCAATATACCGGGATCGACGACCTCGCCGCAGGCCATACAGCGCCAGGCCCGCAGCCAGTGCGTCCCTTGATCATCTTCCATATCAATGTAGTAATCCACGATCATGAGCCCGTCGCAGCGCGTGCATTTCATGATGACCTCCCCAATAGCAATGCCATCATGACAACTGATTGTTCACTTAGGTATCAGTATCTATCGATATCCGGGCGTCGTCTTCTGAGGAACGGCACGTAGGCAACGGCGTTCGTCCGTCACAACGGGTGGTTATTCATATGGTTGGCCAAAAGTGTTGCATGCGCGAGGTTCGGTAGGCAGAATGACCGATCCGATGCTCACTCCCGCTGATGCCATGATCTCACCCTCTGAGTCGGCGTATCTTCGAGGCGCGCCCCAGCCCCTCGTCCTGACGACAGAGGCTGTGCATGACAGCCCGTATGCCCTTTACCGCCGCCTCACACATCCGACAGCCCCTTCCTTTCTTCTCGAAAGTGGAGTCCCTGGCTCACGCGTCGGGCGTTATTCGTTCTTGGGGTCGCAGCCTTATCTGGTCTTTAGCGGCAAAGGCGATCACTATGAATGGTCTCGTCCGGAAACCGGGACGATTCGCGCCATTGGCGATCCGTGGGCAGTGCTCGTGGATTTGCTCCGGAAGTCGCATGTTCAGCGGCCTGCCAATCTGCCGCCGTTCATCGGCGGAACCGTGGGCGTCGTGAGTTACGATCTGGCCCCCCGCTTCGAACGGCTGCACCTTGCCGGCAAGGACGACCTCGGATTTCCGGATCTCCATTTTCTTTTTCACGATGTGATCGTCGCCATCGACCATGAGCGCGCCTTGTCGCAGATCATTTTTATGCCGCCCCTCGAGCGCTTCGAAGCAGAGCCAAGGGAAAAACTCTACCGTGAGGGATGCGACCGGCTACTGGCATGCCACGCTCGGCTTCTCGCCCATAACTCTAGTTTCGCCGCTTTTCCCTCCAGTCCATTGCACATCTCGGTTGGGCAGAGTCCCGAAGAGTATGAAAGCCTGGTGCGACACTGCCAGCGGTTCATCGAGGCCGGCGACATCTATCAGGCCAATCTCTCGCATCGATTCACGGTGCAATGGCCGGGCGACAATCGCTCGGTACACCAACGGGCGGTCGACCTGTACGGGCGCCTGCGTGCTGTCAATCCGTCGCCGTTTTCGGCTTTGCTCCAACTCGGCCCCTTCAGTCTCGTGAGCGGCTCGCCTGAACGGCTCGTTCGTCTCGTAGGCAAGCGAGCCGATACGCGACCGATTGCCGGGACGCGGCCACGAGGCGGGACGGCCGATGACGACCGGCGACTCGGCGAGGAGCTTCTCGCCAACGTAAAAGAGCGGGCGGAGCACGTCATGCTGGTGGATCTGGAGCGGAATGACCTCGGCCGCGTGTGTCGGTATGGCTCCGTGCGGGTCGATGAATTCATGGCGCTGGAGCGTTACTCGCACGTCTCACACATCGTGTCAAACGTGACGGGTCAGCTTCGCGACGGAGTGGATGGATTCGACTTGCTCGCCGCGATGTTTCCCGGCGGGACGATCACAGGCGTTCCAAAGATCCGGTGTATGGAAATCATCGATGCCCTCGAGCCGGTTCGGCGCGGTCCGTACACCGGGTCCATCGGCTATTTCAGTTGGAGCGGTGATCTCGACTTCAATATCCTGATTCGCACATTGCTCTTAACCAAAGACCGCGGTTACCTCCAAGTGGGAGCAGGGATCGTCGCGGATTCCGACCCCAAACGCGAATACGAGGAAACGCTGTTCAAAGCGGCCGCAGCTATCCAAGCACTTGGGCCACCATGTGGGTCTTCTTAAACGATCGCTTCATTCCTGAGGATCAAGCCACGGTCTCCGTCTTCGACCATGGATTTTTGTATGGCGATGGCGTCTACGAAACCTTGCGGGCCTATCAGCGAAAGATTTTTCTCCTCCGTCGTCACCTCGCGCGCCTATCCCGTTCGGCAGAATTGATCGGCCTTCCGCTTCCCCTTTTCGAAAAGGACTGGGCTCCGCTGCTGCATGAAGCACTCATACGAAATGACTTGTTCGACGCCTACGTTCGCATCACGGTATCCCGGGGCCCGGGAAAAATCGGGCTCGATCCTGCCCTGTGCCGGACCCCCACGACCGTCATCGTCGCGACGCCCCTCCCGCAATACCGACCGGAGTGGTACGAGGCAGGTGTCACACTGACGATCGCCGAGACGCGCCGCAACCATCCTTCCGCGCTCTCGCCGCAGATCAAGTCGTTGAACTTCTTAAACAACATCCTTGCGAAACGAGAGGCACTCGCACGCGGAGCCTTCGATGCAATCATGCTCAATACCGAGGGGGCTGTGACGGAATGCACCACGAGCAATATTTTTTTCGTCGCAGACGGCATCGTGCGCACGCCCTCGGTGGGCTGCGGGATCCTCGATGGCATTACCCGCTCTGTCGTATTGGCGCTCGCCGAGGAGGCCGACTTAAATGTCGAAGAAGGCCGCTATTCCCCGGATCAGGTGCTCAACGCAGATGAGTGCTTCCTGACGAACACCACAATGGAGATTATGCCGGTTTCTCACATCGATGGGACACGGATAGGGGCGCACACCCCGGGTGCTATCACGTCCCGACTGCACACTCTCTTCCAGGCCAGGCTTCCGACACTCCTTGAGTCATTGATTTAACAAAGGTTTTTGACGCTTCTGGCAACCGCTGCTATGGTTATGACCATGCTTCGGCACGACACCGTCCTGCGTTCCGCCGCGTTGGCCACCTTTTTCATCGGCCAGTTCGTTTTATCGTTTGATGCAAACGCGACACAGGAGGTGTATCGAAAAATCGACCGCCAAGGCGTGATTGCCTTCACGAACGTGCCGAGCGATGACACCTTTGCCAAAGTCGACTTGGGGACCAGCCGAGTCCGCAGTCGCCTTCCGCTTCGCGACCTGGAAGGAACGATCGCGCATCACTCCCGTCGCCATCGGCTCGATCCTGCACTGGTGAGTGCCGTGATCAAGGTGGAGTCCGATTTCGATCCGGAAGCGGTATCACGGGCGGGGGCGATCGGCCTCATGCAGCTCATGCCGGAAACCGCGCAGCGGCTGGAGATTCACGATCCGTTCGACCCGGAGGAGAATATCGCAGGCGGGGTGCGATACTTACGCTATTTGCTCGATCGGTTCAACGGCAATCTGCCGTTGGCGCTCGCCGCGTATAATGCGGGGGCGACACGCGTGGAACAGTATGACACGCTCCCTCCAATCCGGGAAACGCGTCATTATGTGAAAAAGGTGTTGCGGTACTATCGGCTGTTCGGTGAACGCCGCATCCCGGAGTCGATCACCATCAAGGCGTTTTCTTCACCGACCTGGCCGAGAGCCGTGGCAGTGTCAGGGGTCCAACTCCCGTAGCGTCATCCCGCTTCAGCCGGCTGTGTTGCTTCCATCCTAATCCCTTCACTTCCGGATAATCAGACCGATAGTGGGCGCCCACACTGTTTTCCCGCCAAAGTGCCGCCTCGGCAATGCACCGGGAAACATGGATCATATTCTTGACCTCGAGCTCCCGCCGACTCACGAATGGACGCGAGACAAGCCGATCCCATCGTGAAAGCTGCGCCACGGCGGCCGTGAGCGAGTCACGTGACCGCACGATTCCGACTTTGCCCCACATGAGCCGGCGCAACGAACTCCTGAGTTTATCGGCATCCTCGAGCTGACAGACCTGCTGCCCGTCAAGGTCGGCGAGCGTGGGCAGCTCACGCGCCGTTCTTGGATGACGACTGTCGCGAACCACCGCCTCCGCCGCCCGTGCCCCGAAGACCAACCCTTCGAGCAACGAGTTGCTGGCCAGCCGATTGGCTCCATGGACGCCGGTGCACGCTACTTCGCCTGCGGCGTAGAGTCCCGCTAACGTTGTGGCGCCATTGATATCGGTTTTAACGCCGCCCATGTGGTAATGCGCGCTCGGAGAGACCGGGATCCACTCTTCGGTAATGTCGATGTCATACCGTAGACATGTGGAATAGATCGTCGGGAACCGCTGTTTGATGAACGAGGCGCTCAGATGCGTGATATCGAGGTACACATAGCGGGATCGCGTCGCCGCCATTTCAGCCCAGATCGCCCGCGCGACGATATCGCGCGGCGCTAATTCAGCCGACGCGTGGTAGCGATTCATGAACCGTTCGCCTTTGATATTCCGGAGGACGCCTCCTTCTCCGCGAATCGCTTCCGACAGAAGAAACGGAGGGCTCGAGGGCAAGTACAGCGCGGTGGGGTGGAATTGCACGAACTCCATATCCTCCAACACCGCGCCCGCCCGGAACGCCATCGCCATGCCGTCGCCGGTGGCATTCGGCGGATTCGTCGTCCGGGCGTAGACCTGCCCACTGCCGCCTGTCGTCAGCACGACAGCCCGGGCTGCCAGTATCAACCGATCGTTGGTGTCCTCATTGAGAACCAAAGCGCCGCGCACCGCACCGTCACCGATCACAAGATCGATGGTAAAGTGTCGCTCCAGCCATTCGATGGATTTCGAGCGACGCGCTTGGGCCATGAGGACCCGCACCATTTCGTTGCCGGTCGCATCGCCTCGGGCGCGGAGGATTCGGCTGCGGCTGTGCGCGGCTTCTCGCGCGAAGGCAAATTTGCCGCCGATCTTGTCGAAGCGGGCGCCCCATCGGATGAGTTCCTGAATCCGCCGAGGGCCCTCTTCCACCAGGACGCGAACTGCCTCTTTTCGGCAGAGCCCGCGGCCGGCTTTCAACGTATCCGTGAGATGAATGGCGACGTCATCTTCTTCGCTCAAGGCAACGGCCACCCCGCCCTGGGCGTAGATTGAGCTGCTCTCGAGTGGATGGCCCTTGGTCAACATCATGACACGGCCATGACGGCCGAGTTCGATCGCGGCCCGCAAGCCGGCCACCCCGCTGCCGATGACGAGAAAATCCGATTCCTCTGATTGAGCCCGAGCCATCAGATGACCATTAGGACAGCGTGGCGTGAGCGGGCAGGATCGGCACGGTGAGCGCGAGGTCGATCAAGATGGCGGGCTTCCTGTTGAATGAGCGGGCGGCACTGTCCGCCGCATCGCGATCCCGAACGGGACATCCCCTCCGACGCCGGATAACAGAATAGACTGCATTCCCGTCCACCGAAGCAACCCATGGCCGCGATCCCGGAAGCCCGTCTCGGCGGGATCGCGCTTCCACTGCCCCTGCCAGTGCAGGTACACGTCGATGCGGTCTCCGTCGATCACGACGCGCTCGATGGAAAAGTCGAGGGCGATCTCCCGGAACTCGTCGAAATCCTTCTTCGAATCGTGCAGCACCCGATCGGCCGCCTCGTTCGGCAACATGAGGGCCTCCATTCCGCTCAAATCCCGCTTGGTGTAGGCCTTTCTCAATGACTCCATCGCCTGGTCGAGACGGACATAACGGGCGTGATCCTCCGGGTACTGCGGCCCTTTCGATCCGCACGCAGCGGCCACGGATACAACGAGGACGAGGATGATCGCAGGATACAGAGGTCTACGCATAGAGATGCGGCAGTATAAAAATCGGCTCGAGATGTCGTCAAGCAAGCGAGGAGTCCAGCGCAGTCACGACGGAGGTCATTCATTCCCTTGACAGCTTTCGCACACATATGTTACCAGTTCACGTTTTTTGCGCGCCGGTTGAAGTGTGCCCGCGTGCATCAACCACTGCCTCGTTGAGGTCTCAATGTCGAGTGTCCTGAAGAAGCGTCGCAAGAAGATGCGCAAGCACAAGCACCGAAAGTTGCGGCGACGCCAAAAGTTCTTACGCCGACGCAGTTAGGCGGAGTGCCACCCATTACCGGGAGGTTGATGTGGCCGAAGGGAAAAGCGATGGGAAGAAGGTCCGGATTCAGGTGCGGACCGTCAACGGCACCTATATCGGCGATTTCCTGATTCCTCCCATGCGGAACCGCGTCTCCGATGCCATCAACGAAGAGCAGCGGTTGTTCATCAACTTGACGGATGTCGTCGTCAATGACACCGACCGTGCTGCATTCGTGTCGCTCAATAGAAATCTGATCGTCTCGATCGCCCAACTGTAACTGTCATTGATGCCGAGCGCCCCCGCGCCGCCGCCGATTTGCGCGAAGTCGACCCGCGCGAAGCCAGTTCGATTGTCCGCCGCGATGTGAGTCTCTCCTTTTCCGACGCCTGGATTCATTGCCACCTGTGCCCGGCACAAAGCCGATGGTTCGTCCGCATGACCGCCGATTGAGCCAGATGTCCTACTACCGTCGCTTCTATCCCTTCATCCGGCCGTATCTCCCGAAAATGTTGCTCGCCGCGCTGCTCGTCATGGCGGTCGCCGCGCTGAACCTTGCCCTGATCCGAATGGCGGGGGTGCTGTGGGATCAGATCACGGTGCAACGCAATCTGCCCGCGATGACGCGTTCCATCGGCGTGTTTCTCGCGCTCATCGTCGTCCAGGGCCTATTGTCCGTCGGCCACAGTTACGTGACCGCTTGGGTGTCTCAGCATGTCGTGACCGGCTTTCGCACGCACGTCTTCGCGCATGTGCAGCAACTCTCGCTCAGTTTCTTCGCTCGACATCGAACCGGCGAAATTCTCTCCCGGCTCATGAACGACATCAACGTCGTTCAGACCACCCTGACCGAGACCCCGATCGACTCGAGCAAACAGCTCGTCACCCTGGTGGGCGGCATCGCGTTCCTTCTCGTGATGAACTGGCGGCTCTGCGCGCTGATCCTCCTCCTGCTGCCGCTGCTCGTCCTCGTGGCCCGTGCCTTTGGCAAACAGTTGAAGGCGTTGTCGACGACGATCCAAGACCAGACGGCCTCCATTACGACGCTCGTTGAAGAAGTCATCAGCGGCATTCGGGTGGTCAAGTCGTTCGTGCAGACGCGGCGCGAGGAAGTCCGGTTCAGCTCGTACGTCCACCTCGCGCTTCAATTGGCGCTTCGGCGTGCACGCGTCCTGGCCGTCTTCATCCCGACCATCACCTTTTTCACGTTTGCCGCCGCCGCGGCCGTCTTGTGGTACGGCGGCAGACAGGTCATCGAGGGAACGGTGTCGCCTGGTGACTTGTTCGCGTTCGTACTCTTTGCCGGGATTCTCATCGGCCCGTTTGGATCGGCCGCGCGCGTCTTCGCCCAATTGAAGGAAGCGCAGGGGGCAATGCATCGGGTGTTTGACATTCTCGATACGCAGCCCGAGGTGCGGGATCGCCAGGACGCGATCGCGCTGCCCCCGATTTCGGGCCATGTCGTCGTGTCGCACGTGTCCTTCGCTTACGATCCACGACAGCCGATCTTGGCCGACATCTCGTTCGAGACGACCCCCGGAGAAGTGGTCGCGCTCGTCGGACCGACGGGCGCGGGGAAAACGACGCTGATCAATCTCCTCCACCGCTTCTACGATCCCGGCTCAGGTCAGATCGCGATCGATGGCCACGATCTTCGCGATGTGCGGATCGACACGCTCTATCGCCAAATCGCGCTGGTTCCCCAGGAGACGATCCTCTTCGGCGGCACGATTCTCGACAACATCCGGTACGGGCGCGAGGAGGCGAGCGAACAGGACGTCATCGATGCGAGCCGTGCCGCCAACGCCCATGAATTCATCACGGCACTGCCCGACGGCTATCGCACCGTCGTCGGAGAAAAGGGCGTGAACCTCTCCGGTGGTCAGCGACAGCGCTTGGCCATCGCGCGCGCGATCTTGAAGAATCCACGCATCTTGATGCTCGATGAGGCGACCTCGGCCTTGGATACCGAGTCGGAACGGTTGGTGCAGGAAGCGCTGGAGCGGCTGATGGCGGGGAAGACGACTTTCGTGATCGCCCACCGCCTGACGACGGTTCAACGGGCCAATCGCATTCTCGTGTTGAACAAGGGACGGCTCGTCGAGCAAGGCGATCACGTTTCGCTGATGGCACGAAAAGGACTGTATCACTACCTGTATACGCTACGATTAGCAGAACAGGCTGTCGGGTAGGTCCGGCCACTGGCGCGGCCGCCTTCCAACCACTGCACCGTCACTCGACGGCCAAGGGCAACCGCAAGATGAAGCGCGCCCCGCCGCCGGGCGCCCGACTGACACTGATCGTCCCGTGATGCGCGGCGATGATCGTCGAGGAGATCGACAGCCCCAAACCCGTCCCCGTGCCCGCCTGTTTCGTCGTAAAGAACGGCTCGAAGATGCGCTCCACCAAATCAGCCGGTACCCCGGGCCCCGTATCGTCCACCACCACTTCTACGTCCGCGCCGATAAGGGTGGTGCGAATGCGAATGGCACGATGATCGGTATGGATCATGGCATCTCGGGCGTTGAGCAAGAGATTGACGAACACTTGCTCCAGCTGGGTCGCGTTGCCGGTCACGACCGGCTCAGCAGCGGCCAAGTCCAACGCGACGTCAATGGTCGCCTGCGTCAGCGGCTCGCGCACGAATGACAACGCGGTTTCAATCACGTCGTGGAGCGAGCAGAGATCGCGCCGTGGATCGCTCCGTCTTGCAAAGATCCGAAGATGCGAGACGATTTCCGCCGCTCGACGGACCTGCTGCTGAACGAAACGCAGCGCCTCCAAGGCCTGCTGTGGCTCATAGGCGCCGCGCTTGATCGTGTCCTCCAGGTTACCGACGAACAGACTGATGTTGTTGAGGGGATTGTTGAGATCGTGGGTAATGCAGGTCGCCATCTCGCCAATCGTGGCGAGCTTTCCCGCCTGGATCAATTGGTCCTGCTTGAGGCGGAGTTGCTCCTCGCGTTCATGAGCTTCGGCGACAAGGCGGTGCAGCGACTCCTCGCCGTCTTTGAGAGTGGTGATGTCCGTCATCGCCGCTACGACGCACGGGCCTTCTCCATGCTTCGCACCGAGCATCGCTCCGGCGGCGGCAACCCACACGATACGCTCGGGCCGCGCACCTCGTAGCCGGCACTGAATGTGAAACGAGGTCCGTCTGTCCACTGCGACCTCCCACGCCCTTGTCACCTGCTCGCGATCGTCGGGATGCACAGAGTCTGTCCAGCGAGTCCCCGTGGCCTCCGTCACGGTCGTGCCAGCCAATTCGGCCCACCGGGCATTGGCATACATCAGCCGTTGCTCAGAATCGGCGGCGATAATTGCGATCCCGGAGAGTGTCGACACTGTCGCCAGCATCTCCTCGCTCTCACGCAATGCCTCGCGAGTCTGATGGTGTTCCGCGATTTCTCGGCGCAACTGCTCGTTCGCCTTCCGCAGACGATCGAAGAGAGTATGAGTCTGGGAGGTGAACCATACGAGCATAAGACTCACGCTGGAAAAGGCTAGAAGACGGACAGCATCGTGGGGATGCTCGACAGCAAACGACTGCAGCGACGGTAGCGTAAAGTACAGAACGCCCAGCGTCGCCAACGCTGTGGCAGCCAATCCAGGCCCGGTCCCGGCATACCAGGACACGATGACGATCGCGACCCACGGCAGCACGAATTTGGCGCCCTCGAACCAGGGGTCAAAGACGTGCGTGAGGATGAGCGCGACTAGGACGAATAGAGAGGCGAATGTGTAGGGACGGAGCAGGCGCCCGGGATCTTTCATTCCGAGCGAATAGAGGAGGAGTTCCACAGCCTGATACTAATGTCCTGTCTCTGAAGTACGTGGAATAAGTTGTGCATTGGTGGTGTCCTCAGGTA
>NZ_CEFZSK010000019.1:0-43710 GCF_979581665.1 Nitrospira sp. Vd2 | reverse complement strand
GGGGGGGGTAGGAGCCGGCAAAGCTTAGAGCAGCGTTAATGAATCACCGCGCTGTATCCGTGAAGAAGACGTTGGTGTGTCCGGAACTGGTTAAGCGGCAATATGATGAATAACTCAAGAAACGATTTATATGGCGAATCACAGCGTCCCTTACTGAAGGCGTCCACTTTACTCGTCCTTTTGCCTGTTGTCCTCGTATTGATGAATCTTGCATGGAACAACGAAAATGGTTGGTTGCCGCACGATGATGCTGCGAATTACCTTCAGACAGCTCAGAAATGCTATCATTCACTTCAGCGCAACGGCTTGTTCTTTGGCCTCCGTACTTGCTACTTCTCACGTGGCTGGCGACCGATTGTCTTTCCTCTTGCCTCAGTTCCCTTCTTGTTTTTGAACAACGGAGAACTCCATGGGGCAGTTGCAGGCACAACTTCAGCAATTTTCGGGTTGTTATCTTTGTATCTACTCTTGCTGTTCAGGCAATTCCTGCCACCGGCAGCAGCCATTGCGAGTGTAGTTTTAACCGCAACATTGCCATGGGTGTTTAATTATTCAGTGGTGTTCTATTCCGAGATTTTTCTTCTGGCGATGTTCACGGCAGCCATTTGCCATTTGACTTATTATTTGAGATCAAAGCGGAGCATTCACGCCTGGGCTTCGGCTACGTATTTCGCCTTGGCTTTTTGCACTCGGCCGGTTGAATCATTGCTAGCTTCAATCGTTCCAGCCATCGGTATCATCGCCTACCTGCTGCGATGCCAACTAGTGCCGAAGAAAGACGTATGGGCCATTGGTCTTCTGGCTTGCAGTGCTCTCGGTTTACTCTCGATCGATATCCTCGTGCCAAAGCTTACGGACAACCGCATCACTATGGTAGTCCTTGCGGTAGCTTTGTATTGTGCCGCCGGGCATTTGGTCATCAAATGGCAACGCTTATCTTTGTACATCTATTATGTGCTATATTTTAACGCGCTGGTGGTGGCTTGGTGGCTGCCGTCGTTTAGCGAGTTAACGGATTGGATTTGGTTAACGTCTTTTGGGTCAATGGCGCATCTCTATGTTGGGTTGGGACAACACAGCTTGGTGGCTACAAGCGAATACTTGCTTAGTTGCTTAGGAGGCTGGCCACTACTTATAGTTTCGGGAGGCGCAATCGTGATTCTTGGAATTAGAATATGGAGGGGCGAGCCATTAGGAAGTTGGGCTGCGGTTGCACTCAGTGTCGGAATTCTTTTCCCCGCGCTGGTAATCCATAGTCTCAGCCCAGCCGGAGACATACGCCGTGGATTTGTTGGCGCGCTTGCCCTTTTTGTGGGCCTCCTTATCTATGTCCTTGGCTCAGCTCAGGGATGGCTACGCATTTCAATGATTGTAGTAGTTGCATTGATCGGAGGAGTGCAAGGATATCAGATTGCTTCAACGATTTACCCCGCTTTGCACATCGGCAAGCTAGATACTCTTGCCGGATCTATTGCATGCATTAGTCTAGCGCAATGCGAGAAGGGGGTTCTCAGAGGTTGTGCCCTCATTAGGCAACCGAGACGCGAGAAGGACCCAACCGTTCTTACGTTTGAAAATTTATCCCGACTATTTCACGAGGGGCAAATCTCAGGGGCGATTGCTACTCTCGCCATTTCAATGAATGACGCCTCGAAACGGGCGTTCTCAGCTCATCTCCTTCCGGTGTTGGCGGAACAATCTGGCCTGCCTCTCGTTTTTGGCTACCCTTGGGAATTTACGACAAACGAAGAAGGATACGATGCTCTTCGTTGGCCCCGATACGATTTTGTTCTTCTGGATTTGAATGACGACTTTCCAGAAGATATCAAAAATGCCGATCCCTACACCCGGCTAACAACCGACCTAATTCTCAAAATCAAAATGGGTGAATATGAGTCAGTCCGGATGGCGCCCGTTGCGAGATTTAAGGTGAAAAATAGCGAGATAGCAGTCCTGAAACTGATCCAATCGGCCGGCACAGCCGATGTTACAAAACTTTAGAGTGCATCCGCTTTCACTCCCCATGAACCTACACGACCCCTGGCGTGCCAAGAGCCGCCCCTTCCCGTAGAGCGAGCACATTCTGATCGTGCGCAACAGCTAGGCGCTCGACTCGGTTGACTCTTCCTATTTCTTATCCCAACTTCCTCAACCCCGGCGGGCTGGCGTGTCTCATCTCAATTGCGCGCGTCCAACGAGGGCCTTCCGAGGCCGCGCGTTGCGCGAGCACGGAGAGGAGACACGCCAGCCGCCGTCTTCTCTCTTGCACTCTTATCTCTCCCCTAGCCGACGGGGTGACTGGGTGCCTCGCCACTGCACGCATCGAGCGAGCATATTCTGATCGTGCGCGCTCTGCGAGCACAGCGAGGCACCCAGTCACCCCGTCGCCCTCTTCCTTCTCGACATTCCAAAACCCCTTGTGCTAGCTTACACGGCTCTACAAGCCCTGCGATTCTGATGGGTTCTGGTCGTGATGTTTAAGAAAATCCTGGTCGCCAATCGCGGCGAGATCGCCATGCGGATCATCCGCGCGTGCCGCGAGCTGAACATCGCCACCGCCGCGATCTATGCCGAGCAGGACTCCACCGGCATCTACGTGAAGAAGGCCGACGAGGCGTATCTGGTCGGCCCCGGCCCCGTCCAAGGTTTCCTCGACATGCACCAGATCGTCGATCTCGCACAACGGATCGGCGCGGACGCGATCCATCCCGGGTACGGCTTTCTGTCGGAGAACGCCGAGTTTGCCCATCTGTGTCAGGCCTCCGGCGTCACCTTCATCGGACCGTCGCCGCAGGCCATCCACCTCATGGGCAGCAAGATCAAGGCGCGCGAATTGGCGAACAAGGTCGGCGTGCCCGTCGTGCCCGGCACGGAAGGGGGACTCGTCAGCGCCGAAGAGGCGGTCGGGTTTTGTCGGAAGGTCGGCTACCCGGTCATGATCAAAGCCAGCGCCGGCGGGGGCGGGCGCGGCTTGCGGGTCGTCCGCTCCGATGAAGAGTTGTGGGCCAACATGGAGACGGCGTCGCGCGAAGCACTGGCGGCGTTTGGAGACGGGAGCGTGTTCATCGAGAAATATGTCGAGCGCCCGCACCATATCGAATTCCAGCTCCTCGGCGATCGGCACGGCAACGTGATCCATCTCGGTGAGCGGGATTGCTCGATTCAACGGCGTCATCAGAAGTTGATCGAAATCGCGCCGTCGTTGGTCTTGAGCGAGAAGCTGCGCAAGGAGATGGGCGAGGCGGCGATCGAGATCGCGAAAGCCGTCGATTACGATAATGCCGGCACGGCGGAGTTCCTGCTCGATCCGGACGGCAAATACTACTTCATTGAAATGAACCCGCGCATCCAGGTCGAGCACACCGTGACCGAGCAGATCACCGCGGTCGACATCGTGCGGTCGCAAATCTCCATCGCTGCGGGCCGACCGCTCGAGATAAAACAACGCGACGTAATGCTGCAGGGCCATGCGATTCAGTGCCGGATCAATGCGGAGGATCCCCGCAACAACTTCCGACCCTCGACGGGCACCATCACCGCGTACCTCTCTCCGGGCGGCATCGGCGTCCGAATCGATGGGGCCGTCTACAAGGACTACTCGGTTCCGCCGTACTATGACGCGCTCCTGGCGAAACTCACCGTCCGAGGGCGCACGTGGGATGAGACCGTCAGCCGCATGCACCGCTCGCTGGAGGAGTACGTGTTGCGCGGCGTGAAGACGACGATCCTGTTCATGAAGCGCATTATGGAGGAGCCGGATTTTCGTGCCGGCCGCTTCGACACCTCCTATCTCGACACGCATCCGGATCTGTACAACTATGACGAGACTCTTGACCCGGAGGACCTCGTCCTGGCGATCTCGGCCGCCATCGCCGCGTATGAGGGGCTCTAATGGCCGTCCCGGTTCAAGCTATTTTGTTATCAGGACTCCACGGGCGACAAGACAGGGTCGGCTCACCCAAGACACGGCCGGCTCACCATCTCGCCGGCGTCCACGAGCGCAACGCGCCTTATTCGGCGCGTCGCGGACTTCGCCGGCGCACCCACGCGTGGCGTCACTTATTCGTGACGCCGGGCGCCTCATCACTCTAGTCTCATGCCCATACGACGGAACAAACCACGCAAACGACCGACGCAACGGATCGCCTCGCGCGCGCCTGCCCGAGCGTTGAAGAGCGCGGCACGCAAGCGGCCCGCGTTCGACCTCTCTCCGGCGCCCGGCAAGCGGCTGCAGATTACCGACGTGGTGTTGCGCGATGGGCATCAGTCATTGTTGGCGACCCGCATGCGGACTGAGGACATGCTGCCGATCGCGCACAAGCTCGATGCGGTGGGATATTGGTCCCTGGAGGTTTGGGGCGGCGCGACGTTCGACACCTGCTTGCGGTTTCTCAAAGAAGACCCCTGGGAACGGCTGCGGGCCCTTCGCGTCGCGATGCCGAACAGCCGGCTCCAGATGCTGCTCCGCGGGCAAAACGTCGTGGGCTATCGGCATTATCCCGATGACGTCGTCGATCGCTTCGTCGAGCGCGCGGCGTTCAACGGCATCGATGTCTTCCGCATCTTCGATGCGCTCAACGACCCGCGCAATCTCGAACGGTCCATGCGGGCCGTCAAAGGCACCGGCAAGCACGCCCAGGGGACGATCTGCTACACGGTGAGCCCGGTCCACAGCTTGGATCGCTTCGTCGATCTTGCCAAGCGGCTGGAGGACATGGGCGCCGATACGGTTTGCATCAAGGACATGGCCGGTCTCTTGGCGCCGATGGATGCCTATCAGCTCGTCAAACGACTGAAGGTCGCCGTGCGGCTCCCGATTCACCTGCACACGCATTACACGTCCGGCATGGCGTCGATGTCGGCGCTGATGGCGATCCTCGGCGGCCTCGACATTCTCGACACGTCGATCTCCCCGCTTGCCGGCGGGACCTCGCATCCCCCGACCGAAACGCTGGTCGCAGCCCTTCGCGGCACGCCGTACGACACCGGCTTGGACCTTCCGCGCTTCTCCCCGATCGCCGAGCACTTCCGGGGTGTGCGGAAGAAGTACCACCAGTTCGAAAGCGACTTCACGGGCGTCGATGCCGACATCCTCAGCTCTCAGATCCCGGGCGGTATGCTGTCGAACCTCGCCGCACAACTCGCCGAGCAGAACGCGCTCGACAAGATGAAACAGGTGATGGAGGAAATTCCGCGCGTGCGCGCCGATATGGGCTATCCGCCGCTGGTCACCCCGAGCAGCCAGATCGTCGGGACGCAGGCGACCCTCAATGTGCTGACCGGTGAACGGTACAAGGTCATCACGACGGAGACGAAGAACTATTTCTTGGGCTTCTATGGCCATCCGCCGGGCCCGCTCAATCCGGAAGTCCTGACTCGCGCCGTGGGTGATGATGAACCGATCAAAGGCCGCCCTGCCGATCGGCTGGACCCGGAACTCGAAAAAGCGAAGGAGGAAATCGCCGAGAAAGCCACGTCGCCCGAAGACGTGCTCTCGTTCGCGCTATTTCCCTCCATCGCTCGAGACTTCTTCGAGGAGCGCGAGCGCGGCGAACTCAAGCCCGAGCAGCTCGTGCCGGCCCCCGAGAAGGGACCGGTCGTCGCCCACGAGCTCCATCTCGCTCCGATCGACTTCAACGTCACGGTCCATGGGGAGACCTACCACATTCAGGTCTCCGGCTCCGGCCGCAAGACGGATGGACGCAAGCCCTATTACATCCGCGTGAACGACAAGCTGGAAGAAGTCCAGCTCGAGGCGATCCAGGAAGTGCTGGCCGGAGTGCCGGAAGCTCCGGACGCCGGCGCCCGCAGCGGGCCGAAACGGCCGCGGCCTTCGAAACCCGGCGACATCGCACCCCCGATGCCGGGCCGCGTCGTCCAAGTGTTGGTCTCCGTCGGCGACACGGTCAAACAAGGCGATGCGGTCCTGATCATCGAAGCGATGAAGATGCAGAGCCGTGTCCCTGCTCCCGTCGGCGGTACCGTGAAGGCGCTCTATGTCAAAGACGGGGACGACGTGAAGACCGACGAGACCCTCATCCAGTTGGAGTAGCGGCCTTGCTCCAGGCCGTTCGTGTTCTGATCCCTTGGTCGTCCTTCGTCCTCATCACGCTCGTGCTCACCGCCTGCCGCGCAGCTCCTGAGATGCCGCCTTGGTTCGACGGGCTGCACCGCACGCCCATCCGGACGATCCTCGTCGACGGCCATCGGATCGCCTATCTCGATCAGGGCGCGGGGGCGCCCGTCATCTTCTTGCATGGTTTTGGCGGCTCCATGTGGCAATGGGAATATCAACTCAGCCTCGGCGACGATTATCGACTGATCATCCCCGATTTCCTGGGGGCCGGTCTCTCCGATAAGCCGGACCTCGCGTACACGCCGGATGACCTTATCGCCTTTCTCACGGCTTTCATGGATGCCCTGCACATCCCGCGGGCCTCGCTCGTTGGCAATTCCATGGGCGGCGGCATCGCAATCGGCATGGCGCTCACGCATCCCGAGCGGGTCGAACGGCTCGTCTTGATCAGTGGATTGCCGGATCATGTGCGGGAGCGGCTCACGTCTCCGCTCATGCATCGGGCCGTCGACAATTGGCTCCCGATCTGGATGATCGAGTTCGGGAATCGCTTCTCGGGACGCGGTGTGACACGCCGTGTCCTCAGCGAGCTCGTCTACGATCAGACGCTGCTGACGCCCCTCGTCATCGAGCGATCGCACAGAAACCGCACGCGCAGCGGCATGCTCAGGCCGGTGCTGACGATGGTGAAGAACCTGCCGCTTTGGGAACAGGATTTTGCAGGCCGGTTGAGCGACATCACTCAGCCCACCCTGATTCTGTGGGGCACGCAAGACAAAGTGTTCCCCCCGACCGTGGGAGAAACGATGCGCGAGATGATCCCTGGCTCGCGTCTTGAGCTCATCCAAGACAGCGGTCATCTGCCGATGTGGGAGCGTCCCCACCTCGTCAACCCGCTGCTCAAACGGTTCCTGACACCTTGACACTCAATCGGCCCTCGTGACACGGTACCCGAGAAGAGCGGGTGCGGAAGGAGGAGGAGTATGAGACGACGACACACTCTCATGGCGCTACTGATAGTCGGCATGCTGGCGTCCGGGTGCACGATGCAGTGGTCGGGATCGGCTTCGGACAATTTTAGCTATAAGAACATCCCGGTTGCCACGGGATCGGCCGCGCCCGGCAGCGGGAACTCCGTCACGATGAAGGGCAAGCCGTTGAGCTTGGAAGGCCGGCCGATCAAGGTCGGCGATACACTTCGGGATGCCGAGGTCGCCACCAAGGACTTGTCCCTGCTCAATCTCCAGGACACGAAGGGCAAGGTTCGGCTGATCAGCATCGTACCGTCACTCGACACGCCGGTCTGCGAGCAGCAGACGCACTATCTCAGTGAGAAGAACGCCGGACTCGACAGGGAGGTCGAGCTGATCACGATCAGCGTCGACACGCCGTTTGCGCAAAGTCGGTTCGCCAAAGAGGCCAAGATCAACAATGTCATCTTCCTCTCGGACTACCGTGGCGGCGACTTTGGCAAGACGTATGGTTTGTTGGTGAAAGAGCCCCACATCCTGGCACGCACCGTGATGGTCGTGGATCAAGACAACGTCATTCGCTACCTGCAAGTGACCCCGGAACTCGCCCAATTGCCCGACATGGACGCCGCGTTCAAAGCGGCCCGCACGCTCGCCAAGGGGCAAGGTTAAGGTTGAGGCTAAGGGCGAGGGCGAGCATAAGATTCAGTAGGAAACAACCGAGCCAAACGTCGTGAGTCATGCCCGCGTCACGCGTTCGTTCGACGCCATCAACGTATTTTACCTCAACCTGAACCCAAACTATGGAGGACGCTCAAAAACGCCATCCAGCGAGGCCGCAGGCGAGCCACAACCGCAGGCGTAGCCTCGCGCTACGTTGAGGATTGGGACGAGCCGAGAACGAAGCTGGGGGCGTTTTTCAGTGTCCGACTCACCCTATGGCTCATTACGACATGCTCGTGATCGGCACCGGCCCCGCCGGCCAAAAGGCCGCGGTCCAGTCCGCCAAGCTCGGGAAGAAGGTCGGGATCGTCGAGCGAAAGGACGTGGTCGGGGGCGTCTGCATCAATACCGGCACGATTCCCAGTAAATCCCTCCGTGAGGCCGTCCTCTATCTCTCCGGCTTTCATCAGCGCACGATGTACGGAGCGAGCTATCGGCTCAAAGAGAACATCACGATGGAGGATCTCGCTTATCGGTGCAACCATATCATCACCGAAGAGGTCCAAATCATCCAAAACCAGATGGCCCGCAACCACGTGGACCTCATCCATGGGACGGCGAGCTTCGTCGACCCTCACCGCTTGTCGATTAGAAACGAGACCGGAGTCATCGAGCACACCGCGGATCATATCGTCATTGCCGTCGGCACGAAACCGTCCCGTCCGGCGGACGTCCCGTTCGACGGCGAGTCGATCATCGACACCGATGAGCTGTTGACACTGAAGACGCTCCCGAAGACCTTGATGATCATCGGCGGCGGCGTCATCGGCTGCGAGTATGCCTCGATCGCCGCGACGATGGGCATCAAGGTGATGCTGATCGATCAACGTCCCCGACTCCTCGAATTTGCCGATCACGAGATCATCGACGCGCTGCAGTCGAACATGGAGCAGACGGGCGTCAAACTGTTCCTCAACGAACAGGTCGTCCACATCGCGAAGAACGCGACTGGGGAAGTGGTGGTCGACTTGAAGAGCGGGACGCAGCTCTCGGCCGCGACCGTGATGTATTCCGCTGGTCGCGTGGGCGCATCTGAAGGGCTTTGCCTCGAGAAGGTCGGCGTGACGCCAGACAGCCGCGGCCGTATCAAGGTCAACGAGCGGTTTCAAACCTCGGTGCCGCATATCTACGCCGCCGGCGACATCATCGGGTTCCCGGCGCTCGCTTCGACATCGATGCAACAGGGCCGCCTGGCGGCCTGTCACGCCTTCGGGATCGCCTGCGACGTCAAGCCTCAGCTGCTGCCGTACGGCATCTATACGATCCCGGAAATTTCGATGGTCGGCCCCACCGAGCAGGAGTTGATCAAGCAGGAGATCGCCTACGAAGTCGGGGTTGCCCGGTACCGGGAAATTGCGCGCGGCAAGCTGATCGGCGATGAAGTGGGCATGCTCAAGCTACTGTTCCACAAACAGACGCGCAAACTGCTCGGCGTGCATGCCATCGGCGAAGGGGCGACCGAGCTGATTCATATCGGTCAGGCGGTCATGGCGCACGGCGGCAAGATCGATTATTTCGTCGACAACGTCTTCAACTATCCGACGTTGGCCGAATGCTATATGGTCGCGGCGCTGGCCGGCCTGAACCGTCTCCCCCGCCCCTGGCTGCCGGAGTCGTTGGCGTGCACCGAGGTCAAGACCAGCTAGGAGCTCGACTACTGCCGTCTGTAATCCTGCTTGAAGAGCGATGTCTTTTTCTGAAGAGCTGAGAAAAAAGGCGCAGCCGATCTGGGATGCGCAGTTGACGCATCCATTCGTGGTGGCACTCGGAGAAGGGACGCTGCCGGAGGAGAAATTCAAATACTACATTCTCCAGGATGCGCGCTTCCTCGGCGACCTCGCCCGCGTCTTTGCCGCCGGCTCGCAGAAAGCCCCCGACTCCGAATCGGCTCTCCGCTTCGCCAAACTTGTCGAGGAGACGATCGTCACCGAACGCGGTCTGCACGAATCGTACGGCAAGCGGTGGAACATGACACCGAACGAGATGGCCTCGGTCCCGATGGCGCCCACCAATTACGCCTACACCCGGCACATGCTCTCGATCACACTCGCCGGGAGCGCCGCGGAGATTACCGTCGTGGCCCTGCCCTGCGCCTGGATCTATTGCGTCGTCGGACAGCATCTGCTGCGTGACGGCCCTCCGAAGCCGACTCACCAGTATCGCGATTGGCTCATGTTGTACGCGTCCCCCGAGTTCGCGCAGGTCCAGGAATGGATGCGCGCGAAGGTCGACGAATGGGCCACACAGGCCGGCGCGGCTGAGCGGCAGCGGATGGAGGACGCCTTTATCATCAGCTCACGGTATGAGTGGATGTTTTGGGAGATGGCGTGGAAGGAGGAGACGTGGCCGGTGTGAAAATCGAAGAGGGCTGAGGTGGGTGGGGTATCCCCGTGCTCGCAGACCGCGCACGATCGGAATGTGCTCGGTCGATGCGCGCAGTTTGGGATACCCCACCCACCTCAGCCCGAGAAACACCGGCCACTTAAATGGAAAAGGAAATAAACTGCGGGCCCAAAAGTCGAACGAGTGAGAAAATGGAGATCTCCATAATAAAAGCACCGGCCTACGACAACATCGGGACTGGGTTTGTTCTTAGTACTCGTTGTCCAGCATGCGGGCACAACGGCACTTTTGAGCCTACAAGCCCGAACGATCGCGGAGCAGCAGGAAGCAATCTAAAGGACAGAATTTCCTCGCTAAAACAAAATTATAGTCCCCCAAGAATTGATCGATGGCATGGATGATTTACGCTTATTGGGCAATGACGCAGCTCACGTGGAATCACAAATATTTGATGATGTGGGAAAGGAGGAGGTTGAAATTGCCATCGAATTCACAAAAGAAATTTTGAAGGCCGTTTATCAATATTCAACTTTACTATCAAAACTAAAGTCTTTAAAGAAAGAAGCCACGCGGTTGTAAGAGCATGAAGCAAGTGCTCACCATCGCCGGCTCGGATTCGGGCGGAGGCGCGGGGATTCAGGCGGACATCAAGGCGATGTCGGCAAACGGCGTGTATGCGCTATCTGTCATCACGGCAGTTACGGCACAAAACACGGAAGAGGTGACCGAGGTCTTCGAGTTGCCGGCCTCGATCGTCGAAGCGCAAATCGACGCCGTCTTCGATGATTTCGACATCGCGGCCGTGAAGATCGGCATGCTGTCGTCGGCCGAGATCGTCAAGGTCGTGGCGAAGATGCTGCGACCGCAGAACGTTACGAATCTCATCGTCGATCCCGTGATGGTCGCCAAGAGCGGCCACTCCTTGCTCAAGCCCGACGCGATAGAGGCATTGACCCATGAATTGGTCCCCATGGCCCTCCTCATCACGCCAAACGTGCACGAGGCGGAACGATTATCCGGCCTGTCGATCACATCGTTGGCAGACGCGCGGCAGGCGGCGAAAGCAATTCATAAACTCGGATGTCAGAACGTCCTCATCAAAGGCGGTCATTTGCTGACCGAGCGCGCAACCGACCTGCTCTACGATGGTCGCTTCTTCAACGTGTTTAAGGGCGAGTACATCGATACGCCGCATACTCATGGCACCGGCTGTACCTACGCCTCGGCGATTGCCGCGCAATTGGCCCGCCGCAAGGCGCTTCCCGACGCCGTGCAGACCGCCAAGACCTATGTGACCGAAGCCATCCGCCACGGGCTCGCGATCGGCCACGGCAAAGGGCCGACCAACCACTTTTACTTTCTGCCTCACTAGCAGGATGTT
Organism: Nitrospira sp. Vd2; assembly: GCF_979581665.1. Taxonomy (NCBI): domain Bacteria; kingdom Pseudomonadati; phylum Nitrospirota; class Nitrospiria; order Nitrospirales; family Nitrospiraceae; genus Nitrospira; species Nitrospira sp. Vd2. Next base: position 32,216 of record NZ_CEFZSK010000019.1, on the reverse strand, counting down.
GAACAAGCGCCTGCTTGGCTCTCGCCTCAGATTCTCGACGCATGGTGCACGTCGACGGATTGTTGCCGCGCGCATTGTGAAAGGTCTGCTTAGTCAGCTAACGAAAGGAGGAGCATGAGGCCATTCCTGTTTCGTCCGCCGTTCTTTCTGCTGACCGGTTTTGCATGGTTGGTGCTCTCCTCGCTCCTCGGGCTCATCCTCTTTCTCGCGATCGTCCTCGGCATCTCCCTCCCGCCGGTCTTGCGGCTCGTGCATGTGCACAGTGCCCTCATCGGCGGCGTCGGGCAGATGATCCTGGGAGCGATGCTCGCGTTCATTCCCCCGCTGCTCATGACCGGCCGCAATCGTCCCGAGTCCCATCCGATTCTCTATGGACTCGTCAACCTTGGCACGATTACCGTCCTGGCCGGCTTTGCCTTCTCCTCTTATAAGATCGTCGGCGTCGGCGGTCTCTTGGTCGTCGTCGCCTTTCTTTCGTTGTTCATGGACGCGGTCGGCCAAGCCCGGTCGAGCCTCGTGTCGCCGCCGCTGAATCTCTGGTTCTACGGCGTCGCGCTGGTCGCCTTGCTCACCGGCCTGACCATGGGTGAAGGGATGGCGTTCCGCATCGTCACCCCCGGCTTCCATGGCCAAGCCCGTCTCGCGCACATTCACCTGAACCTCTTGGGGTTCGTCACGCTCACGATCGTCGGCACGATGCACAATCTCTTTCCGACTGTCCTGAACGCGCGCCTGCACAGCGCCCGGCTGGCCCAATGGACGTTTGTTCTGATGCCCACCGGGATCGTGGTCCTCGTCGGAGGGTTTTTCATGGGCAAGCTGTGGGTGCAAATCGCCGGTGGGGCGATCCTCCTCGTGGGCGTGGCGTTGTATGGATTGAACATCGTCCGCACCTGGATCGACGCCGGCCGTCCCGCACGCATTGCGGCTGATCATTTCCTCCTAGCCACCCTGTTCCTGCTGCTCGTCATTCCCACGGGCATCCTCGTCTCGGTCAACTATCTGTGGGATCCCCCGGCAATGCCCTTTGGGACCCTGCATCTCGTCGCGTATACGCATTTGGCCTTGATCGGCTTCATCTTCCAGACCATTGTCGCCGCGCTCTCCCATTTGCTTCCGATCAGCCTGGCGATCGCCCGCGTGCCGAGCAACAAGAAACGCGGACCGTACCTCGAGCGCTTAACGCATATCGTCGAACGTTGGCGGGCCGTGCAGGTGGGCAGTCTTGCGCTCGGCACGATGGGTCTCGGCGTGGTCGCCGCGCTCGTCTGGCAGTTCAATCTCGGCGCGCCGGCCGTGCAGGTGGCCGCGTGGATCAGTGCGGCGTTCCTGTTCATTGGCCTTGCGATCTTTACCGGGAAAGTTGCACTTCTGTTGACGTATCGAGCGCCAGATTAGTCCATGCCGCGAACCGCGACTCTGTATAGTGATTTCAATTGTCCGTTCTGCTACGCATTCGGTGAGCGACTCATCGCCCTCCGTCTGGTAGACGTCGTCGCCTGGCGAGGTGTTCAACATGCGCCGCACCTGCCGATTCCTATGGCAGCGGCCGGGCCAACCTTTGCCAGTGAGCTCGCTCGTGAGGTCGGGCTTGTTCAACGTCTGGCACCGGAAGTTCCCATCGTGCTGCCAAAAGGTAAGCCGAACACAGGCCCCGCTATTCTCGCGGTCGCCGCGGCCATGCAGCAGGACGGCGGTAAGGCCCACGCATTCGCGGCCTCACTCTATCGCGCCTTCTGGCAGCGCGGGATCGATATCTCAGAGCGCGCCGTGATCGAGGACTTGGCCCGGCGAGCCGACTTGGCCGATCTCACAGTGAACGAATCGGTACGCCGCGTCGTCGAGGGATGGCATGACGACTGGATCGAGCGTGGGGTTGGCAGCGTGCCGGATCTCGTCCGCGATGACGGGGAAGCGATGACGGGACTCGTCGACGCCGAGGTGATTGAGTGCTTTCTGTCCTCGCCCTCCTGATCGTCGGTTCGATATCTGTTAGAATGCGGCCATGGAGGAACTCTTTTCTTTTCGGGATAGCGCCGGTCACCGAATTGTCGGAATCCTGACAGCCCCTGACACGCCGACCGAGCGGATTGCCGTCCTCTGCCATGGCTTTCTGTCGAGCAAGAACAGCACGACCAACAAGACATTGACGCGCCTGCTGGTCCCCGAGGGCCTCGCCACCTTTCGGTTCGATTTTTTCGGGCAGGGCGAGAGCGAGGGACCGTTTGAGGACATCACCGTGACAACGGCTGTCGATCAGGCAACTTGCGCCATTCGGCTCGTGCAAGGCCGCGGCTACCGCCGAATCGGGTTGATGGGATCGAGCTTCGGCGGACTCGTGGCGATTCTCGTCGCGTCACAGCGCGGCGATCTGGCGTCGCTTGCGCTCAAATGCCCGGTCGGCGACTTTCCCGAAACACTCCGCCTGGAATTCGGGGAAGCCGGTATGGCGCACTGGAGGGAGTGTGGCGAGGTCCCGGATGTGACCGGCGGTCCGGGGCTCGTGAAGCTTCGCTATCGGCTGTATGAGGATGCGCTGCGGTACGATGCCTATAAGGCGGCCGAAGCGATCACCGCGCCGACGCTGATCGTCCAAGGTGAGTGCGACGAACTCGTCCCATTGCACCAAAGCCGTCGCCTGCTCGACGCGCTGCCCGGTCGCAAACGATTGGACCTGTTGCCGGGTGCCGATCACGGGTTCACCAAGGGCGACGACTTCCGAACAATGACGACCGCGATCGCCGATTGGATGCGTGAGCACGTGTAGTTAGGATGCGCCTGCGCGAAGAGCAGCTCGAAGTGTTGAAGGTCCTCTATCCGTGGTACAAGGAGGAGGTCTTTCGCCGGCGCGAGCAGATGATGCGGCTGACGGCCTTCGCCAGCGCCTTCCTCGTGCTGCTGCTCGTCACCATGCTCGCCGTGCCGGCGCGTCCCCGCCCCGATTTTACGACCGCGCTGTTTGCGATCACCGGCGTCGCGCTCTTCTCCGCGGTCTTCGCCTACTCGATCTTGCAGCAGCGCAACCGCCACCGCATGGCCAAACAGGCGCTCATCGAAATCGAGCGCGTGCTCGGGCTCTACGATCAAGACCTCTATATTTTGGGAAAGACGCTCTACCCGGAAGACTGGCAGACCCAGTGGCTGAGCGATCGCAGCGTGACGATTTATCTCGTCGTGCTGACGACTCTGACCGTGTTGGTGATCGCAGCCGTTCTACTGAGACCGTAGGGCGATCGACGCTCGCCGCCGCTCTTAGCAATCACTTCAATGGGGGCAGCACGCGGTAGGCGATGCCCGCGTAGATCGGAACGCCGAGCGCGAGGCCGATGACAAAGCCGAGCGAGTCCATCGGGACCGGACCATACGGTGTGGGAATGAGGTGGGAGGGGAGCACTTTCATCAGCGCATAAGCCTGCCAGACGAGCAGTCGTGTGATCGCTTTCGACTCCGTGACAAAGGCCAGGCTCGTCAACAATACGGTGACTATCACACCGATCGAGAGACACACAAGCAATCGTTTCGCCATGATGCCGACCGGATCAGCGGTGAATTGCAGAACACCAGTATAGCCGCTCTCCATGAATGGCGATAGAGTTTTCCACGTATCATATTCATCTACATCCGCGAACAGAATTTTCCCAAGAACTCGCTTCTGGTACAATCCGCCACGATGTCATCGACGACGTCTTCACAGAAGTTGAAAATTCTGCCCGCCTATACGGGGACGACCACAATCGAAGAGGCCCTGACAGATCCGAGGAGTCTGCGTGTGCTCTGGCTTGAGATCCTCTTCAACGACCAACTGAAGATTGCCCCTATCCTTCAGCACCCCGCTGGCCGCGCGGCCTACGAGAAAGCCTGCCGATGGTATACCGCCTATCGCAGTCTCATTGAATCGGTGGTTCCCCGCTCCCCGCTTCCACGGGATACGAGTGCGATCGATCCCCGTGAGCATCGAATCTTCCTCGAGGCCTTGCACTTTGTCCACGCTCAGTGTTGATGCCGTCGTACGGCTTCTGCGAAATTACGTGGCGCAAACCGCGTCGGCGGTTGATCTTCTTCTCATCGGCCGCCTGGCCCTTCAGGCGTACGGTGCGACAAATCCACAGACCGAGGACCTCGATGCGGAAGTCGTCGGGGATTTCGACACCTTGGTGGCCTTCCTCGCCCAACACGGTATCCCAAGTAATGTGGGGGAGAATATTTCCGGGTGGTCGGTCATTGCGATGCCGCCCGGTTACCGCGAACGCGCTTCGGTGTTCCTTGAGGAGGACCGACTCCGCGTCCGTCTCCTCGCACCGGTCGATTTCATCATTGCCAAACTGCGACGCGGAACAGAAGACGACTTGGAGGACGCGCTGTTCGTGGCGCAGAAATTCGGCATACGGGAAAATGCGGTGAAATCCGCAGCCGAACTCGCTATTGCGGCGTCCCCTAAAGATATTGCCCTCTTCGCCTTCCGCAAGACGGTCGAATTATTCTGCCGTCGGTTATGAGCCGGCAGGACATTGTTCCACGGTGAAGCCGCGGTTAAGCACAGGAAGCCGTTACCGCGGCTCGACACTCCCCGCGCAGCGAAATCCGGTGTAGCTGTTCCTCGTGTTCGGCGGGAGTTTGAACCGGCCGTAAGTCAGGAGATACTTCGGCAACTCGGACCACGACCCGCCGCGCAGCACCTTGAACTGCCCCGTTTCCGGACCCGTCGGATTGCGCGGCGGGCTGTGCTCGTAATAATCGCCGGCATACCAGTCCTGGACCCACTCCCACACGTTGCCGGCCAAGTCGTAGACGCCGTAGGGGCTTTTGCCTTTTTCATAATGGCCGACCGGCATCAGCGTTTGTGAGTAGCTGAACCGCGCGCCGAGTGCGAAGTTGGCCAACTCGGCCGTCGGCGATTGATTGCCCCAGGGATACCATCGGCCATCCGTGCCCCGTGCCGCCTTCTCCCACTCGGCCTCGGTCGGCAATCGCTGTCCTCGCCAGCGACAATAGGCGTCGGCATCGTACCAATCGACGCCGATGACCGGGCGATCGCCGTGCTGGCTCAGGTCAACGGTGTCCCAGAAGAGCGGGGGCGTGCGTTTTGTGGCGTTGAGAAAGTCGGCATAGCTGGCCGTGGTCACTTCATACGCGGCGATCATGTACGTGTCGAGCCAGACAGTATGACGCGGCCGCTCATCGTCGAGGCCCTGTAAGCCGTCGATCCCCATTCCGAACTCGCCGGCCGGAATCAGGACCATCCGCATGACGTCTTTCTGCTGGTCGGGCTCTTTTTTCAGCTTGCGCAGGCGGTCGAGTTGCGCGTCGGAGGGCACGGCCGTCATGAGCACCGTAACGATGGCAAGGAGCGGCAGGAACACCATGGCGCGGAGGTCGATCGATGGCCAGGAGTGATCAGCAGGCTGTTGAAAAACGATAGCCGGGCGCCAGAAGCAACAATGCTTCAAGTGCAAGATGAAGAGACGACGCCACAGGATGTTCAAAAAGGCCGTCCAGCAAGGCCGCAGCGAAGGAGGAGGCGAGGCGTACTCATTCTCACCCTCCCACCCCGAGCCCGCCAAGACGGGCTCTTTTCCCGAGCTGTACGTTGAGCCTCCGAGTGATGCGAGGTGCGCGAGGCGAGGAATAACTCGCCTCACGTCTGCGCACGGGCGCGAGATGGTGAGCGCCCGGTGTCTTGGAAGCTGGAGATCTTTTTCAACATCCTGTCAGGGCGCATCCAACACGTCTCTCACCTTGCGGGTCAGCACGGCGGGACTAAACGGTTTTTGGAGAAACGCCATGCCCTCGTCCGCCACGCCGGTGTGAACGACGGAATCGTCCGTGTAGCCCGACATGAACACGACTCGCATCTTGGGGCGATCGGCGGCGAGGCGCTCCGCGAGCTCGCGCCCGCTCATCCCCGGCATGACGAGGTCGGTGAGCAACAGGTCGATGTCGCCCGCATGTTCCCGGCAGACGCGGAGCGCCTCGTCGCCGTCCGCCGCTTCCAGCACGTGATAGCCGTTGAGCCGCAGGAGATTCCTCACGAAACCGCGGACGCCCTGTTGATCCTCGACGATCAGAACCGTTTCGGTTCCCATCAGGGGCAACGTCGATTCCTTCGGCCGGTCGGAAGCAGGAGCGGTGGCTTCGCTTCTCGGGAGGTAAATCGTGAACGTCGCGCCACGCCGGGGTGCGCTATCGACCGAAATCGCTCCGTGGCTTTGCGTCACGATTCCGTACACCGTGGCCAGGCCAAGCCCCGTGCCCTTGCCCTGGTCCTTCGTTGTAAAGAACGGCTCGAACACCCGCGTCTGCGTCACCGTATCCATGCCGCACCCGGTATCCTGCACGGTCAGTCGGACATAGCCGCCGGGTGCCGCGATGCCGAGACGATGGCACGCCGCCTCGTCCAGCTCGACGTTGGCGGTTTCGATCGTCAGCACGCCGCCGTCGGGCATGGCATCGCGCGCATTGATGACGAGATTCAGCAGAACTTGTTCGAGCTGACCCGCATCCGTCTTGACGAAGGTCGGGTCCTGCGACAAGGTCGTTTCGAGCACGATGTGCTCACCGATCAGCCGTTGCAGGATCTGCATCAGGTCCTGCACGACCATGTTGAGATCGAGCACCTCCGGACGGAGCACCTGTTGGCGGCTGAACGCAAGCAACTGCCGCGTGAGCGCGGAGCCCCGTTCGCCGGCCAGCTTGATCTGCTCCACCTGCTTGCGCAAGGTGTCATCTTGCCGAAGGCTGTGCATGAGCAGCTCGCTGTACCCGGAAATGACGGTGAGCAGATTATTGAAATCGTGGGCCACCCCGCCGGCCAGGCGGCCGATCGCTTCCATTTTCTGCGCTTGGCGCAACTGTTCTTCGAGATATTTACGATCCGTGATCTCGATCGCGATGCCGGCCAAGACCTTCTTTCCCGACGCTTCTGGAAACGGAAACTTGAACACAAGAAAATGATGCATCTTGCCGTCCGCCGTCGGAATCGTTTCCTCCAACTCCACGACTTTGTCGCCCGCAAGCACGGCGACGTCATGGTCCCGGAGCTCTTTGGCGACGTCCGGCGGCCAGATGTCGTAGTCGCTCTTCCCCAGCCACTCGCCCACCGGTTTGCCAAAGAGCCGCGCGAGCGGCTCGTTGACGTAGAGATGGCGGCCCTCCTCGTCCTTCATGAAGGCGACGGCCGGACTGTTATCCATGAACACCTGGAAGCGGTCCTCACTCAGGCGCAACGCTTCCTGCGTCTGCATCTGCTCGGTCACGTCGATCGAGATCCCGCCCACGAGGAGCCGTCCGCCCGGACGCGAAATCGGAAACTTGGTCACCAAGCCGACGTGCCGGCCGTCGTGTAGCACAAATTCTTCTATCGTCCGGATCTCCTTCCCCGATTCGATCACTTTGCGGTCGTTGGCCACGAACTGGCGCGCCGTCTCGGGCGGAAACAGCTCAGAGTCGGTTTTGCCTTCCCAGACCTGAGCGTAGATCCCGAAGACGGCCTTGAAATACTTGTTCGTGTAGACGTACCGCCCCTCTGCATCCTTGATCCACGCGAAGCCGGGAAGATTGTCCATGAACGAGATGAATTGCTCTTCGCTGTTGCGCAGCGCCTCTTCCGCGCGCTTCTGCTGGGTGATGTCGCGCGCGAGCACCAATTGCGCCGGCCGCCCGCCAAATTGAATCGTGTGGCCGACGATATCGACGTCGATGATCGTTCCGTCTCTTTTCCGATGTCGCCACACGCCTGCCGACTCAAATCCCGGCTTGATGTCCTTGACCTTCTGCATCAATGCCGGCACATCTTCGGCCGGCCGGATGTCTTTGATCGTCATCCCCCGGAATTCCTTCTCCGAATACCCGTAGTGTGCCACCGCCGCCTGATTCACGGCCAAGAAGGCGAACGACTCCAGATCGTAGACCCACATAGGATTGGGATTCGACTCGAACAGCAGCCGGTAGCGCGCCTCGGACTCGCGAACCGCTTCTTCGCCACGCCGCCGCTCGGTGATGTCCATCGCGACGGCGACCAGGCGAACCGGCAGCCTGGAAGCCCCGCGGTACACCTTTCCCTTCATCGCGATCCAATGCACGGATCCATCCTGCCACTGCGTCCGAAACTCAACGCTGTAATCGGCCCCGGCCATGATGGACTGATTGATGGCGGCGGCGACCGATTCCCGATCCTTGTCATGAATGGCGTTGAGGAAGGCGCCGTAAGTGAGTTCGGGTACGGTCGGACTCAGTCCGAAGAGCGGCTTCAAATGTTCTGAGCAGGTCACACGGTCGGACAGAATATCCCAGTCCCAGGTACCGAGGCTTCCGCCTTCCATGGCCAACCGCAGCCGTTCTTCGCTCTCACGCAGCACCTTTTCGGATCGCTCCAGTTCGTCCGCGCGTTCACGCAACTGCGCCACCGTCCGGTCGAGCTGCTCAGCCTGCATGATCGCCGTCTGCTCGTGGACGTGCAGCAGCTTTTCCAGGGCCGCGATACGCGCTTGGAGTCGTTGCTCTTCGCTGGTGCGATAGGGGCCGCTCATCGCTATGAGATGATCAACCGATCGTCCTCAAACGGCAGCACGGCGATCTTGGCACACAAGGCGAGGGTTTTGAAGAGCTCGACGGTCTCGCGGTAGACCGGCACCTTGCTGAAAAGAATGACGGCAAACATATCGTCGGACAGCAGCGGGCTGCCGAACCCGATGACCGATCGAATCTTGTAGGGCACGACGAACTCCTCTTGAAGAGGAATGTACGGGCTGCCGGCCGCCTCCTCGACGTGAAAGACATTGAAGTCATGTTCCGCCTGGTCGACCAGCAGATTCGTGCCGGGTGCCGAGGGTGAATGCAGGTCGACGCCGAACTGGGTGAGCAATTGAGAGAACATGGGAAATTGCGTGAGAAACTGGTCCCCGACGATCGGAATGGCCTTGAACCGGACCGACTCAGCACGCGCGTTCCACTCCGGGCGCTGCCCCGCAGTCGCGAGCAGCACGAAGCACTTGTCGGACGCAGCAATGGGGCGACCGCCGATCTTCTGAGAGGCGAAGCGTTGAAGGTCGGGGCTGAGGCACTGATAGGCGTGCGTCTTGAAGAAACGGACCAACGCACAGGCCGGATGGCCGAAGCCATCGACCAGGTGCGTGTAGAGGTGAACGACGATGCGGTTGGCCACCTCCTCGATGCCGACCGCGCCCGCGCCGAGCTTCCGGAGCTCCGCGCCACACTCGGTCATCTGCTTCAAACCAAACTGTGTGAGATTGTAGGTCATCACGATGGACCGCTCGACGCCGCCGCTCCTTTCCGCCGAGCATGTCGCGTTCGCACCATACGGATGACGAACGCCGGAAGTCCTTGACTGATCTCAGTATACATGGCCTCCGGCGATCCAATGCCGATCATCGGGCACGTCGACGAGCAAGCGAGTCAGATTCAGCTGGGCGAGCTGCCCAGCGACTTCATCCTCGGTGAACGCCGCGCACAGCGAGTTGTAAAAATCACGCCGCAAGATGGACGGCGCCCCGGCGGCATACTGCTCGACGATCGCACGGGCCGCGTCGGGGGATTCGGGACGCAACAGGTCCATCACGAGGACCGCGCCGCCGGGCTTCACGAATCGCTTGACCGCGTACCAGAAGTTCAAGGGATTCGGGATGTGGTGCAGGAGACTATTGGAGATGACGCCATCGACCTGTTCTGGCAGGATGAGGGTTTGATATCGCTCGTGTCGAAGCGTGATCCGGTCGGTCAACCCAGCCGCCTTCACCGCCTCTTCTGCCAAGCGAATCATCGGCAGAGACGCATCCACTCCTGTAATCCGGCATAACGGGAAACGACGCGCCAGTCGAATCGGGATGTCGCCCGGGCCGCACCCGAGATCCAAGAGATGGCCCTCGACAAACTCGGGGAAGAATTGGCAAAAGGCCGTGACGAATGATTTGTTCTCTTCGGAAAAATCGGCCTCGGCATACGCCCGCGCCTGATCGGGATCATCCATCACCTCGGGCTCCAACACGCGCTCCATTTCGTTCTGCTCCTCGGCTATCCTGCCAGACAGCCGTCAATCGACAAGTGCCTGATGGACTGGGCATCACTAGAGCGCTTCACCTCTAGGTCGTTAGGGTCCAACAGCCTCGTCATCGGCACCAATCGCGCCACCACTCCATTCCTCTGTATCGGTACACTCGGGCAAGGGGATAAAGACTTTTGGCCTCAGGCACGACGATACTCGTACGGCGGCTCGCCGCCGTACCGGAAGGCTAGCGCCAGCCAGCCGCTCCGTTCGCGTTCCTCTTGGCTGGACCAGCCGTTCGCCTGCAATCGTGTGATCACGATCTCGCGATCCTCGCTGAGAATGCCGGAGCACACGAGCATCGCGTGAGGGGGCGCATATTGTTGAAAGAATGGCGCGAGCTCCAGCAGCGTGCCGCAATCGAGATTGGCCAGAATGACATCGTAACGCCCTTCGGCATCCTTCAGCGTTCCAGCCGTCAGCCGTAATGCCTCGCCGAATTGATTTTCGCGCGCATACTCGCGTGCACAGTCGATGGCCACTGGATCATGATCGAGGCCGTGCGCGGAGGACGCGCCGAGACGGATCGCCGCCATCGCGAGAATGCCGCTGCCCGTTCCGATATCCAGAACCTTTTCGCCGCCACGGATGTGGTCTTCCAGCCATTCCAGTATCAGTTGAGTCGTCGCATGGTGGCCGGTGCCGAACGCCTGGCGTGGATCGATGATGAGCTCAATGTCGTGATCGCGGCGTTCGACGCTCGCCCAACTTGGGCGAATGACGAACCGCCGCCCGACACGGATCGGCGTGATCGCCTTGGCCCACATCGCATTCCAATCGGTCTCCGGGACCCGCTCCACTGTGATGATGGGTGCGGCATCGCCACTCAAGGCGGCAGCCATCGCCGCCACGAGTGGCTCGCAGTCGGATGTCCATTGCTCTGCCCGCCAATAGAGATGCACCATCCCGTCTTCCTGCCAGGCGCCTGTGATCGCCTCGTCCTGTAACGCACCCACGAGTTCCCCGGCATCAATGCCACTCGCAATCCGCACCTCGACCCATTCATGCGGCCCTCGATCCATCAGTTGACGTCCTCAGGGTGAACGGGTAAGGTCGTCGTAATGGGTTTGACCGATGTCCCTGCGGTTCTCTCGCGCATCCCCGCGCTCGAACGCATCATCGGTCGTGTCGATCGCCGCCTCCGCCGTGCTGAGCACGTCAGCACCCGATATAGCCGCTGGCGGCTCGCGATCTTTGTCACGGGGGCGGTCCTCACCATCACGTTCTTCCACGAACAATGGTACCGGACGGGAAATGCGGTCCTGCTCTTCTTCGTGGCTCTGTTCCTCGTCGTCGCGCGGTATCATAACAGGCTCGAAGAGCGGATGCAGCGGATGCGCCGGTGGCGGGGCATCAAGACGACGCACCTCGCGCGTCTTCGTCTCGACTGGGCCGCCATTTCCTATCGCGCAGTCACAGTGCCGGAGCAGCATCCCTACGCCCGGGACCTCGACATCGTCGGTCCGCATTCCCTCCTTCACCTGATCGACACGACCTCCTCCTCGAATGGGCGCGAGCGATTGGCCGATTGGCTGCTCACGCAGCCCCCGAGGCCCGATCAGTGGCAGCGGCGGCACGAACTGATTCGAGAACTCACTCGCCTGACGCTCTTGCGCGACCGTCTGACCCTCGAAGCGTCGACGGTGGGTGAAGCGGAGCTTAACGGGCGACGGATCGAGGCGGCGCTGACGCCCGAGATCGGCTTTCCACTCCTGATCCCGCTCCTGCTGATCCAGGGAGCGCTTGCGGCGGCGACCTTCTCGCTCGCCGCCGCCTCGGCTGCCGGATTCCTGCCTGATTATTGGATTCTGTCGTTTGCGGCCTACGCGGCCGTGTACTTGCTGCATTCGGGGCGAATCGAGCCGATCTTCAGCCGCGCCCTGTCGCTCTATGGGGAATTGGACAAGCTCAGGGCCTTGTTCCTTTATCTTGAACGGCGGTCCTATTGCGCGACGCCGATGACGGGGCGGCTCTGCGAGCCCCTCCTCGGCCATGATCACCGCCCCTCAACGGCGCTTCGGCGGCTGGCCCGTGTCACACACGCGCTCAGCATTCGCGCGCACCCGCTGGCGCATCTGGTCGTCAATGGCCTGGGGCCCTGGGACCTGTACTTTACGTGGCGGCTCGACCGCGAACGGTCACGCGTCGTCGGACACATTGGGATATGGCTGGACGTGCTCTCCGAATTGGAAGCGGCGAGTGCGCTTGCGACGTTTGCCTTCCTGCATCCTGCTTGTCGGTGGCCGACGCCGAGCGATACCGGCATGGCGCAAACTGGGAGCGAGCCTCGTGCGCGGCTTACCGCAACGGCACTCGGCCACCCGTTGATCCCGGCGGCGCGGCGCGTCACCAACGATCTCACCCTGACCGGCGTCGGACGGATCATGCTGATCACCGGCTCGAACATGTCGGGGAAAAGCACGTTCTTACGAACCATCGGGATCAACGTATGTCTCGCCCAGGCCGGGGCGCCGGTCTGCGCCGGCCGCTTCGAGTGGTCCTGGACGCGTATCTGGTGTTGCATTCGGGTGGATGATTCGTTGGAGGCCGGCCTCTCGTATTTCTACGCCGAGGTGAAACGACTCAAGCGGCTCCTCGATGCCGCACAGGATTGCGCGCAGCGGCCGGTCCTCTTTCTCATCGACGAAATTTTCAAAGGCACCAACAACCGGGAGCGCCTTGCGGGCAGCCGGACGTATATCGACGCGTTGGCGAAGAGCAATGGCTTTGGGCTCGTCACGACACACGATCTCGAACTCGCCGAGTTGGAGCACACCATCCCCTCGCTGTCGAATGCGCACTTTCAAGAGACGGTTCAGGCGAACCAACTGGAGTTCGACTACCGCCTGCGTCCGGGCCCCTGCCCGACCACCAATGCGCTCCGCATCATGGCGCTCGAAGGATTGCCGGTCGATGCGAGCGCACCGGCCGGCGGTCGCCGATCGACTAATCGAACCACCCAACAGGGAGCACTGGAGTGAGAATCACGCAATGGGGCACGCGATGGGGATGGGTGTGTCTGCTCTGTCTACTGGCCGGTTGTTCGACCGCCGGCCCGCCGCGTCCCTATGTCGATGAAGACGCCTACGCCCGCTACTACCTCACCGATACCGGACGCGTGCTGCGGGTGGAACGAGATGGAACGATCCTCGACATCACCTGCCTGCCGAAACAATTCACTCGCGACACCTCACGGGACCATTTGCCCCACTCGCTTTGTGAATCAGAGGATGTGAAGGTGCTCGGCAAAGCGAAGCGCGTCGGGGATCAGTGGGACCTGTCCGGTTATCACATCGAACCGGAAACCGGCACGTGCCGATCGCTCTTTCCATTCATGAGAAAGGAATGGGAAGAGGCCAGGCGCCACTCGTGCTGGAATCGTTTGTGGGAAGTGCCGGCCGCCGTCGTCTTCTATCCCACGGTCGCGGTCATTGCAGTGGGCATTATCACCGCGCCGATCTGGGTCCCGCTCGTGCTGTTCCTGTAGATCGTTGAGGAAGCATGCCGGCCTCAGCGAAGACGCTTGTAGGAGGCGCGTCGATTTACGGGACGATTACAGGACTGCTACGCTGGTATCAGGACTTTCACTGGGAGGGACCTATGCAGATGACATCGTTGCGCCTCGTCTCGGTCGGCCTCGCCTTGCTGTCACTCGCCGCGTGTACCTTCAGGGGTACGACGGCGGAAATCAGCGACACCACCCACAATACGACGATCAGCACCTCCGGACGCTCTTGGTTCACCGAAGACGGATTGGTTCGGCAGGGCGAACAAGTGAACGCGTTCGCCGCGCTGAACATCGAGAATCTCCGGCAGGACATGGCCTGCGCCAGTGGCGAATACCTGGCGTCGCTCGGGACGCTGATGGGCGTGCCGTACGATCAGCAGCCGGTGTTCTTTCAGCTCGCACAAGCGCAATTCCAGGCCGGCCGATGGCACGACGTCACTCCTGCGGAATTGGTCGCCGGGTTGAATCGCGCAGTCGTGGCACACGGGATCCGAACCGGATCGTAGGACCATCATGCGCCGCCGACGGCGGAGCCCTGATGCGGATCCGCCGTGCGCGGCTGACGAATGGAACCGGTACGGATCACTCCCCCGCCACGGAAGACAAGGTAGTTGGTCGGCACGGCGGGGACGCGTGGCCCCGGGAGAATGATGCCGGCGAGATTGAGAGGATCGGCTGCCGAGAGTTTCACCTCTTGATGCGCAGCCGCTTCGTTCCCCGCGCGGCGTATGGCCCGAAGCGACTCGACCGCTTCGGGCAATCCGAACTGCTCGCCGACGAAGCCCGTGATGAACCGCCCGCCGCGCACCTCGCCGCGAAATTCCATCCGGCGGTATTGCACGAGCAGATCCCGCCAGGCAAGCGGCAACGATTCCCTCGCGAGCAATTCTCGAAACACGACTCCGTAGCGCCGCAGTAATTGCTTCGCCATCGCTTCGACGCGCGACTGACGGTCCGTACCGGGGACGGTGGAACCCGCGGTCGTTCTCAACAAGGACCACCGACCGGCCGTATGGCGGGGTCGGCGCATCCGTTCGCGGCCTTCGGCGCGGCGGCGGCGGGGATCGAGGAGCGCGCGCAAGCTGTCGAAGCCGTCGGACGTGACAAGACCGGCCGCTGCGAGCTCCCACAAACCATCCTCGACTTCCGATTGCAGATGGCCGGTGGTGCGCACCACATCGGCGAAGAAGCTCGCCCCATGTGTCAGGAGTGACCGCAGCACGTCCTGTGCGACGGCACTCAACGCTCTCGGTTCATTGAGCCAGCCACTCTCGCCCTCAAAGAGTGCCAGCAGCCAATCGGCAATGTCGCGCGGGAACAGGGTGATCGGCGCCAAGCTCGTCGGCGTGATGCGCGACGATCGACCCTCGTCCTCGGTGCTTTCCAGTCTCGGATGCGGCGACACGCGGCCCCACATCACCGCGCCGGCCAGGCAGAGCTGATCCAACCATTCGGGGTCATACTTGGCCAGCCGCGCGGGCAGGATTCCCGATTCCCAGGCGGAGGCCGGCGCCTCGAAGCCGGCTAATTGCGCGATGACTTCCGAGAGGCCCGCTTTCCCATGCAGCCGGGCGCCGGGACTCACGTGCTGCCATTGGAACAGGAACCGCATGAAATCGGCGGTCGTGACCGGCTCAATCTCGCGCCGCAGCGTGCCGACGGTCAACCGATGAATGCGCGCAAGGAGCCGGCGGTCGCACCATTCCGTTTGTAAGAGTTCGAGGTTCTCGGGAAGGGGCGCGTCTTGGCGCGCCTGGGGTGGGCGGGTGTGATGAATTCGAGGTTCGAGGTTCGAAGATTCGGACTGAACAGCCGGACGGAATTGGCCGCGGAGGACTTGGCCTTGGGATTCAAGCTTCAGAAGCGCCGCGAGAACATCACTGCAAGGCAGCGAAAGCTTTGTGCCCAACTCCTCGGCCGTCGTTGTGCCGGTGCTCTCCATCCACCCCTGAATGATGGCATAGATCGCTTCTTCGCGCTGAGGTATCGTTTCACTTCCATCCTTCATCTCCTGGCTGACCAGGACGTCCGGAAATGCGGCTTTGATAACAGGAAACCTTTCCGTCGCCACCCAACCATACCCGCCCACCCCAGGCGCGCCGGGACGCGCCCCTTCCCGAAAACCTCGAACCTCGAACGTCGAACCCGGAACGACTACTTGCCGTGCCCGCCCCGCCTCAATCAACGGCGGCAGATATGCCGCCCATTCCGGCGCTGCCTCGGTCGGCACCCAAATCAGCGTGAGCAGCGCGTCGTGCAATTCGTCGGCATCACGCACGACCGGCCACGCTTCCGCCTGCACCTCGGCGATTGCATTGGCATCGAGGCCGCCAAGCTTCCCGACCAGGTCCGGCGGCAAGGCGCGGCGCATCTCCACGGCCCGCGCGCGGCGTTCCTCTAACGGCGCGTCATCGAGATACGCATACGGATTGGCGTTGAGGATCTCATGGCAGAACGGCGACGGCATCGGCGTCTCGACCGCAAGACACCGAATCCGGCCCGCCTCGATGTGCTGTACCACGTCAATCAAGCCATCCACATCCATCGCTTCGGTCAAACAGTCACGGATCGTCTCGGTGACGAGCGGATGATCCGGTACCTGTCGCTCCATATCGACGGGGTGATTGTCCTGACACGCTGTCGCATCGGGGAACACGGCGGCCAAGAGATCTTCGGCCCGCATGCGCTGAATCTGCGGCGGGACGCGGCGGCCGTTGGCGAAGCGCAGGAGCGCGAGTGCCCGCGTCGCGTTCCACCGCCAGCGCGTCATGAACATTGGCGCTTGGAGTACCGCCTGGATCAGCACCTCGCGGACGGTGTTGGGATGGAGAAAGGAAAAGATCGTGTTGAGAGGAAAACTGTGGCGCTCGCCGAGCGACAAGACCATGCCCTCGTCCGTCGCCGCGGCCTGTAGCTCAAAATCAAACGACTGGCAAAACCGCTTGCGAAGCGCCAGCCCCCACGCCCGATTGATTCGCCCCCCGAACGGTGCATGAAGCACGAGTTGCATCCCCCCGCCTTCATCGAAGAACCGTTCCGCGATCACCGTCTGCTGCGTCGGCACGGCGCCCAGGAGCGCCCGGCCGGCCTTGACGTAATCAACGGCTTGCTCGGCGCCACGGCGATCCAGGCCGCACTCCCGCTGAAGCCACTCGACTGCCTCGCCGTCCTGATCGAGAGCATCGAGTCGCTGATCGATCGCCGCCCGCACGTCGGCCACATGCGTCGAGAGATCGAACGTGCGCGACGGCGCCTCTCCCCGCCAGAACGGAATGGTCGGCGGCGCCCCATGGGCATCCTCGACGCGCACCTTGCCCATTTCGATCCCGCGAATCCGCCACGAGGCATTGCCCAATAGAATGATATCCCCGGCGAGGCTCTCCACTGCAAAGTCTTCATCGACCGATCCCACCACCGTCCCATCCGGCTCGGCCACGACCGCGTAGTTCGCCGTCTCGGGGATCGCCCCACCCGACGTAATCGCCGCCAGTCGCGCGCCCCGGCGCGCGCGCAGCCGATGGTTGATCCGGTCGTGATGCAGGTACCCGCGTCCACGTCCGCGATTGGTCGCGATGCCGTTCACGAGGATGGCGACGACGGCGTCGAAGTCGGCGCGTGTCAGCTCACGATACGGCGTCGCCCGTCGGCACAGCACGAAGAGGTCCTCCTCCCGCCACTCGTGCGCCGCGACCGCCGCGACGATCTGCTGCGCCAAGATGTCCAAGGGCGCGGGCGGCACGGTCAACCGATCCAACGCCCCGCCTCGGATCGCCCGAATCAACGCTCCGCACTCGATCAGCTCATCGCGCGTGGTCGCGAAGAGCCGGCCCTTCGGAATCGCCCGGATCCAGTGGCCCGATCGCCCGACCCGCTGAAGACACACGGCAATCGACCGCGGCGAGCCGATTTGGCAGACGAGATCGACCGTGCCGACGTCGATGCCCAATTCGAGCGAGGCCGTGGCGACGACCACTCGCGTCTGCCCGCGTTTGAACCGTTCCTCGACCGACAATCGAATCTGCCGCGACAAGCTGCCGTGATGCGCCGCCACCGCCTCGGAGCCAAGCGAGTCCCTGAGCCGTTCTTCGAGATAATGCGCAACTCGCTCCGCGAAGCGACGCGTGTTCACGAACACGAGCGTGGAGCGATGCTGCTGGACCAAATCGGCGAGCCGATCGTAGATATCGTTCCAGATCGCATTCGTCGCGACCCCGCCCAATTCGTCCTTCGGCACCTCGACGGCCAAGTCCATCTCGCGGCGATGACCCACGTCGATGATCGTCGGTACGGGCCGGTCGCCGACGAGGAATTGCGCGACGGCCTCGATCGGGCGTTGCGTCGCCGAGAGGCCGATCCGCACCGGCTTGACGTCGGTCAGCGCATCGAGCCGTTCGAGCGAGAGCGCGAGGTGCGCGCCGCGTTTGTTCGGCGCGACAGCATGGATCTCGTCGACGATCACCGTGCGAACATCCTTCAAAATGCGCCGGCTCTTCTCAGCGGTCAGCAAAAGAAAGAACGACTCCGGGGTCGTGATCAAAATGTGCGGCGGCCGGCGGAGCATCTGCTGCCGGTCCCACATCGGCGTATCGCCGGTGCGGACGAGGACGCGAATCTCAGGCGTCAGAAAGCCGGCTGCCAAGGCGGCATCGGCGATCTCGGCGAGCGGCTGCTGAAGGTTTTTCTGGACGTCGTTGCTCAGCGCCTTGAGCGGCGAGACATAGAGGACGTGCGTGCGATCTTCCAGTTCACCGGCCAAAGCCTGTCGAAACAACCCATCGAGGCACGACAGAAACGCGGCGAGCGTCTTGCCCGATCCGGTCGGCGCCGCAATGAGCACATCCCGGCCCGACCGAATCGCCGGCCAGCTCTTCGCCTGCACATCCGTCGGCGCCCCGAACCGCTGCGCAAACCACGACCCGATGACGGGATGAAAGGAGGACAATGGCATGGCGCATCATAGCATGTGAGCCGATCTGAAAACGCCGGGCCAGCTTCGTTCTCAGTCGCGACCGTCGCTGTAACTAGCGCCATCCGGTTGCAGAAGGCTCCCACCGAGCGTATAGAAGTACAAGTCATCCGAAAGTTCCTCTCAACATTTAGAGAAGGTAAGTGCTGCCTCTTCGGCTGACCTCAACTGCAAGTCCTGACAAGGAGCACGAGATGGAGCGATCGAGTGAATATCCAACATCCGTTCTAGAAGAAGAACTGCAATGCCGAGTCGGCAAGGAGCGCCGCGAGGTTGCGGAGGAGCTGCGAGCGTCGCGGGATACCATGCGTAACGAGAGGGAGGCCGAGCGCCGGGAAGCAGAAACCGAGCGTCGCCACGATGAGGCAGGGCGTGCTAGAGCCGAGGCCGAACGCGAGCAAGCGAAGAGAGGCCTAGAGGTCAGCGAAGCTCAGCGGCTTGCCGCTGAGGCGTTACGATGTGCGGCTGAGCAGCAAAGGCTCGCGGCAGAGCGAAGTTCGGCAGGGCATCGCCGAACTTTTAAGAATAGCGCGAGCCTCCTCCGACCATTCCTCATGAGCAAGATCAGCATGTAGGCGCCGGCCAACTCTTCGCCTGCACATCCATCGTGCACCAAACCGCTCTCGGAATCAGGCGGCAATGACCGGATGAAAGGATGACAGCGTCCGTCCAACCATAAATTGGATTCGCCCAGCCTGAACACCAATGCTAAGGCCAAAAGATTCAGCCAATAGAACCAAAATTCTGACAAGATTCTTTGCCCTGCCTTATGTTCTACTTTCCGTTTCGTGGGAAGTTTTCAATGACAAGCTAATGGGGGGCAAGTTAGATTGAATAATTCAACATTTCTTCAGGAAGAGCTTAAGGCTGTTCGATCAGAAGTCATGGAAGCGGTAAAGCTACAAAGACAACTAATACAAATTTTCTTCGTAGGTCTTGGAGCGATTATAGGGCTGTTGGGGAAAGATAAGGTGACGACGGACATAACTCTTATAATCTCACTCTTCGCAAGTGCCACCATCATCCTGTGGGTCCAAGAGGTTTTAAGAATGGAACGGGCCAACGCGTTTATTAAAAAGAAAGAAATCACATACGGGTCGCTAGGAGAGAAAGACAATTGGATCGGCTTTAGTAATAGCTTTTATACGTTGGCCGGAGCAATTAGCTACGCAGTTGTTCCTATCATGCTGGTGATCACAGCGCTACTTATTAGTCCTGCCGCATATCAGTTCCCCGGTTGGGCGACTATGTTCAGCTGGTCAGGCATTCGGTATATCCTTGTCATACATCCTGTCCTTGCAATGACCTGCGCATACTTAATGCTCGCGCTACTCTGTGCCAGGAGAAAGTCTTACCATAAAAAGCGTAAATGGTTGCTGGCAATCGTCTCGCTCGGCCTTCCGCCTCTCATCTTGTTTTTACTCTCGGTCTTCGCGCATGCCGCGGATCGCGACAAGCTCCTGTCCGATCCCGGCGTCTTTGCCACGTTTGCGGCGTTTCGGCTCGATGAGGATTGGTCGAAGCTGGACAAGGGCACGCGAGCGGCGGCTGTGGGGGCTGCGAAAGAGGTGCTCCAGCGCCATAGTACTGACGCGGCGATCGATACCGTGTTGTTGCGCGGGCTGTCGGATCATGCGGACGTGCTGCTGCGGGTGCATGCGATGGAGTTGCAGACGAATCAACACATCATCCTCGATTTCCTCGCCTCGCCATTGGGCCCGCACCTCACGCCGGTCTACGTCCTTAATGGTCTGACGAAGAAAGCCAATTACGCGCCGGCCTTTCCCGACGATGTCAAGGCCGCGCTCAAGGCCGCGCCTGAGCCCGGCCCGAAGCGCTATGCCATCGTGATTCCGATTCGAAAGGACGCGGCGTGGTGGCTGCTCGATAAAGAGGCACGTACCGGCATGATGAAGGAGCACACGGAGGCGAGCCTGCCGTATCTCAAGACCGTCAAGCGCAAGCTGTACCACTCGACCGGGCTCGATGATTTTGATTTCATCACCTACTTCGAGACGTCGAACCTCGCCGACTTTCAGAGCCTGGTGCTCGGCCTCCAACAGGTGAAAGAGAACCAGCACAACCGTCGTTTCGGCAGCCCGACCTTGCTCGGCACGATTCATTCGATCGACGAGACGCTCGAGGCACTCGCCGCGGGGCAATAATCGTAACGAAGCCACAGTCAGATAGCACAATTCTCTCGACTCGCCCCGATGTCTCTCGTCATCCTCGGCGCCGGCTACACGGGACGCCGCCTGGCGGAGCTGGCGCTCGCTCGCGGCCTTCAGGCGACGGCGACGAGCCGAGCGCCCGAGAGCCTGCATCTGCCGCCGGCGTGCGCGCGTCTCGAATTCGATGTGGCCAAGCCGGCTACATGGACGAAGCTGCCGGCCGCCTCCGATATCATCTGGTGCTTCCCCGCCGAACCATACGAGGCCGTCGTGGCCTTCGCGCAGACCTACCTTCAAGAGAAACGGCATCGGCTCATCCTTTTCAGCACGACATCGGCATATAAGATTCCCAGTGACGTGCGCGAAGCTCCACTCATCGACGAAACATGGCCGATCGACGACACCCGCCCCCGGATCAAAGGTGAGGAGTATTTGCGCCGCGAGTATGGAGCGGTCGTGCTGAGGGTCGCGGGCATCTACGGTCCCGGCCGCCACGTCCTCGATTGGATTCGCGCCGGCCGCGTTCGTGCGTCGCTCCGCTATGTCAATTTGATTCACGTCGAGGACCTCGCCGCGATTGCGTTGGAAGCGCTGACGAAGGGCCGCGCGGGCGACATTTACAACGTCAGCGACGGCGTGCCCCGCCGCTGGATCGATATCTGCGAAGAAGCGCAGCGCCGCTGGGGAGTGCCATTGCCGACGAAAGAAATCGGATCTGTTGGAAAGCGGTTGTCGATTGGGAAATTGAGACGGGAGTTCGAGTACGGGTTCCGCTATCCGGATCTTTATGAGGCGCTGGATCAGATCGAACGGGCCGTGCAACGGTGAGATCATTCCTGTTGGCTCTTCTCACCGTGATCGACGCGCCGGGAGCAGTGGGCCCAGTGTCTGCTTGACCGCCTCCATCTCCTCCCACGGATCGCGGCGCAGACGCTTGAGTCTCCCCGGCACTGTCGTCATCGTCCATTCGGTCGGCTTGATCGTCGCCACTTCGCGCCATAAGATTGGGAGCGAGACCGGCGCGCCGGCGCGCGCTCGCGTGGAATACGGCGCGATGAACGTCGCGCCGCGACTGTTGCGAAGATAGTCGATGAAGATCTTCCCCTTGCGGACCGCTTTCGCCATCTTGCTCGTATAGGCATCCGGGTGTGCCCGGACGATCTCTTCGGCAACGGCCTGCGAGAAGCCTTTCACCTCATCCCACTGCTGCTCGCCCGCCAAGGGCACGACGACATGCAAGCCTTTGCCGCCGGTGGTCTTCACCCAGCTCTTCAACCCGGCCTTCTCCAGGTACGACTTCACGAGTTGCGCCCCCTCGACGACGCGCGGCCACGGCATCCCGGCATCCGGGTCGAGATCGAAGACCATCAGATCGGGATACTCGATCCGCTCGGCGCGCGCTCCCCACACGTGAATTTCGAGCACGCCCATCTGCACGAGCGCGATGAGACCCGCGCGGTCCTCGATCATCAAGTGCTTGGCTTTTTTCCCGCTCTCTTCCGGAACCTCGGCAAACCGCACAGGCTCCGGCACACGATCGTTGCGGTGTTTCTGATGAAAGCACTCCTCCTCATAGCCTTCGGGACAGCGCACGACCATCAGCGGCCGCTTGATCACATGCGGCAGTATCCGGTCGGCAATCAGATCGTAGTAGAGGGCCAGGTCCCGCTTGGTCAACCCGGAATCCGGGTAGAGCAACCGATCCGGATTCGTGAGCCGCACACCGGCGATCTCGACGGCCTCATTCTTCCGCCGAGACGATCCAGGGCGGACGCGACGATCATTCGTTACCGGGGTCGGTGATGAGGCGACCTCTTGTGTCTCCGCCGGCTGCTCGCGCCTCACGTCCTTCGCCATCTTGTCCTCTCGGATGCCTTGAAACGACGGGTGGCGCAGCATGCCGTCCGAGGTCCACTCGGCAAACGCGATCTCCACCACCAATTCGGGTCGCACCCAGTGAATCTCGCGCTGCGGGCCTGGCACGCGAGCAGCGAACGGGGAGTGATCCTGCTCGAGGGATTTCAATCGCCGCAACAAGCTCGCCAGCAGCCGCTCGTTGAAGCCGGTGCCTACCTTCCCCGCGTAGACGAGCCGATCACGCTCATACACGCCAAGCAGGAGCGCGCCGAACGCCGTGCGCGACCCGGAGGGATCCGTAAACCCGCCGACCACGAACTCCTGCCGCTGCAGACACTTGACCTTGAGCCAGTCACGCCCGCGCCCCGGCCGGTACGGCGTCCCGCGTCGCTTGGAGATCATCCCTTCCAACTTGAGGCGGCACGCTTCCCGATGGACCTGTTCTCCGCCGCCGATGATGTGGTCGCTGTAACGGATGATCTGGCGGCCCGCAGCCGGACGGCGATCGAGCAAGGCTTTCAACGCCGCCTTTCGGTCCTCGAGGCTACATGGGGTGAGATCGTAGCCATCGAGGTGCAGCAGATCGAACGCGTAGTACACGATCTCGTCGTTCGAGGATTCGCTCAACTGCTGCTGCAACCGTTGAAACGAGCTACGGCCGTCGTGGTCCAACGCGACCACTTCCCCGTCGATCAAAGCCGTTTTTACGGGCAAGCGGCGAAGCGCCGCGGCGACCGACGGAAACTTGTCCGTCCAAACTTGACCGGTCCTCGTCAGCAACTGCACCGACTGTCTTTCCATGCGGGCTTGCAACCGGAACCCATCTAGCTTGATCTCGTGCAGCCAATCATCCCCGGCCGGCGGCTCACTCACCAACGTGGTGAGTTCGAATGAAGGACGATCGGGTAGGCCCCGCTTGCGGGCGCCGGGGATGCCTGAGACATCGAGCGACTGCGCCGATTGAACCGCGCGCGGTTTCGTACCCTCGCGATCGCTATGCCATACCGCGCCCTCGCCGTCTGGAATCTCTTCGATCCGACGCCCGCTCAGCACGCTTTCCGGACGTTCGTCCACAATCGATCGTGTTCGTGCCGATGCCGCGGTGTCGTCTCGTTCCTTGATCAGCAACCAATTGGGCTTCTCCTCGTGGCCATCCTCTCTATCCCGAAGACGCACGAGAGTCCACCCCCCACGCAGCTTCTCCCCTTCGAGCTGAAATTTGAGCCGCCCCTTGCGGAGCCCCTCGGCCGCATCGCCCTGCGGAATCCACCGACCGCGGTCCCACAGCAACACCGACCCGCCGCCGTATTCGCCCTCTGGAATCGTGCCCTCGAACGCGCCGTACTCGATCGGATGATCCTCGACCTGCACGGCGAGCCGCTTGTCCTTGGGATCGAGGCTCGGGCCTTTCGGCACCGCCCAACTTTTCAACACGCCGCCTTCCTCAAGGCGAAGATCATAGTGGAGCCGGCTCGCCGCATGTTTCTGGATGACGTACAACCGCCCTTGCGCATCGGAAGGATGCACGCGACCGGGCGGCTCCGGTGTCTTACCGAAATTCCGTTTCTTGCGATATGTGTTCAGCCCCATGGTTTCAACGTATCAGATTGGAGAATCGTTCAGTGCCGGTGCGAATCCTACAGCTGGGAGAAAAAGTGCTGTAGTGTTGAGTGCTGAGTGAAGATTTTCGAACTGAAGGGGCCGGATCGCGTCTTTCCATCACTCATGACTCAGCACCTCAGCACTTTAGGAAGTGTAGACTGAAGCATGGTCGGCTTAGCCACCACGCCGCAAGGCCTGCGCTACATTCCCGACTTCATCGCGGAGGAAGAAGAGCGAGAGTTGCTGCGTGGGATCGCGACGCTGTCGTGGAGCGAGGTGCGGATGCACGGGGTGGTGGCAAAACGGCGCGTGGTGCACTTCGGATGGCTCTACGGCTATGAGTCGTGGCGGATCGAACCGGGGCCGCCTGTCCCGGCCTTTCTCCTGTCCTTACGCGGCCGGGCAGCGGCCTTGATCGGGGAGTTACCCGAGCGCCTGGAGGAAGTACTCGTGACCGAATATCCGGCCGGCGCGGGGATCGGCTGGCATCGAGATGCCCCGATGTTCGGCCCGACGGTGGTCGGCATTTCTTTGCTCGGTCCCTGTCGGCTGCGATTTCAACGCCGGACGAAGACGGCGCGGGAATCGTTTGTGTTAGCCCTCGAGCCACGCTCGGCGTACCTGCTTGGCGGAGAAGCACGCAGTCAATGGCAACACGCGATCACGGCGACGCCACGCCTTCGCTATTCGATTACGTTTCGGACGGTCAGAACCAGGACGAGTCGGCACATGACGGGCGAAGAGCGAAGCGAGATGGGTTGAGGAAGCAGGGACTACGGCTTGACGTCCGGGGTGAGTTCTGGATTTTTCAATACCGGCTCAGTGGTCTTGGTGATTCGTATCACGATGCCTTCACCATTGATTTCCGCTGTGACCGCATCGCCTTTTTGCAGGCCATCGACCACTTCTCTTTTCAAAAGTGAAAAAGCATGCGCCATGCCGCGGGTTTTGAGCACGATCGTGAGATTCTTCACATCGAGCACATCGATCACGCCGCTGATGATCGTTTCCTCCGCCTGAAGCGGCGCCACCGACACGACGTGGACCAGTCCGGCGAGAACCAACGCGAGCAAGAACCTTGTCAGATCAGGCATGGGACCATCTTACGAAGGACGGGAAAGCGAGCAATGTCAGGCTACAGCCATTTCTTTTGTACGAACTTTTCTCGGCGAGGTTCAAAGGGACGGAGGCATGGGATATTACGATGTCACGAACTGGTTTCGTTTGCCTGGACGACCAACACGCCCCGCATGATCGGGTGGAGCCGGCAGTAGTAGGGATAGCGACCGGGCGGAAGGCCGGGCAACTCGTACGTCCCGTCCGGGGGCACCGATCCCGAATCGAACAAGCAGTCGGCCCCGCGCTCGCAATCTTCGTGTGTAATCGTATGGACGCTTCCGGTTGTGTTTTGCCAGACGACGGGAGCTTGGGTGATCACATGGGCGAGCTTCGGGGTGAAGTACGGCGCGCCACTATCGATCGTGATCGAAACAGGTGCCGGCAAACTCTCGCCCACACCCGCCGTCGCAAGCCACAAGAGAAGACTCAACATGAGAATGTGAAATCGTGGGCGACCCATGATGAGTCGTAGATAACCAGTCCTCAGATCGAGTAAAGGGGGGAGCCAACCGGGCACGCGATTACCACCGGAGGAGATACATCAACGACAGGCAGACGAGCAGATTGTTGATCGCATGCCCCAAGATATTCGGCCACAAGCTGCCTGTCCGCTCGTACACCCACGCCCACAAGATGCCGCTCCAAAACACGCTGATCAACCCCAGCACCCCGTAACCGTGAGCGACGGCAAAGAAGCCGGCGCTTGTCGCCGCCGCCACAGGCCAGCTGAACCGACGCCGCAAGGTCGCAAACAACAAGCCGCGAAACACAAGCTCCTCGAAGAATGGAGCAAAGAGGATGAATTCCGTGAGGCTGATCGCAAGCGTGACCGGATCACCCCACACGAGATCGCCGTCGAACCATTCTGTCCAGTGACTGGACCAACTCACGTAATCAGCGAGCACGCCGAGCACCCACTCTCCAATCAGTCCGGCAGCGAGCACGGCCAGCATGGCCATGAGCCCCGTCATGGGCCGATGGACGGGCCACAGCCCGAAGCCCCTGCGAAAGCCAAGGTTCACGGGAGCGAGCAGATACTGCTCGGCCAACACGATAACCGGCACTGCAGCGAGCGGCATGCTGAGCAGCCGAACGACGGGATGATCGACATCGAGAAACAGCACCGCCAAGGCAATGAGGAGACCGAGCGCGCCACCCCGCACCAGCACCGTCACACCGAGCCATCCGGGCCATGGCGGTGGGACGGCGGCCTCGGCGACACGTATTCGGCCCCGCCGCAACATCAGCCCGAGCGTGATGAGGCCGGCCAGGATCACGGTGCCTTCAATGACGGTAAGCCACCGTACCTTGCTGAGCAGTCGCTCATCGCGCGCCGCGATGGTTTGTCTGAGCGTTGCCAGGAACGCCTCCTGCCGGCCCTTGGTCGCCAAGGCTATCGCCAAGCGATCGTAAAACCAGCCGGCCGGCAAGGCTTCGGCCGCGCTCGCCAGCGCAGCTTCAGCATCCTCCGAAGATACTGAAGGTGATAAGTACGCCGCGTCGACCAGTGCGCTGAACGTCGGAAACGGATCGTCGAGGTCATCCCACAGCGAGATTTCCGCGCGGACGTCCTCGAGCCGCCCCGCCTCCGCCTCCAAGATCGCCAACTCGAGATGCAGCGTCGCATTCAGCGAGACCTCGGATAGCTCTCGGTACCAGCCAATGGACTCCGAGAGTGTGTTGCCGCCGGTCTCCGTCGTCGTCTCATAGAACCAGCGTTCCCACGCCGGCGCCTGGCGAATCGCCTCCTCGACCTCGAGGTTGCGACTGACGACCAGTGAGAGGGCCTGTTCGGGCGCCGCCACGCGCTCGATCCGCGGGATCGTCATCTCAAGCCACACGAGGATGCCGATGCCTGCGGCGAGAATGAGCGCCATCATGGCCGTCACTGTCGTGGACACGGGGGGCCATGGTGCATGAGGACGGCCCGGCTCCCGTGAAGGCGCCTCGCCGCCGGTCTCGACCGCTAACGGTTTTTCCGAATCATCCATGCGGCCGGCACTATAGCAGGACGAAGAAAATCGCCGCCACCATTGTTGTCGCACTCTGACGACGTACGTTCGCCATAGCGGAGCGCGAGGTCCTTTCGCTATAATGGCGCGCCTTGTGACTCATGAATCGCCGGATGCTGTGATTCGTCAAAGCCCTCGCCTTTCTGCAATCACGAATCACGTTTAACGATTACCAAACAGGCCCATGACCCAACGCTACGCCGATCTCGCTCCACCTGCACGGTGCTTGCTCGGTCCCGGACCCAGCATGGTCCATCGGCGCGTGCTACAGGCGATGGCTTTGCCCCTCATTGGTCATCTCGATCCCGAGTTTTTGAAGATCATGGACGACATCCAACAGATGCTCCGGAGCGTCTTTCGGACGCGGAATGCATTCACGATTCCGATCTCCGGAACCGGATCGGCCGGGATGGAAGCGGCCCTCATCAACATCATCGAACCGGGGGACTCGGTCGTCGTGGGGATCAACGGCGTCTTCGGTACGAGAATGGCGTCGACCGTGGAGCGGTGCGGCGGTCGGCTGGTGCGAGTGGAGGCGCCATGGGGCCGAATCATCGACCCCGCCGCCGTGGAAGAAGCGCTCACGACACATCACGCGGTCAAGGCGGTCGCGGTCGTGCATGCCGAAACCTCGACGGGGGTCCTTCAGCCGATCGAGCCCATCGCCGCCCTGTGTCGAACGCATCGCGCGCTCCTCATCGTCGATGCCGTCACGTCACTCGGTGGCGTTCCCGTTGAAGTGGATCGGTGGGGCGTCGACGTCTGTTACAGCGGCACACAGAAATGTCTGAGTTGTCCGCCGGGCCTCGCCCCGATCACCGTCAGCGAGCGGGCGCTATCCGCGATTCGAGCCCGCACCCGGCCCTGCCAAAGTTGGTACTTGGATTTTTCGCTCCTTGGCGAGTACTGGACGAGCGGCAAGCGCGTCTATCACCACACCGCTCCCATCTCGATGCTGTATGGGTTGCGGGAGGCGCTTCGGTTGATCGATGAAGAAGGGCTGGAGGCCCGGTTCGCGCGGCACCGCCTGAACAGCCACGCCTTGATGGCCGGGTTGGCGGCCCTGGGCTTTTCACCGTTCGCGCAGGAGGGGCATCGGCTCCCGACCCTGCACGCCGTCGTCCCTCCGGCACACGTCGATGAGGCGTCGACTCGTACCGCGCTCCTCCATGAATATGGAATCGAAATCGGCGGTGGCTTGGGGCCGTTGCAGGGCAAGATTTGGCGCATTGGGCTGATGGGCGAAAGCTCGACCCGCGCTCATGTCTGGTCCCTGCTCAGCGCGCTCGACAAGCTGTTTGTCAGCAGACAATGGGTGGAGCGTTCCGGCCTGGCGCTCGAAGCGGCTTCACGCGTCTACAGTGATGGTCAGGGGGTGGCCGTGTGAAGCGGCGCGTCGTCGTCAGTCTGCTGCTGGTGGTACTTGGGTTCCTCGGTGGCCTCGCCGTCTGGTACCTCTCCACGGTGATCGAGCCTGGTCCGGCTGCGATTCCTCCCGATAAAGTGGCCGAGCACATTCACGCCATCATTCAGGCAAGCCGCACCGTCTATGCCACCCATGTCGTCGACAAGATGCAGGCGCGCGGGATCGTCGAGGCGGCGGAGTACTGGAAGCAGGAGGATGCGCTGCCGCTCCCCGCTCAGTTCTTGATCGAGACCGGACGGCTGGCCGCGGAAGAAGGCACCGGCCTCAAGATCCGTTTGGTGAGCCTGTGGCCGATTTACGTCTGGAACGCCCCGTCCACGGACTTCGAGCGCAAAGGGCTCGAGACGGTCAGCAAGGACCCCGAGAAACCGTTCACCGGCTTGACCCGGCTCGGTCGCGACCGTTACTTTCAAGCCATCTACGCGGACATCGCGATCTCGCAGTCGTGCGTCGATTGCCATAACAGTCACGTCAATAGCCCCCGGCGCGACTGGAAGCTCAACGACGTCATGGGCGGCATCGTCATCACCGTGCCGGTTCCCCGTTGATCATGGCGTCCCGCAGTCAGCCTCCTCAGCCTCCCACCCCGCGAACCGGCTCAGAACGACCGATCGCCCTTCGTGGCGTGCGGGTGATCGACGGGCGCGGGCGCGTCCGGGAATCAAGCGTGGTGATCATCGAGGGCGGGCGGATCGTCGCCGTCGGTGGCGACGACGAGGTTCGCGTGCCGGCTCGCGCGCTGCAACCCGACGTGCGAGGGCTGACCGTGATGCCGGGCCTCATCGACTGCCATGTCCATCTGTGTCTGGGCGCAGAAGCCGACGTCGTCCGTACCATTCAGGAGGAATCGCCGGCGCTCACGCTGCTCAAGGCCGGACAGTACGCGCGACGGACGCTGGAGGCGGGCTTCACAACAGTCCGCGACGTCGGCTGTCGGGATCATTCGATCTTTGCGCTGAAGCAGGCGATCGAAATGGGTCTGGTTCCTGGTCCTCGGATCGTCGCGGCGGGCCGGGCGATCTGCATGACCGGTGGGCATGCCCGCTTCATCGGGCGCGAAGCCGACGGGCCGGATGAAGTCATCAAGGCTGTCCGCGAGCAATTGCTGGCCGGCGCCGAGGTCATCAAGTTTATTGCCTCAGGCGGCGTGCTGACCCCCGGCACGTCGCCGGAGTCGGCGCAGATGTCGATGGAGGAACTTTCCGCCGGCATGGCGGAGGCGCGACGGGCCGGCCGACGTGTGGCCGCACACGCGCACGGCGCCGAGGGCATGAAGAACGCCGTGAAGGCCGGTGCACATTCGATCGAACATGCGACGTTGATGGATGAAGAAGCGGCGTCGCTGATACGCGAATACGGCGTCGTGATGGTGCCGACCCTTTCCGCTTTGGCCACGACCGCCGGCTGCGGCACGGCGTGCGGCGTGCCGGAGGCCGCGATCGGCAAAGCGCGATCGATGCAAGCGCGGCATGAGGCGAGCTTCAAGAAAGCGCTTCGCGCGGGCATCACGATCGCGCTCGGCACGGACGCCGGCACACCGTTCAATCATCATGGGGAGAACGCCCAAGAGCTGGAACGAATGGCGGCGCTCGGGATGGCGCCGATGGAGGCCATCGTGGCGGCCACCTCGACCGCGGCGGCGCTCCTGGGACTCGACTCATTGATCGGGACGGTCGAAGCCGGGAAGCAGGCCGACCTTCTGCTGCTCGACGGCAATCCCCTCAAACGCATCACGGTCCTGCGCGAGCCCGCGAAGCTCCTCGGCGTCATGCAAGCCGGCCGTTTCGTCGCGGGACCGCTGAAGACGGGCTAGCCCATCGTCCTCTCACCATCGTTCCCGTGCGGAACCTTCCATCTCACAATTACCGATACCCGCCGCTCTCACGACCCGATAAGCTTCAGACGCGACGGGCGGCGTTCTCTGCGCGCCGGACGATGGAGGAGTCACGGTGATCGATCACGCAGCGATGATGTTGGTGGAGCTGGGAGGCGCGGTCATCGGGCTTGCGCTACTCGCACGACTAGCGAGCCGGTGGGGTTTCTCGGCGATCCCGCTGTATCTGCTCGCCGGACTGGCGTTCGGCAACGGCGGCATCCTCCCTCTCAACCTGACGGAGCGATTAATCGGGGTGGGAGCCGAGATCGGCGTACTCCTGCTCCTCTTCATGCTTGGTCTCGAATATTCTGGGGAGGAGTTGCAGGCCAGCCTGCGCTCGGCCTTGCCGGCGGGTCTGCTCGATCTCGCGTTGAACTTCACGCCCGGCTGGCTCGCGGGCGTGCTGCTCGGCTGGACGCCGTTTGCCGCGCTGCTCTTGGGCGGCGTGACGTACATTTCCTCTTCGGGAATCGTGGCCAAGGTCCTCGGCGAGCTTCAGTGGATCAACAATCCCGAGAGTCGCACGGTGCTCTCAGTCTTGGTGCTGGAAGACCTCGCCATGGCGGTCTACCTTCCCCTGGTCGCCGTCTTGCTCGTCGGTGGCAGCGTCATCAGCGGCCTCCCGACGATCGTCATCGCGTTGACCACGGTGGGCCTCGTGCTCTTCGTTGCCGTCCGGTTCGGCAGTGTGTTGAGCCGGTTGGCCAGCCATGAGTCGGATGAGATCATTCTGCTCACCACCTTCGGCGCCGTCTTGCTGGTGGCGGGGCTCGCACAGCAGCTCCAGGTCTCCTCGGCGGTCGGCGCCTTCCTCGTCGGGATCGCCTTCTCGGGACCGATTGCAAAGCGCGCGCGCCGTCTGATCGGGCCACTGCGTGATCTTTTCGCCGCACAGTTCTTTTTCTTCTTCGGTCTCCAGATCGATCCGGCGACGCTGACCCCCGTTCTGCTGCCTGCCGTCGGTCTCGGTCTCCTCACCTCCGGCACCAAGCTATTCACCGGCTGGTGGGCGGCTCAACGGGCCGGTATTGATGTCGCAGGACGCCTGCGGGCCGGTGCCGTGCTGATTGCGCGCGGAGAATTTTCGATCGTGATCGCCGGGCTCGCGGCCGGTACGGGATTGGCGCCGCAATTAGGGGTCCTCTCGGCGGCCTATGTGCTGTTTCTCGGCGTGCTCGGACCGATCGCCGCGAGGCTCGTCGCCTCCACCATGCGCAGTCATGAGCACCGGTTGGCTGAAGACCAGCCGCCCTCGGTCGTATCCCGCTATCAGGCTGGGTCTCCAGAATAGCCGGCAGGAGGGTCAAAAAGGCCGTCCATTTCACCCGACCGCCCCAGGCGCTTATCTCACCCACCCAACCCCGCCAAGACGGCTCTTTCCCGTTGGACGCGCCCCTTCCCGGCCAAGGCCGCTGTGAAGGAGGAGCGAGGCGTACTCATTTTCACCCGCCCACCCCGAGCCCGCCAAGACGGGCTCTTTTCCCGGGCTGTACGTTGAGCCTCCAAGCGACGCGAGGTGCGCGAGGCGAGGAATAACTCCCTCACGTTTGCGCACGGGCGCGAGTTGGTGAGCGCCCAGTGTCTTGAAGCTGGCGGCCTTTTTCAACATCCTGCTAGTGTCC
>NZ_CEFZSK010000018.1:0-49021 GCF_979581665.1 Nitrospira sp. Vd2 | reverse complement strand
TCCTGGCCAGCGTGGCTCGATTTTGTCAGCGCACTTCAGAGACAGGACACTAGAGTGGATTCAAGGCTGAACTGTCACTAGATGGCAGCTTCAAGAAAGCGAGACGGCGAAAGCCGAAGCGCAAGATTGAGGCAGCAATGTAGACGAACAGTTCAGCCTGTTTTGTCTCCACGTCCCTCCTCCCCATCGGTGTCCGGTTCCATCACTCTACTGCTTCCGCCTCATGATTGATTCTGCTCTCCGCCGCAGTGTGCTAGACTGCCTCGCGCAGAAGTCGAGAAGAGAGCTGCGGGGTGATCGATGAATACGCACGCACCAGCGATCGGGTTCGTCGGCGTGGGACGAATGGGCGCGAACATGGCGCTTCGGTTGCACGAACAAGGTTACCGCCTGACCGCGGTGTACGACGTAGACCGTACGAAGGCCGAATCCCTCGCCCGTGAAGTGCACTGCCTCGCCGCCGCGACACCGGCCGAGGTCGCTGCGTCCGCCGACACGATCTTCACCGTCATCACGGATGACGCCGCCATGCGCGAGATTTTCAGCGGCCAGCCGTCCAGCCTCCTGACACACGCCCGTGGACGGCTGTTCATCAATTGCGCGACGCTGTCCCCACAGATTCATGTCGAAATCGAATCGTTGGTGGAAGGACACGGTGGACAGAGCTTGGAGGCGTGTATGGCGAGCAGCATTCCTCAGGCCCGCCAGGGAACCTTGTATTTGATGTGCGGCGGGAAGCGCGCGGCGTTTGAACGGGCCGAGCCTCTGCTCAAGTCATTGAGCGCCAACCTTCGGTACATCGGCCCAGCCGGCCAAGCGGCAAAAGTCAAGGCGCTGGTCAACATGGTGATGAACATCAACACGGCCGGCCTCGCCGAAGGCCTGGGACTAGGAGCGGCCCTGGGACTCGATCTCGCCATGCTGCGGGATGTCTTTTCGCAGACCGGGGCCGCCTCCCGGGTTCTCGAGACCGATGGCGAGGACATGCAGCATCGCGCACACGACTGCTATTTTTCAGCGGCGCATGCGGCCAAGGACTCCGGAATCGCATTAGCGTTAGCACGGGCGGTCGGCCTGACGTTACCGTTGGCCACCGCGACGTACGAGCAATACCGACGGCTGGTGACAGTGGGCAAGGGCGAACTCGACAAGTCCGCGGTGGCCGAACTCACCTTCAAAGATCGGATGGCGCCATGATGCAGGTCGTCCGCCTTCTCGTGCTCGCGGCCGGCTGCCTGCTGTTCGCATGCTCGGACAAGCAGGCGCAAGAACTGTACATGACGGCCCAGTTCGAGGAGCGCCAAAACAACATTCAGCACGCGAAAGAGTTGTACCAGGAGATCGTGACGAAATATCCGAAGAGTGATTATGCCAAGGACGCCCGCGCGCGACTCCAACACCTGGAACAAGGAGCGCGACCGTCGGATTAGGTCGGACCCGTCACTGATCGGTAGACCGCGAGCGTAAAGCAGCGTCTCGCTGGTGCTGCTCTTCGCCGTCAATGGCGGCCTTGGTGACTCTCACAGGCCGCGGGCACCTTCAGCGGGGGCGCGTGAAACTTCCCGCGAATCCAGTTCATGCCGTTCACGACGGCCGGCTTTCGCACCAGTCTGCATTGCAGCGCGTGTTTTCCTGGAAAATCGACGAGGGTGAGGCCGAGGAGAATGGCCAAGACGCCTTGCCCCGGTAGGACCAACATCAGGACGCCGAGCACGAGAATCACCAGCCCGAGCAGATTCTTTAGCACCCGCAAGCTGACTCGAAGCACCGGAGGCTGTCGGTCGAGCCACCCTTGCCGTTCGCTCACGAAGTAATCGACCGGCAAACGAACGATGACGACCGGGACCAAAATGGCAGTCAGGACGAGTGCAATGCCTGAGAACACCGACACCCAGACGAGAACGTCTTTCGATATCCACTCCGTCATGCCTCATCGTATCATGCCGTCTTCGGCCAAACCGTCAGCGTTTGGCGGACGGAGACGCGTTCCGTAGAACAAGACCGTGGACCGCTTTCACTCATTCACGCGAGCGACAGTCTTCCTCTGTATCTTGCTCATGACGGTGCCCGGTGATACTGCGGTGCAACTAAACCCGCTGACCACCGCTTCACTGGCCTATGTGTCGGACTACTTCTCATTCGTCGGCGCCGATGAGCAGGGGCATGTCGCGTTTGCACTGGACAACAACCGGGGGCGCGATGGCGAGGCGTATCAGGCGGAACATTTCGCGATTCTACACGACGAGCGGCAAGGTTGGATCGGACTTGTCGGGAGCGGACCATACGTGAACGCAGAGAAAGAGCTGATCGGTATTCCGGACTCGAAGGACTTTCGGTTTACCGGGACGCCGACAAGTGGACTGACGATGTCCAGTGATTCGAATTCCGTGACGCTTCGCATCGATCCGATTCCTGAACGGATGCGCCGACGTCACGATGAGTCGATTGTCTGGATGGGTACGGCGCCGGGCGTGCTGACGTGGCAGGGACGCACGATTCACGGGCGCGTCATCTACGAATATCTCGCGATGCCGAACTTCAACCGGTTGACCCACAGCTATCCCGGGCTGTGGAAGGACTATCAGGGTCTGTACTTGACCGCCGACGGGGAGAACGACGTGTACCTTCACAGTTAGCATAGCGACCGACTGGCGCCGCTGGTAGGCCGGGTCCTCGGGTTTGCCATTCTGAACGGCACGACGGAGGGTATGGACGATGTCAGGGCGGAGATCCTCGATCGCGAAGTCGCCATGGGCCTGTATCGATGGCCGACGGCCTGGCATGTTACGTGGCGCGGCGCACGAGGCGCGGCCTCACTGACAATCGAGTTGACGAGCCGGAAGACGGTGAAGAATTGGATTATCGGCGGCTTTTCGATGGGCATTGCCAAAGGCGAGTTGCGCTACGCCGGCCGGCGGTGGCCGGTGTACGGGCTGGTGGAATTGCTGATGTGACAAGCCCGAGTGCTCTGCTCTTATTGTCCGATAAATTCCCCGTGGATGCCGCGCGGGGCTCCGACCTGATACTGCGGATCCTCGAACTCTTCCCATCCTTCGTGATTCTCGCCCAACGCCCAACCACGGAGGTACAGGACCGCAATCACCGGCTCGGCGGGACCAGCGTTCGTCGCCGTGGTTTCCTTGGCGCCCACCACCCGACCCACGACCGTCACGCGAGCCCACTGTCGATAGGAGGGTGGTAGCCGCTCTGGTGTGACAATCAACCAATAATGTCCAACCTCGGGGCCGTCTTGGGTTGGCGGACGATGCGGGTGATAATCGCGATCCAGCGGTCGATTCTTCATGTACAGCCACAGACGACCGCCGTCACGCTGCTCCTCTTTCACAACCCCCCCGAGGATCACCACCTTGCCTCGGTAAGCGGCCGGATCGGCGGCAAGGCTGCTCAGGGTCACGCCAGGCTCTGCTTCCCGGACGTATTTCTTCGGCAGGGACGTCGATGAGCAGCCGACGAACGCCGCGATCACGATCGCCGTGAGTGCCTCAAAAATGAGCTGTCGGAACTGATATGCCATACCGTTCGAATCGGCCCGGCCCGTATGATGCGGGCGTGGGCATTCATTCGTCAACTCGTTGCTTGTTGTGTGAGCGTGCGCGCGGTGTAGGATTTGGAGAGACCGGCCGGCAGGAGTGGCTGGATGGTTTGCCGCCTCTTGGTAGGTATCCGAGTGAAGGAAGCGCCAGGGCCGACGGTGAGGATGAGATCAATATGTGAACGTGACCTTACCCGACCGGCTTACAGACCGCCTTCGTCTGGTCTCGCCTGCGGTCTTTGTAGTGGACGAAGACTTCGGTGTAGTAGCCGGTCTGTCGCTGAAGCGTGTTGGTGGAAATGCCATAATCATCCGCCTCGGTCCACTCCAACGTCGTTTCGTCGGCGCGGTCGAGCTCATAGGAGCGCCCGCCCTTGCCGACATAGGTCATGGTTTTCGCCTCGAGATCGAACCGGGCAGTAAAATTCACCTGGCCCTTGCACTCGAAGGTCAGCACGTCGGCCGCGGCCGGCTCCGCTCCGCAGAGGAGAGCCACGAGAGCGACCAGGGCTGCAAGGACGCCCACCCGCCCGAGCACGCCACTGCTCACATCACCGGGTCGCATGTCTCAATCCCCTGATCCCAGCGACTCAATCGGCGAAATGTTGTAGCACAGCTCGAGATCGTACTCTTCGATCAGCTCGTTCGCCGCCTCGCGCCCATAGCCGTCACGGACCTCTTTGATGATGAGGTCGATCGGCATGGCGGCATGGACGCCGTATTGATCGATCGCCGATTGAATCCGCTCGCGCGCTTCATCAAGCGTCATGGCACTTCCCCTGTCAGGCGAGGCAAAAGTGTAGCATGGCTGAAACCCGGGATGCAGCAGGACCGGCGGGAACCAACGAAGATGAGAAGGATGAGAGAAGGGAGGAGAACGCTCCTTGCGAGAGCGTTGACTAGGGCGGAGGTCTCGGGAGGACTTTAGGCTTCCCAGTACGTGCTGGGCTTGCTCACCGTCCTCATGCGCTCGACCCCCTGTCTCACCATATTCCCTCGGGGCGTTCAGCTCCTCCCCGTGCTCAACGTAGTCTCTTTTCGCGGCTCCGTCAAGACCGTAGGCATTCGTAGCGAATGCTGCCCGTATCCCCATCACGACACGCTCTTGACAATCAACACCACTGCGCTAACAGCGGAGATCACCAGGACGACCGGCCGAACGTAGCCGCGATCGAGTAGCGGTGCGATTGTTCCGGCCACGAAGTACCCGGCGAGAATCCCGGGAATCAAGTACAGACCGAGCAAGACATGATGCCAGTCAAAACGGCCGACCACATGGAGCAGCAGTAACGCGCCGACGGAGGAGAAGAGATAGAGAAATGCCAAGGTGGCCCGCAGCGTCTTTCCCTCCTCGTGTTGATACAACAGCGCCAGCACCGGCGCGCCGACCGCCACGGTCATTCCCATGAATCCCGCCAAGGCACCGGTGAGAAGCGAGCTCACGCCCGTAAAGCGAACCTTCAGGCCCAGGGCGGTGAGGACGACGGCCGCCAAAATCAAGACGCCGAACAACATGCCCAGACGCGATGGCGCCAGCGTCGCGAGCCCCGCCATTCCGATGAGCAGGCCCAACACCAAGCCGAAGCTGACGGTATGCAGATGGTCCCGCTTGATGTCGGGCAGACCTTGGATGGTCATGACGCCGGACAGTGCAAGGCTGGCGAACATGACCGGGCCCGGCACCAGCTCCATATTGATGAGCGCGAGCAGCGGCACCACGAACATCCCAGTCCCGACACCGGTCGAGGCTTGCAGGATGGTGCCGAGCGCGATGACGAGGTCGGCTTTCACGCTGTCGATGAACGTCAATTCCGGCATCGTTCCATCAGTTGCCGATCCACGAATGATGGGACGTCAACGCATCGGGCGTCGATCCGTCGCATGCGTGGCCGAGGGCGACCGCGGATACGCGCGCATCAGGATGGCGTTGCGGGGTCGCAGCGTGATAGCTAACTCGGACTCGACCGATTGACCAGACACGAGCATGAGGTCGTAACGTTGCGCGATCATGGCCAACAAGAGAACCGCCTCGACCACCGCGGATTGATTGCCGACACAGGTCCGTGGGCCGGCCCCGAACGGCATGTACGCCAGTCGGTGCGCAGCCGGCTGAGTGCCGGTCGTGAATCGGTCCGGCTCGAACTGATCGGGCTGGTGCCAACACTCGGGGTGACGATGGAGGTTGCGGATACTGATTACCACGATCGAGCCCGCGGGAATCGGCTGGCCCGCCAGCGTCGTCGCGGTCGCCGCGCGCCGCTGCACCGCGGGCGCAGGTGGGTAGAGGCGCAACGCCTCTTCGAAGACGGCGCGTGTATACGTCAGCCGCGGGATGTCGCCGACCGTTGCGCGGCGATCGGCAAGCACGCCGTCGACCTCCTGTCGCATCTTTACACAGGCCGCCGGATGCGTGGCCAGCAAGTACCAGGTCCATGAGAGGGCGTTCGCTGTCGTTTCATGCCCCGCGCTAAAGATCGTGACCAGTTCGTCTCGTATTTGTTCATCGCTCAGCGAGAGACCGGTCTCAGTATCGTTGGCGCACAGCAGTACATCCAACAAATCGTTACGGTGGCCACCTTCCTTCCGCCGCTCTTCGATCAGGGCATAGACCAGATCATCGATATGCGCCTTCGCCCGCCGAATTCACGGTTCGTTCGCGTCGGCACCCACGTCGGGAGCCGAAGGGGATTGTGAAACGCGTTGAACGCATAACGAAGCAAGACGCGCAGGCTGGGCTCCAGGGCCGGCACATGGCGTGCGAGGCTCGTGCTTGCCATCGTCTGCGCGATGATCTCCAGCGTCGTCTGCATCATCTCGAACGCGATGTCGAAGGGCTCCTCGGGATTCCGCCTTGCCCAGCGCTCCAGCAAGCGCTCTCCAACGTCGACCATACGCTCCGCCATCATCGTCACATGACTCCGCTGAAACATCGGCTGGATCATCCGTCGATGGCGCCGCCACGTCTCGCCACTGCTCGTCAACAGGCCATTGCCCAGCACCAGCGCCAACCCGGTCGGTTTTCGCGCGTCATAGACCTTTACGAACACATCCGGTTTGTGGTGCAGCACCTCCTCCGCCAACGACGGACCACTGAGCAGATAAAACGTCCGCGGGCCGAGCCGAAACCTGACGAAGTCGCCATACCGCTCACGCCACACCGTCATGGTCTCTAACGGCCGACGATGGAACTCCGGAAGATGCCCGAGAAGCCATCGCCCGTTTGGCACATCGACGAGCGGGGGACGTGTCCGTTGTGGCGTCACCGCCATGGGAGGTCGAAGCTAGCAGCTTTTCATGCGGCCGTTCAAGACG
This sequence comes from Nitrospira sp. Vd2, assembly GCF_979581665.1. NCBI lineage: Bacteria > Pseudomonadati > Nitrospirota > Nitrospiria > Nitrospirales > Nitrospiraceae > Nitrospira > Nitrospira sp. Vd2. Next base: position 42,156 of record NZ_CEFZSK010000018.1, on the reverse strand, counting down.
AGTCACTTTTCCGTCCCGCGTGTCGGACGCCTCGCATCCGCCTGATCCGCCGCAGCCGATACCGATTCCTCGCGGCATCTTGATACGATGAAGCAAAGACAAGGAGGCGGCCATGAACGTGAAAGCCTATCGCACGATGACGGAAGCCGTTCAGGATTTGAAGCAGCGCGGGTTTACCGCGAACTTCGAGTTATTGGGAGGCCGATTCAGAGCGGTGGAGACCGGAACGACATTCGAGCCCAGCGATCTGACGATCGTGGCGCACTATCGGTTCGAAGGAATGAGCGATCCCGATGACCTGTCGATTCTCTACGCGATCGAAACCAATGACGGCACGCGGGGGCTGATTGCCGATGCTTACGGTCCATACGCCAACGCGGATCTCGCCGCCTTCTTACGCACTGTGCCGTTGCATGAAGAGATTTGATGAGGCGGTTGATACCAAGTACAGGCTGTAGAAAATCCAAGGCCCGCACTCATGGGTTCGAAGCGCAGGCCTGTTCCAGGAAGTTACAGAGAGCCGCAGCGGCTCTCACGAGGATCAGCTCCAGCCGTGCGCATGATCATTGCGCCTGAAGAGACGATTGAGGTGGCAGGGTCGTCCCGCCAACGTTGAAGCGTCCGACTGCCCCACCGAATGCTACCGCTTCATCTGCCCGATCCATCGTGTCGACGACGATGGCGTCGGCTTCATCTGCCTGTCGCCATAGTTTCGGCCTTCGTTCTTTACCTCATCTCGTTCGAACATTGCAGCCCGGTCTACTATCAGCACTATGCCGTGCGGACGTAGGAGCAAGGCCTACTCATGGAGCTCATGTCGGACAAATGCCTTCATCGTGATGTTCCATTTTCCAATATCGCTCTCCGTAGATTTTTGGGATCGTGCCGTCGTGAAGGAGAGGCGGCCGGGAGCTTAACAAGGAGCAGTGCCATGAAGCGCATTCGGTACGTTGTCTGGGTAAACGATGACCGCTTCCTTTACCGGACATTTCGCGGGGCAGTTTTGTGCGCAAGCCGCGCCAACGCGCAAGGGAAAGATACATTCCTCTACCCCGAGCACCTCAAAATCTTCCCCCAGCGGGCCACCACGGTCAGACAAGCAAAATCCGCATAACGGTTCCCTCGCTCTTCTTTACGTCACTGTCGGCCGAATCCCTTCACGGCAAGGAGAGGAGCGGGAGGTCGAATCGAATTCATCGTGACGACCTCCCACTCCCCATAGTCGCCTCGGCCTTACCGCAGACACATCGGCCAGAGACGTAGGTCAGTCACCTATGGTCGACGCAACGCGATACGGACCCAAGCAACGGCTTTCCGCATCCACAAGTCCTGAGCCGTTGGACCGTAATATCTGACGGGTTTCAGAAAACGATTAGAACCACTGCAGACAAGGCAAGACAAAGACATGGAACGGAACGCCGACGTTTTGGCGCTGCACCTCGAGCTCCGCTTCGAACTTCCTCACTCGTTCGCGAAAGCCATTCAGCCGGTCGTCAGGAACGGCGACCAGTAACACCGTATTGGATCCACCCACGTGACCGAGCCCGGCACGCTGCCGGTATCGCCCTTCCCCTGCACACTGTCGAACCGCGTGTACGGAAGCTGCTCGTGCTCGACCAGCGGCAGCACCTCATGCTCGAACGACGTCCGAAACACCATCATCACGAGCTGCATGGCGCCTCCTTCTTGGGGCGATTTTATCCTGCGCGCCTAGACAAACGGGACCGTCGGGTGGACGGCAGAGGTGTCGTACTTCTACCGACAGGACGTCGATCCGGCCGCAACGGCGCGCCCACGGCAGCGTCGAATGACGTCCTGCAACGCCGCGCGCATCTCCGTGAAGGGTAGGTGTATGCGATGGCCATGTCCCGGGAGGACCCATTCGAAGGGATAGGTGAGAAGCCGTTCAGTGGAGGTGAGGAGATGACGATGAGAACACACATAGACTGACGGGACGTCGAGCCGGCAGTCCTCGGGGTCCCACCAGAGATGATCGCCAGTAAAGAGGTACCGCCGTGCATACAGCAGCGCAAGACTCCCCATGGTATGACCGGGGACCGGAATGATCTCTACCTGATCGTCCAGACCAACGGGCTTGTCTCCGCGCAGGATCCGTTCCGCGTCCGGCATCGCCTCGGCGTCCGCCTCGTGAATCAGGCGCACGGCACCAAAGCGCTTGGCATAGCGCCCCGCATCACCGACGTCGTCCGCGTGGCTCAGAAAGATGTACCGCACGCCGCCCATCCGTTCGAATGCCTCGACCAAGCGCCCGGTATAGCGCGGCGCATCGATGAGCCAGTTCCCGGCCTCGTGTTGAACAAAGTAACTGTGTGCGCCGAACGATTTTTCAGAATTGAACCCGTTGTAGAAGACCGATCCGTCGATGGGCTGAGGAAAAGCACGCACAGCGGCGTGCAACTCATCACGGTCGGGACGCTGACTCCCAATCGCCCCAACCGGGCAGGTCACGAGCGCCAGGTAGGCCTGATGCCGCTCCTCCGCGGTATCGGGCTGATGATACACCGCCGAAGCGTCGTCCCGCTCGCAGAAGATCGCCGGGGCCAGTTCTCGACACGCATCACAATTGATGCACGTCCGATCGACAAAGAAATCGCCGGCGACATTCGCCGGTAATCGTTTTGACGCGCGGGCCATGATGAACCTCCGTCGCTTCATCATACACCATCACGATCACGCCAACGGCAGTTGTCGGTAAGGCGGTTCCCGACGGTCGTGTCATCGTTCGCCCTATTTTTTACCTCCGGTATTTTAGCTAACGTGGGCGCCATGATGGCATGGTGGAACAGGGCCCTCGTCATCACGGCGGTCATGCTCGTCGACCACGCTGCCATCGCCGCCTCCGAGCCTTCGACCCGGATCGGCGTCGTGGTCAACATCGAAGGAAACGTCTACGTCGCTCGGACCGGCCTGACGCGGCCCGTTCCTCTCGTCGCGGAGCAGCCGGTCTACGCGGAAGATGCGATTGAGACTCAAGCCAGATCGCGCGTGCAGCTCCTGCTCGATCACGACACGTTGATCACCCTGGCCGAGGACACACGCTTGGTCCTCGGCGACGCGAGGTCGGCTGAGGAACGGCAGGCACGCCTCCTCGGCGCAGTGGACCGTGGTCATGTACGGCTGCTCATCGGCCGCGACGCGTATGGAGATGCTCGCTCCCAGCGACTCCAACTCCCCGAATCAGACATTGTTCTCTCCCACGGTTATCTCACGGCGTGGGTCGCGGAACGCGTTCCTGCACCGCCGGACGACCATGGCGTCACCGAGCCGAGCGGTGCGAGAGCAGTCGGCGTCGCGAATATCGGTATGGCCGGGGACGTGATGTTTTCCTCAGCGAAGGAGAAGGTGGTCGTACCGCCCGGTCACTTTTCCACGGCGGTGTTTCAAGGACCGCCGCATGTCCCGGCCCTCATTGGTCAGCAGCGCGTGGTGCGACAGACGCTGCTTGCCACGGAAATGAAGCCGGTCGTGCGTAGAGAGACACCCAAAGCGTTGCTACAGACCCTCACGGTTGGAACGGGCCTGAACGACGATCGGCGGCCGACGTCCGCAAACGCTCGCCCCGATTCAGCGACTGCGATGTTTACGCCGCCGGCTGTCATTTCAGGTGCCGCCCTCACGGCCGCCAGTGCAGCGCCGGGAACCTCAATAGGCGGCCAAGCGACCCCGGCCGCCACCAGTTCTCATCCCGTCACACCGGTCAGCGGCGTCACGACGACGCCGCCCGCACCGGCCGCTTCTCCCGCTCCGTCGCCTGTCATTGCTCCGCCCCCGGCTTCTTCATCGCCGTCCGTCTCACAACTCAACGTCGGCAACGTTCTCAATGACGTCCTCAATAAAGCCAAGGGGCACAAGTAAGGTCGGCCGACGGCCCCAGGACAAAGGTCCTATGTCAAAAGGCCAATTGCGGCTCGCACGCACGATCATCAATCATGCGGAGCGTCAAGGCTGATGGCGCCATCCCGAACATGACGAAAACTCGCGTGCCCCCCTCCCGCAATCCAAGCCGCCTGATTCTCTCGTTCCTACTCGCGCTGAGCGTCGCCCTTCCTCACCATGCTGTCGCCAGGGCCGGCGCTTCATCGGCGTCGCGCCAAGCGGTCGAGACTGACAGAATAGTCGGCAACGATCTGGCCGACGGTTTGACCGACGTCATGTTGGCCAGAGCCTCTGAAGAGCGCCAGGACTATGCCGAAGCGGCACGGCTGTATCGGAAAGCCGCGAACCGTGGCCTCGCGGTCGCGCAGCACTCGCTCGCGTTGCTGTACGTCGCTGGTCGGGGCGTTTCCCAGAATTATGGCGAAGCGATTCGGTTGTTCCATCGGGCTGCCGAGCAAGGTTATGCCGACTCGCAGACGCTACTCGGTGTCCTCTACTACAACGGTCAGGGTGCCAAGCGCGACTTCGGCCAGGCGCGCCTCTGGTTCGAGCGTGCGGCGATGCAAGGCAAGGCGCACGCGCAGTACAGTCTCGCCATGATGTATTCCCTCGGCCAGGGTGTGGCCCAGGACGACAACGTGGCCCTCGCCTGGTATCGACGAGCGGCCGAGCAATATCACCCGGCAGCGTCGCACAACCTCGCGCTCAAGTACTTCCTCGGGAACGGTGTCGAAAAGGATACGGCGACCGCGTTGCGGCTGTTCCAGCAAGCGGCGGAGCGCGGGCTCGCCGAGTCGCAATACGTGCTGGGCCGGATCTATCTGAACGGCGAAGACGTGCAGGTCGATCATACCGAAGCGCTGCATTGGTCACGCCTCGCCGCCAACCAAGGCCATCCCGGCGGCCAGGTGACGTTGGGATTGCTGTATGCGCGTGGTGACGGCGTTCCGCAAGATGGACGTGAGGCGATCCGCTGGTTCAAGGCCGCCGCGGATCAGGGGGATGCGAGCGGGCAATTGAATCTCGCCTTCGCTTACTGGATGGGGCTCGGCGTTCCGGCCGATCCGATTGAAGCGTACCTTTGGGCGAGCCTTTCGGCGGCGCAGGACAACTTGGAAGCGAAAGAACTGCAAGCGGCCATTCTCAAAGACATGACACCCGCCCAAGCTGAAAAGGCTCACCGCCTGGCGGCCGCGACGAAGACCAGCGCCGCCCAGTCGGGCGCGCCTTCGAAGTAGACCACTCTCGTTGTCTCCTCCGCTCCGTTCCTGTATAGAGATTTCGTGACGGCGGTGTGCCTGAGAGGGGCGACATGTTGAGGCGAGGCGGCGCAGTGCCGACCCTCCTCCTCTCGTTCGCCATGACGCTTGCGTCTACTGCCGCTCAGGCCGCCGGCCCGGGCGACCTCGATCCGCACCTCGCCGCCATCGCTGACTCCGCTCACGCTTCTCCGATGATGACGATCCCGGCCGGATGGTTCCTGATGGGCACGAACCGCAAAGACGACGATCCTTATGGCTTGGAGACGCAGTACGACGACACCGAACTGCCGCAACGCCGCATCTGGTTGGATGCCTTCGCGATCGACCGGGATGAAGTCAGCCTGGCCGAGTATCTCGCCTATGTGCGCACGCGCCATCGGCCCGTCCCGGAAGAACTCCAGCGGTTGATCTCGCATCTCATTACCGTGCACGCCATGCCGGACGCTGTCATGGCGAGTTGGCCAGCCCTCTACGTCACGTGGGGCGAGGCCGCTGAGTTCTGCCAACACCACGGGAAGCGGTTGCCGACCGAGGCTGAATGGGAAAAGGCCGCACGCGGAACCGAGGGGAACTTGTTTCCGTGGGGGCATCAATCGCCGGCGCCTGGACTGGCCGTCTTCGGGCAATATCACGTGCATGAGATCCCCCTGGTGGCCGCCGTGAATAGCGGCGAGGAGGGGCAAAGCCCGTATGGGCTTCACCACATGGCCGGAAACGTCGCGGAGTGGGTGCAGGACTGGTTCGGCTTCGATTACTATTCGATCATCCCCGACCACAACCCGCATGGCCCCACGACCGGGCGCTACAAGAGCGTCCGCGGCGGTTCCTGGAAGAGCCGTCCCAATCTGCTCAGGACCGCTTCACGGAACGGCGCCTCACCTGATCAGCGCTCGCCGACGGTCGGCTTTCGTTGCGCCAAATCCATAGCACGACCCGGTCACTGATGGGCGCCGGATTGCTTCGCCCTGCACCGATTCGCTCCCGGCTCGAACCCCACTCGAGAGCGGCCCATCATGCCGTTGAGCGGGTCATTCCGAGCATTCGAGATATCGGCTTATCTGTTTAGCATTCCGTCCCTGGTCAGCATCCCGCGGACGGAATGGAGTTGAATACGTAAGTGGCGAAGGCTATAGTAGTCTATGGCCGAAGGTCAGCCTGTGAATCGCAAGATGTATGGACTGCGCCTCGATCGACGTTTGATGCAGGCGGTCAAGCATCTCGCCGTCGATGAAGGCCGTGCGATGAACGATCTGACGGAGGAAGCGCTGCGCCAATTGCTCAAGAAATACCGACGTAGCGAGAAGACCGGCAGAAAATCGACGGCTCGATCGGCGTAGGTTCTGGTCGGATCGCCGTTCGTCGTCGGTCTGTCTTCTGTGACTCCTCTCGCCGGCATGGCTCTACCGCCGGATCCCACGTTACCCGCTCACGCCTGGTTTGCTCAACATCGTCCAGTTCCTCCATCACCATCTGACGTCACTGAAGGGGTCAGGATATGCCGCGAAGACCGGCCCTCTGTCGCGTTCATTGACACGTGCGAGGCGACCTATAAGGAGCTTGACCCGCCGTCCACCCGTCCGGTAAGGAACCAGAGAGGCAGCGTCAAGGAGTTGCGGATGCAAACGACACGAGGGTATGCGGCGATGAAAGCGGGCGGACCCGTCGAGCCGTTTGCCTTCGAGCGACGGGATCCCGGCCCCCATGATATCCGCATCGCCATCCGCTATTGCGGGATTTGTCATTCCGATCTCCATCAAGTCCGAGACGAATGGGGCGGCGCGATCTTTCCGATGGTGCCGGGACATGAGATCGTCGGCACGGTGGAGACGGTCGGGTCGGCAGTGACCCGGTTTCGCGTTGGAGAGACCGCCGGTGTCGGTTGCTTCGTCGATTCCTGCCGGCGATGCGAACCGTGCACGAAGGGGCTGGAGCAGTATTGCGAAGGGCATCTCGTTCTGACGTATAACGGAACCGAGATGGACACGCGCACGCCGACCTATGGTGGCTATTCGGAACGCATTGTGGTGGATGAACGGTACGTCTTGCGGATTCCGCCGGCGCTCGATCCCGCACATGCCGCTCCGCTCCTCTGTGCCGGCATCACCACCTATTCTCCCCTGCGGCACTGGGCTGTCGGGAAGGGACACGCGCTCGGCATTGTCGGGCTGGGCGGCCTTGGGCACATGGCGGTCAAATTCGGTGCGGCCTTCGGCGCGCAGGTCACGGTGTTCACGCATTCCGAGAAGAAGCGTGACGACGCATGGCGACTCGGAGCCAGCAACGTGGTCATCACCGCTGAAGACGGCGCTTTCGCTCGGCTTGCGCGCCGGTTCGATTTCATCCTCGACACGGTTTCAGCCGCGCACGACTATGGAACGTATTTGGAATTGTTGAAGACCGACGGGACCATGATCCTCGTCGGGGCGCCGGACCAGGCGCTTCCTTTGTCGCCATTTCCATTGATCATGCGGCGCCGACGGCTGGCCGGCTCGGTGATCGGCGGCATCCCAGAGACCCAAGCAATGCTCGATTTCTGCGCCGCGCACAATATCGTACCCGACATTGAACTCGTCCCGATGCAAGATGTGAATGAGGCGTACGAACGGATGTTGCGTGGTGAGGTACGGTACCGGTTCGTGATCGATCTCGACTCGTTACGGCAATGAGCCGGTAGGCAGCGAGTCTCACACGGGAGATGTGGGCGGGGCGAGATCGCGCCTTAAGGCAGCGCGTCCGTCCCGACCCGCTCTGCCAGCTTGGCACGCCAGCCGTTCGAGAGACCTTCCACACGCAGCGCCCTGGCCAAGAGCTTGGGATTCTGCTGGTCGAAATACATGACCTCGATCAGCTCGGCGACGCTCAAGCCATTGCCGTCCTGATGTAAGCGGATGACCGGATCACCGGCGGCGACCTCACCTGCTTGCACCACTCGGAGATAAAATCCCAAGCGCCGGCTGGCGAGGAACTGTTTCGGAAAGCCCGCGGAGCCCATCTTCGCCCCGAGCTTGTAGCATGGTGTCCGGGCCTGTGTGATTTGCACCACCGCCGAGCCGATCTGAAAGACGTCGCCGACATAAACCGCGTCTTCCATCATCCCTTCGAGCGTAAAGTTCTCACCGAACTGGCCGAATGACAGATCCGAGCGAGTCAAGACGTCGCGCCAGTACGCGTAGTGTTCGACGGGATACGCATACACGGCCTGGTCGACTCCGCCGTGGTTCTCAAGGTCCGCCTGCCGGTCGCCCTCCACGCTCAGTCGACCGACCTTCACGCGTCCGGTGATCGGTTGTTTGAAAATGCCGGTGCGGACGGACTTCCCGCGAAAGGACAGCTTCTGGATGGTTGAGATGTTGACGGAAATAAGCTTCATCTGACCACGTTTACTGACAGGGTGGTAGCAGGCCATGAGGGACCGCGTCAAGATGAGTGATCACGTGTTGGACTGGAGGAAGCGTGCGGGAAGAGGGCGTCTCAGCGTCCTTCGCCTGAAGCAAGCGCCCGGACCTCGTTCCGGCCGGCCTGTTTTGCCTGAAGCAGCGCTTGTTCGGCGTATCTCAACACCTGCTCACCGGTTGACGCGCGGGGCCCGGTTTCAGCCGCTCCAATGCTCACCGTCACGACGAGATCGGCGGCGACGTACCGTTCGGCCCGCCGCGTGATGAGGCGTCGGGTCCACGACAATCGAATGGCGGAGTTCAGCATCCCGGCCTTCAGCGCTTCCAGCCTCGGCAGAACATCGCTCACTGTCCAACCGCGAAAAATGACCGCAAACTTATCTCCGCCGCACCGAAACGCTTGACCGCGCCGAAGCCGCCTTAGCTTCGCGGCCAGCAACCGCAATGCGACGTTCCCCAACGCTTCTCCGTAGTCCGTATTGATCTGCTTCATGTTGTCGATGTCGATGACCGCGATCGTGAACTGGCCCTTCACCTCTTTCAACGTCTGAAGGAACGCCGCGCGATCGGGCAGGTTCGTCAACTCGTCATAGTGACTCAGCCGATACTCATCGGCGTAGAGCGCGACCATCAAGATCAAGCCGGCCGTGGCCAAGAAGTGCGTCGGCGACCAGCCGCGCGCCGCGCCCTGCATCGCAATGAACGCGGCCAGGAGCGACCAGAAGAATCCGCGATCCAGGCGGCTGCCGGACACGATGAACCGTGCCGTGACGAGCACGAGCGCGGCGGCGAACGCGAGTAACGATGCTTGATTCAGGACCGACCACCGTAACCACCGCGGGTCGATGAACGTGACATCGAGCGAAGGAAGGATGACGGCCGCCCATCCCGAGGAGGGCGCGAGACACAGCCCGACGACCAAGAGCGCTTGCATGAGAATGACGACGAACCAGGCGATGTCGCGGCGGACTGCCAAGTGCCGTTCCTGAATCAAGGCAAGCGCCAGAAAATTTAACGGCAACAGCAAGCCGACCGTGTTGAAGACGCCATGCCTGACCGCCGGCAGTCGGCTGGCGAGCGAGAAGGATCCGAGGGCACCATCGGCCAACGCAAGGAGCAACGTCGCGAAGACCACCCGACTTAACCCCACATACCAGGCGACCAATATGGCCAGAGCCAACACGAGGTAATCGTAGGTCAACAGCACGGCGCGGTCCACTTGGGAAGACCCGTGGGACGCAAGAAGGCAATGGCGGCGAGCAGGAGGAGTCCATCGGGAACGAACAGAGAGGACAGGGATTTCAGTGACGAGACACGCATAGACAACGGTAGGCTAAGTGTACCTTGGACCTCGACAGTCCATCACGGGCTAAGCTCCTGGTTTTGTTCGACAGCACGACTGTGCGTTTTCGTGCATGCCTCCAGCGAGGCGAAGTGCCGTGCGATCAACTTTCACGTAATTTTGGTATGCTTAATCACCATCGGTCAGGAACGATGCTCAGACGCGTCCCGTTGGCTCTCTTTACAGTGCTGCTTCTCGTGGCCTCCGGAGTACAGGCCGATCCCTCCGCCCGGCCGTTTTGGACCGAACAAGCGATGTTCCGGTTCGGAGACGAGCTGTTCTTTACCGGCGTGGCGTCGTGTGCGGGATCGGCCGAGGAAGGCCGCCAACGCGCGTATCAAGCCGCAATGCAGGAAGTGCTGAACTATGCCGGCGGGGGGACTTTGCACGGTATTCCGATCGAAACCCAAATGCTCTTCGAAGACCCCTCGCCCGCCGGTTGTCCCTCTGGCACGCTCACCGTCTGGCGGTTGTTGCGGATTCCCGAGGTGCCGTTGGACGCATTGGCCAAGCGACGGCAGCAGGACCGAGGACCATCGACCATCTCAGCACCGGCGTCGGCACCCGTTCGCGACCTTTCCCTCCATGTCGGCATGAGTCGGGAGGCGGTCTGGGAGCGATTCGGGCAACCGCGGGCCGTCATGATGAAGCGCGGCACCGGCGAGGTGCACTACGAGTATCCACGCTTCGGTCTGACGCTCGCGTTGGACCTGCAAGGATTTTTGCTTCATTGGCACTTGGATGGTCCGCAGTCGGCCGCGGCCTCGCGGACCGCGCCCGTTGAATGGCCGCACGCGACTGCGAACGGCGAGAAGCGCGCTGAGCTGCCGACCATCGATCTCACCGACCGACTTCGCGTGCTCGAGGAGCGCTCCTCGCAACAGTTGCAGGACGATGCGCGTGAAATCTGCGCACGCCGATGGCGCCGGGACCCGGCCCTCCAGCAGACATGCCAGCCCTACGAGTACGAGCATCTCCGTCAGCTCGATCGGCAACCCTCCTCCTTCGCCCGCTGACCCGTTCACCTCAGGCCCATATTCAGGATGTCCAGGGCTTGTATGCCGACGTCACGCTTCGGGCTCGGCCGACGGGCATGGGACAAAGCCGGCGGTAGAGTAGACTATGACTTTCGCATTCCTCGTGTTCCTCCTTGCCGTCGCCGGCTGTAGCGAGCGTGCCGCGGACCGGACTCCATCGGCGGAAGCCACCGTGGGGTCTGACGATCCCGTGGCCTTGCGCGAACGCGCCGCCCGCCTCCGCAGCATTGCCCAACAGTTCGACCAAGAAGCGGGGACGTTCCGAAACGAAATTCCCGGTGGACAGCCGATCCTGCAGCGTAAGGCGGTAGCCGCGGATTCCTTGCGCGATCGAGCAGCCGCATTGGATGCCGAAGCGCGACGGCTGGAACAGCAAGACGCGGGGGGTGGACCCAAATCGATGCCGGCCAGAAAGGCGATCAATGCTCGGGCCGAACATCGGCATCTCGCCGTGGAACTCCGCCAACTCGCGGCGGAGCGCCGGCAAGAGGCGGCCTTGATGGCGCACGCGCCATCTCCCGATACCGCGGCCATTGCTGAAACGCGCAAACAGGCGGACCGCCTGGAGGCCTTAGCCGATGAAGCGGACGCCAAGGCCCTCCAGGAGGAACAAGCGATCCCCCACGGCATGGTGCCGCAGTAGTTCCTTCGCCTTCTTCTCGTTGTCCCCGATCCTTCTACCCTGAAGCCACTACGCGACTGACAGCGTGTCCAATCAGACTCCTGGTCACGCGGCAGGAGCCGGTAGTCGGTTCAAGAGCCGCAAGACCAGCAGCACCGTGGGAGGAATGTAGAGCATCACGCCGACCATGCCGAGGAAGGCCTCCCCGATCCAGAACGTCACTCCCAGACTGAAGATCAGCGCGGCGTAGTACAACGCACATCCGAACAGAAGCCCCTTCATAGGCGTACTGCACCGGTGATCGCCACCCCTCGGCGGGAGCCGGCGGTCGACCGCGAAATACACGGTGAGCGCGATAACGGCGACCGTCGTCCACCCGGCGAAATTCGCGAGCGGGATCCCGAAATAGAGGCCGGGCCGCGGGTACCCGTAAATCGAGCCGAGAAACCAGCGATCGCCTCGTAAGGCCACCGGATCGATGACCACGTCGATGAAGGTATGAAACAGCGCCGTAAGCCCGAGGACGGCCGGGGAGGTGCGGACGACGGGGTCGAAGATGAGGGAGAGGCGATGCTCGCGCCGTCCATTTGTGGATGGCAGCACAAAGACGAGGGCCACGCAATAACTGCCAAAGAGTAAGAATGTGAACGAGAGGGAGTCCATGAAGGGAACATTGGCAATGTAGAGCTCCTGCCCCACCGTCGATCCCGTGTAGTAGTAGTCGCCGAACGGCACCCCGACCCGCGTCGAAGCGAACTCGCACACAAAGGCGGTCATCCAACTGATGAGCAAGAATAGCGACGTGCGACGCCAGCCAAGGAGCATCCGGCCCGCGAGCAGAAACGCAGCCAGAAATGTGAAGACGTAGGGGCGAAGGAGGATCGTGTTGAGGAGCAGCACGGGCAAATCAAAAATCATTGCAGTCGGATGCTCGTGCGACACGACGGTTTACGAAGTCCAGGCCATTGGCTCGGCGGCTAGCAGCCCTCGTCACATCAATCTCCACCGGCGATCGGCTTCGCCTCATGCTCCTCCCGATCCGGACACGAGAGTGTCCTTCTTGAAGCTCGATGGTCTTCTTCTGAACATGCTCGAGCAACGGCCAGCGAGAACTACACGTTTGATTCTACGTATGTCAACCCTCGCTCACCGCTCCCAATCCATTTCGTGCCTATCTCATGATAGAAGTTCGGTATCTCGACGCCGAGAGTATCCCTCGGGATGCCTGCCGACACGACGGCGACAGCATGACCTATTTCGCGCGAATACACCGCTCGACCATCATAGAGCGGTTCAGCCGCGTCGGGTTGACGAGGACCGGCCATCAGTCCGACTTCTAACCATTAATTATCTATTCGAATGAACCCGGCCGACCAAAGGAGGTGGGGTCAAGATCCCGAACGCGAGGAGGTGGCGGGAGATACGCCTTCCGGAGGCGCGTCGAGCCGAGTGCGGGATCATTTGGCGAACGAGCGTACACTGCTGGCATATTTGCGAACCGGCGTCTCGATCCTCGCGCTCGGTCTGGTCATCGAGCGGTTCTCGTTGTTTCAACGCCTCACGGGGGTTCCACAGCACAATGGTTCGGCGATGACGATTCCCATCGTCGGCACTGTGTTGATGTGGCTTGGCTTTCTGCTGATTCCCTTGAGTGTCTGGCGGTTTCTCGTCGAGCGACGGGGAATTGGACCGCCGTATCTCGCCGCGCCGCTCTGGCCCCTCACGCTGTTGGCGCTCACGCTGGCGCTCGCCTCGATCGTCCTGCTGGCCGCCGTACTCCTCGATCGTTGGGCATGAGACGCCAACAGACAGTCCCACGTAGCCGGGAGATGAACAACGGTTGTGTACCTGCTGCGGGAACCTGGACGAGGGACAGCCGCTCACGTCCCGCTCGGCGTCTCATTCGATCGTGCGCGAGCGATCAGGTCGAGGCACTTGGCGATCAGACCGGTCCAACCCGTCTGGTGACTGGCACCGATGCCCGCGCCGTTGTCACCATGGAAATACTCATAGAACAGCACCAGATCCCGCCAGTGCGGGTCGCGCTGAAACGTTTCCGTGCCGCCATAGACCGGTCGTCGGCCATTGCGGTCGGGCAGAAAAATGGCGGTCAACCGCCGGCTCAATTCCATGGAAATGTCGGCCAGCGTCATCATCCGGCCCGATCCGGTCGGGCATTCCACCTTGAAGGTGTCACCCAGGTAGTAGTGAAATTTCTGGAGCGATTCGATGATCAAATAGTTCACGGGAAACCAGATCGGCCCACGCCAATTGGAATTGCCGCCGAACAGCCCGGTCTTCGATTCCGCCGGTTCGTAGTCCACGCGATTCGCCATGCCGTTACATTCCAAAACATAGGGATGCGCGAGATGGAACCGCGACAGCGCGCGAATGCCGTAGGGCGCGAGAAATTCCTCCTCATCCAACATGTACCGCAGCACTTTCCGGAGCCGCTGTCGGTTCACGAGCGAGAGAAAGCGTCGCACGGCCGCGTCGACCGACTGAGTTTCGACGTGTAGACTGAAGTCCGGCCGATTTTCGATGAACCACTGCATCCGATGTTTGAACCGTGGCAGCGCATCGACGATGTCCGAATCGAGCGTCTCGACCGCGAACAGCGGGATCAGACCCACCATCGACCGAATCTTCATCGGAAAGTTCCGCCCGTCCGGCAAGCGCAGCACGTCGTAATAAAAGCCGTCGTGCCGGTCCCACAGCTCAATCTTTTCCTCCCCGATGTGGTTCATCGCGCGGCAAATGTAGACGAAATGCTCGAAGAATTTGCTCGCGACGTCCTCGTACGCGCGGTTCTCGCGCGCCAGCTCAAGCGCAATCTGCAGCATGTTGAGGCAGTACATGCCCATCCAGCTCGTCGCGTCGGACTGCTCGATGTTCCCGCCCATGGGGAGCGGCCGCGAGCGATCGAACACGCCGATATTGTCGAGCCCCAAGAACCCGCCCTGAAAAATATTGCGCCCTCCGGCGTCCTTGCGGTTCACCCACCAGGTGAAATTCAACAACAATTTGTGAAAGACCCGTTCGAGAAACAGCCGATCCCCGACGCCCGTCCGCTTCTTTTCGATTTTGTACACCCGCCATGCCGCCCACGCATGAACCGGCGGATTCACGTCGCTCAACGCCCACTCATAGGCCGGCAATTGACCGTTCGGATGCATGTACCACTCGCGAAGCATCAACACGAGTTGTTCCTTGGCAAACGTCGGATCGATCATGGCCAGCGGAATACAGTGGAAGGCGAGATCCCAGGCCGCGTACCACGGATATTCCCACTTGTCGGGCATCGAGATGACGTCGGCGTTGTAGAGGTGCGTCCACTCGGCGTTGCGCCCGTGCAATCGGGTCGGCGGGGGCTCAGGTCCGGCCGTATCGCCCTTCAACCACCGGCCGACCTCGTAGTGATAGAACTGCTTGCTCCACAGCAGGCCTGCAAACGCCTGGCGTTGCACCCGTCGCTCTTCCTCCGACAACGCCTCAGGCGTGACGGATTCGTAATACGCATCGGCCTCCTGCTCGCGCTCGAGAAAAACCCGTTCGAACTCTTCGCCGAATCCCGCTTCCGCCTGATTGGTAAAGCGAAGACGGATCGTCCACGTGCCTCCTGGCGGCACCTTCTCGACGTAGTGAGCCGATACCTTGGAGCCGATCCCATCCGGATTCACCGCCTCTTTGTCGCCGTGCACGATATAGTCGTTGATCCCGTTTTTCGCGTAACGCGGTCCGTCGTCGATCCCGAAGAGCCGTCGCACGTTCGTCTCGTTTTCCGTAAACAGCAGTGGGGGCACCCCCTCGCACAACAAGCGGCGGTAGCCGTAGTAATCATGATCCAGCTCGACGACGCTGGCTGCGCGCCGCCCCGCGGCCAGCGGCTCGCCGCGCCGCAGCCGCGGTCGCCGCACGTCGAGTCCCCACGACCAGGTATTCCGAAACCAGAGCGTCGGCAGGACGGTCACATCGGCCGGGTCCGGGCCGCGGTTGATGACGTGGATCCGAATCAGGATGTCTTCCGCGGTCGCCTTCGCGTATTCCACCAGGACATCAAAGTAGCGATCGTCGGCGAAGACGCCGGTGTCGAGCAATTCGAATTCGAGATCGTGCCGCGTCCGCCGCCGGTTTTCCTCGATGAGTCGCGCGTAGGGGAACTCGGCCTGAGGGTATTTGTAGAGGAACTTCATGTACGAGTGGGTCGGCGTGGAATCGAGGTAGAAATAGTATTCTTTCACGTCTTCGCCGTGATTGCCCTCGTTCCCGGTGAGCCCGAACAGTCGCTCCTTGAGGATCGGATCGCGACCGTTCCAAAGCGCGAGCGCAAAACAGATCAATTGATGCCGATCGCAAATGCCCCCCAAGCCGTCTTCGTTCCAGCGATAGGCGCGGGAACGGGCATGGTCATGGGGAAAATATTCCCACGCTGTCCCATAGGGGCTATAGTCCTCCCGCACGGTCCCCCACGCCCGCTCACTCAAATACGGCCCCCATCGCTTCCAATGCACGGTGCGACGTGCGCTGTCGGCCAAGCGCTGCGCTTCAGCCGTCCTCGGACTACGTTCGCTCATCATCAGCCCTCCTTCGCATCCGAAGCGACCTCCGGTCTCGGCGCGGCGCCAGGATCGCGCAAGACGACTTCTTGAAGTCTCAGGAATTCTCCAAGCGACCAGGCTTGAAACGGACAGCCGCGCGGCGTGTACGGCGGCTCTGCATCGGCGATCTCCGAGATGTGCCCCAGTCCCGCGTCATGGAGATGCTGACGCAAGCCGGGCAAAAACATCCGCGTCGCGTCCCGGCGGGCGGCCTCCGTGTTCCCCCGGGTACGGACCCACGCTTCGACAAACGGCCCCATCAGCCACGGCCAGACGGTGCCTTGATGGTACGCCCCGTCCCGTTCCTGCATTCCGCCATCATAGTGCCCCACGTACCACGGCTCGTCGGGCGCCAATGAGCGGAGCCCGAGAGGCGTCCAGAGCCGCTCCTCCACGAGATCCACGATGCGACGCGCACGCGCTTCTCGTATGATATGAATCGGTAAGCCGCCGATGGCGAATATCTGGTTGGGGCGAATCGTCGCATCAACGATCCCTGTGCGATGGTCACAGTCGATCACATCATAGAGGCAGCCGCGGCGGTCGTTCCAGAAACGCTCGGTGAAGGCGGTGATCGCCCGCTCATATTCATCGAGACGGCCGCCGGTGAGCTGCGAGGCAATCCACAGGGCGTTGATCCACAGCGCTTCCACCTCGACCGGCTTCCCCACGCGGGGCGTGACGACGCGATCACCGACCTTCGCATCCATCCATGTGAGCTGGACGCCCGGTTCGCCGGCGGCCAAGAGGCCATCACGATCAACATGAATCCGATAGCGCGTGCCTTTGGTATACCCGGTCAAGATTGCATCGATGGCGTCCACGAGACGGCGGCGGTCGATTGGAGTGATGCGACCGACGGGCTTCTTCAGCAATTCATAGACGGCGACAATGAACCAAAGGGAGGCATCTACGGCGTTGTATTCCGGCGCAATCCCCGCATCCGGAAACCGGTTCGGCAGCATCCCCTCGGACACCGCACCCGCCCATTCCAATAAAATTGCGCGCGTGACATCGAAACGCCCCGTAGCAAGACACAGCCCACGGAGCGCAATGAACGTATCGCGCCCCCAATCGGTGAACCACGGATACCCGGCGATGATCGTGAGCCCGTGTTCGGCCTCGTCAGTTGACTCGCTGGACTGCCGTCGACTCTGGACGATATAGGCCTCGGCAGCGCGGTGTAGCGCCGTGGGAAACGCCCGTCGCCGCCGCGCTTCGTTCTGTTGGAGGTCGGTCGCTAGAAGGCCGACGTCAGTCGGCTTCGGCACGCTAGCCCCGGTACACTCGGCAGACAGGATCAGCCACGCATCGCCTGCGGACAGCTCCCAGTGGAAGAGCCCGGGCGACGCCAAATCCTCCGAATGGTCCAGGCCGCGTTCTCGCTCTTGCTCGTACAGAAAGTTGCGATACCACACGGGGTCGTGCGCGTACGAGCCGTTTGCGATGGCAGTCATCGCCGGGACTCCGGGGTACGGGCGCCAGATGATGCGGTTTCCGGCTGGTTCGCCATCGAACCGAAAGACCGGATTTTCGTGGTGAAGCGCGTGGTAATCGCGGCCCGATACGAGCGGACGAACGAAAAGATCGATGGCAGGATGCCGGGTCACGAGACGCCAACCGACCACAACAGTTGGCTGTCCGTGCGGCACGAACAACTGCTGCTCCACCACGATCTCATCGTCGATTCGAAAGCGCCATTGAGGCCATGGCTCGCTATCAAAGGCGATGAGCCGCTGGATACCGTCGGGGTGAACGACATCGGGCGCGTACTGCTGAGAGGACAGGGCAAACGTGCCGGCGGCAGTACGGGCCCAGACCTCAGCACCGTTGACGAGCACCATACGGCCGGACGGCGGCGTGGTCGCAACGAGCAGCCAGGCATGATAGCGCCGGGTCCGAATGCCGGCGGCGGTCCCGGAGGCAAAGCCGCCGTTTCCATCGGCCTCCAACCACTCCTGCTTCAACAGAGCCTGTACGTCCATGGCAATCGCAAGTGTACGGCCAGGGGAACGCTGTCCGAGCTATTGTGTCAGGTTTCGATGGATTGTGACAGGCGGGCGAGCAAGAACGGAATCTGGGGGAAAACGGATCTTACATGGCGGAGCAATACGCTAATTCCACGTCACCTCCTCTTCATGGAGCAAGAAGTCGACGAGTTCGATCCCGTCGCGCAAGGCCACTTGGGCGTCTTCGGACATGGGGAGAATCGCACCGACCGGTCGTCCTGCCTCCATCTCATCGAGCGGCGGCATGCCCTCGGGATCGATTTTTTCGAACTCCGACCGGAAGCTGGCCATCGACACCTCCTCGGCGGCGACTCCTCTCGCCGCCTTCTGAAATCATCATACCACACGATGTCAAAGGCGAGGGAACGAGGTAAAGGCTGTAGGCGCGGAGGCCGATACCATTAGTGGAGGGCGGCCGGCGGCAGTGCGCCCAAGTACGGGAATCGCCCAACGCCAAGGAGCGCGCTGTCGGCGCGGAGCCGGAAATCATCACGCCCCGAATCGACAAACCGGGGCTCGACGGTCAAATCTGTTTCCCCTTTGAGCTGAGGCGCCGGGATCGGCGGAGATCCAGTGAACGCATAGTTCTGCTCACTATTATCAAGCGCGTTGTACGAGAGCATCGGACGACTCGTCGGAGCGATCAGTACCCCGATCTTGTTCAAGCCGATGACATTGCCCGTCACCTCGCCTTCTGCTCGCTGGAGAAACGCAATGCCGCCTCCGTTTTTGACGATGGTATTGCTCACCACTAGTGCCTTGGCGGAATCGGTGATGACCACCGCCTCGAACAGATGGTGCACGATGACGTTCCGCTCCACCCGGACGGTCGATTTCCCCGCGACTGTCACCCCGTGATCGTTGTCGTGAATGACGTTGCCGCTCAATACCGCGTCTGAATCGGCGAACTGAATTCCGGTCGTTTCGCTTCCACCGATCCTCGAGTCCTCGATGCGAACGCGTTGGACCTGTTGTCCGAACACCATGCCGTGGATCGTCATGTCGTGCAGCACGATGTCGCGGCCGTTGAAGATCCCGACGGCCAGGCCGCCGCGTTCTTGAATCGTCATGCCGCTGATCTCGATGTTGGTCGCGCCGTACGGCCACTTCCCGATATGGAACGACCCCACTCGGTTGAGTCCGAGGATCTTCACCTGATCCACGCCATCGCCGATGAGGTGCAGGCCGTCCTTGCTGTGGATGGTCACGTCTTCCTGGTACTCCCCGGCCTTGATCCGAATCGTGTCTCCGCGACCCGCCGCATCCACGGCCTCTTGAATCGATCGATACTCCCCGCTGCCGTCGCGCGCGACGATGAGCGTGCGCGGCTCACGATCCGATGCGCCGCAAACGGAATTGGCGACACAATATGCAGTCGCAAGGCACACGATGACGGTTCTCGCGAGCTGAAGCATGCTGCGTGATACAGGCTGGATCGGAACGAAGTCAAGCCCGCGGTTGTCGTTGTGACGGGGGAAAGCCCGTGTTATCCTCGCGTGCATGATCCTCGTCGGCCTGACGGGCGGTGTCGCGACTGGCAAGAGCACCGTCGCTCGTCTTTTCAAAGAACACGGCGCCTCGCTCATCGACGCAGACCAACTCGCACGCGACGTCGTGCAGCCCGGCAAACCGGCCTGGCGCGACATCGTTCGGCGGTACGGCAAGGACGTCCTCCTTCCCGGAGGCGCGGTCGATCGCAAGCGCCTGGCCGCCATCGTCTTCGCAAAGCCAGATCGGCTCAAGGCCTTGAACCGCATCATCCATCCACGCGTCGCTCGCGAACAGGCACGGCGGACCCGGGCGATTCTCCGGACACGACCGGATGCCGTGGTGATCTACGATGTGCCCCTGTTGTTCGAGGCCGGCGTCGATGAGCGGGTTGATCGCATCGTCGTCGTGACGGCGGACCGCCTCACACAGCTCCGGCGCCTCGCGGAACGGAACGGCCTGAGTCACGCGGAAGCCGTGCAGCGCATTCGAAGCCAGATGCCGCTTCGAGAGAAGATTGCACGCGCGGATTATGTCATCGACGGCACACAGCCGATCCAGACCGTACGCCGGAACGTGAAACAGATCTATGCGGAGCTCGTCGAACTGGCAACAGGAACGCGCGGGAAGAGGGTTCGAGCAGACCTACTCGGCGATCGACAGGCCGGACATTTCGTCGGGGAACAGCAACGTCACCGCGCGCGGCGCCGTCGAGTCGCGATGCGCGATCGCGACGAGCGAGCAGACTTGCGGCTCGGCGTCGGGCGGGATCGAAAGCAGCGCGGGGAACTTGATCCACGGTGCGGTAATCTCGGCATGCTCAATGTAAAGCCGAAAGGCGATCAGCACGTCACGGACGCGCGAGCGGCATTCTTCCTCGCTCACCTGCCCGGCTGCCGTGATGCCATGATCCCATAACGGTTTGGTAATGCCGACGGAGAGCCGGAGGCCGATCTGCTCGGCAATCGACGACACGTCGACCAAAATCCCCGCCTCGATCGCCTCCTGACGGTTCAACATTCGACGCGCCGGCTCCTGATTCTCATTCGCCTCGCGAATCTCATCGAGATGGCCACTGGCGTCGCTCGCCGGCTCACCGGCAGATTGCGACGACATTACCGCCGTCGAAGGCTGCCCGTGCAGCGCGTTGACGATGCCTTGATAGACGCTCCGCGCGGCCGATGACCACGAAGGATCGACGGGCAAACCGCGAAACGCCGCTTCCGCGGCTTTCTTCTCGTCGTAGGTGAGTTCCCTGCCGGGCATGTTCAAAAGATAACGCCGCCGCCACCCTTGTCAAGCAGCCCCGACCGATCGTCTCACAACGGCCGCCGATGCAACGCTTCATTCTACTATGTTAGAGTGCCGGCATGCACAACGTGGTGATCATCGGCTCCGGACCGGCCGGACTGACGGCCGCCATTTACACGGGCAGAGCGAACTTGCGGCCCTTATTGATTGAGGGGACGCAGGCGGGCGGTCAACTGACCTTGACGACCGAGGTCGAAAACTACCCCGGATTTCAACATGCCATCCTCGGTCCGGACCTCATTCGCGACATGCGGGCACAAGCGACGCGGTTCGGAACCCAATTTCTCTCCGGCGACATCACGGCCGTCGATCTCACCAGCAAGCCGCTGACGCTGACGCTGAATGGGGAGGAGCACATCCCCACGAAGACACTGATCATCGCGACCGGCGCCTCCGCCCTGTGGTTGGGCGTGCCGGGTGAAAGCAAATTGATGGGCCACGGTGTGTCGAGCTGCGCCACGTGCGACGGCTTTTTCTTCAGAGGACAAGAATTGATCGTCGTCGGCGGCGGCGATACGGCCATGGAGGAGGCGATCTTCCTCACACGTTTTGCCTCGAAGGTCTCGGTCGTCCACCGCCGTGACAAGCTGCGGGCCTCTAAGATCATGCAGGACCGCGCGTTCAAGCACGAGAAAATCCATTTCATCTGGAATTCGGTGGTCGATGAAATTCTCGGCGACCAGAACGTCACCGCCGTCCGACTGCGCAACGTCGTGACCGGCGAAGTGTCGGAAGTCAAATGTGCCGGGGTCTTCGTCGCGATCGGGCACCGGCCGAACACTCACCTCTTTGCCGGCCAGCTCCATATGGATGCGCAGGGCTACATCTTGACCAAACACGGAATGGCGACGAACGTTCCGGGCGTCTTCGCCGCCGGCGATGTTCAGGACGCCCGCTATCGGCAAGCCATTACCGCCGCCGGGTCCGGCTGCATGGCGGCCATGGATGCGGAACGGTATTTGGAAGGGCTGGAGGCGGAGTAAAAGGTTCGAGGTTCTGAAAAAGGACCATTCTTCAACTTCGAACCTCGAACCTAGACTTCGAACGTCTTTTCGACTATGCGTTGCGCGATCGTTCACTATCATGAACTGGCGCTGAAGGGACGGAACCGGCCGTTCTTTGAGCAGCGGTTGGTGCGGCAGCTGCGGCTGGCGCTGCGCGATGTCGGTGGCAAGCAGGTGGACGTGCTCCAAGGCCGCATTCGCGTCAACCTTGCGCCCGACGCCTCGTGGCCGGCTGTGCGCGATCGTTTGGGTCGCGTGTTCGGCGTGGCGAACTTTGCGCTAAGTGAATCGGTCCCATTTGGCGACGATCCCGCCCATCGCCTCGATGCATTGAAGCAAGCGGTGGCGGATGCCGTTCGCGCCCAGACCTTCGCGACATTCCGAGTCTCGACGAAGCGTTCCGACAAGCGCCTGCCGATGACCAGTATGGACATCGACCGCGAGATCGGCGCGCATGTCTGCGCCATCACCGGGCGGAAGGTGAAGCTGCGCGATCCAGAGCTGACCATTGCAATCGAAGCCTTGCACAAAGAGGCCTATCTCTCATTCGAGCACGAACCGGGACCGGGCGGGCTCCCCATTGGTGCGAGCGGAAAGGTCGCCTGCCTGCTCTCAGGCGGTATTGATTCACCGGTCGCGGCATACCGGATGATGAAGCGCGGCTGCAAGGTCGTGTTCGTGCACTTCCACGGCCGGCCGTACGTCTCGCGCGCATCGGAGGAAAAAGTTCGTGAGCTCGTCGAGCTCCTCACGGCGTACCAACTGCACGCCCGGCTCTATCTCGTGCCGTTCGGCGATCTCCAGCGGCAGATCGTCCTCGCCGCCCCCGCGGCGTATCGCGTCGTCCTCTACCGCCGGATGATGATCAGGATCGCCGAGGAGATCGCGCGTCGGGAGCGGTGCTGGGCGCTCGTGACCGGTGACAGCTTGGGGCAGGTGGCCTCGCAGACGCCGCAGAACCTCAGCGTGGTGGAGGAGGCGGCGGGCCTGCCGGTTCTCCGGCCGCTCATCGGCATGGATAAGGTAGAAATTACCGAGCAGGCGAACCGGATTGGGTCGTTTGAGACCTCCATCGAACCGGACCAGGATTGCTGCCGGCTCTTCGTGCCGCCGCACCCGACTACCCGTGCCGACCTCGACCATGTGCGAAGGATCGAGCGGACGTTCGACGTCGGGGCGCTCATCAAGCAGGGCCTCGAGCAGCTCGAGCTGGCCGAGTACGTCTTTCCGCCGAAACGGTAAGCCCTCA
The DNA here is from genome assembly GCF_979581665.1 of Nitrospira sp. Vd2. Classification (NCBI taxonomy): domain Bacteria; kingdom Pseudomonadati; phylum Nitrospirota; class Nitrospiria; order Nitrospirales; family Nitrospiraceae; genus Nitrospira; species Nitrospira sp. Vd2. Next base: position 18,942 of record NZ_CEFZSK010000018.1, on the reverse strand, counting down.
GCGTCCCCCCTTGCCATCCCTGGTACCGGGCTGCCGCGCGAGCGCCTGGACGTCGACCCGCCTCATCGTCCGCCAGGACCGCCATGGATCGATCCCCGCTTCCAGCCGTGACATCATCGTCATCATCGTGAAATCCTCCAGCTCGGCGCCTTCTTGAAGCTCCTTCCACGTCACCGGAGCGGAAACGGTTGCCCGCTGGCCTGGTCTCGCCGAATACGGCGCTGCCACGGTCTTGGCCCGCATATTCTGCAGACAATCGAGATAGACGCGCCTCCCCCGATCCCGGATCGCGCGCGCCACCGTCGCCTGCTCAGGATCATCCCGCGCAATCCGCGTCGCAAAGACCTCGCAGACGATTCGCGCGTTCTCATAGTCGGTCCCTTCGGCCAGCGGAATATACACATGCAATCCCGAGAGACCGGACGTCTTCACGAGATGCGGCACTCGCGCCTCGTCAAGCAAGTCATGGAGACGGCAGGCGATCGTTCGCACGGTCTTGTAAGGCACACCGGGCATGGGATCGAGGTCGATCACGGCAAGGTCCGGCTGATCCGAAGACTGCACATGCGAGAGCCATGGATCCATCGAAATCACGTGGTGCTCGACCATGTAGAGGAGCGTCGCCAGCGAGCCGCCCACGAATCGCCGTTCGAATGCCTTGTCTTTTCCCTCGAAGACCTCCACGCACGCCGGGTGGCGTCGCCCATTTCACCCGCTGATGAAATCGGCTCGGCCGGTCCAATCCCTTGGGAAACGGACGCCAGGACAGCGGTCGATCCTGAAGAAACGGGAGCAGGCGGGGCGCCACGTGAATGTAGTAGCGCATGAGATCGCCTTTTATGAGTCCTATTGCCGGCCATATCATCCGATCGAGCTGATCGACGGTGAACTGCGGACCACGCAGTTGAAGGATGCCCAATGTGGCCCGATCCTCGCGCCGATCGATTTGATCGAGCAGCACATCCCGCTCGGGATCGCCGGGGGGCCCACGGAGCAAATGCGAGGATGATTCATCGGGCCGGGCCGGTGTGGACGAAGGCCGGGCGATGCCGCCTGAAGGGTGAGGGGCTGTTCGCGCCGCACGGTAGTTCGCGCTATGTCAACCCGCTCGCCGTGGCTCTCGCAGTATCCGCCGGCCGTCCAGTTCTGAAACTTGACGACCACGACATCATTAGGCGAGCGCGGCGGCCACCGGGACTTGGCCGGTTCGCGAAAGAGCGGTCTTGGATTTCCAACGATCGCTACCGCGGATGCATCGGGTCCAGACTCATGGCGCTCGCCCCACAGGTCCGGCGAGTCCAACCGCTTGACGATGAGCCCTCCCCCAACGGCCGGTGTGCGTCAAAGGCGAATCCGTCCGTCACCAATGACGGCGTCACGGGACGCAGCACATGCACGCGTACAAGGCTGTTAGGCGGCTCGTCGTTTCGACTTCCGCCCGGAACTTTTCGACCGAGGTGACCGCGATCGAGCCGAGGTCGTCGGCGTCTTCTTTCGCCGCGGCTTGGCCTTCTCGGCTTTCGGTTGCGCGTCGAGCGCGGCTTCTACCGTCCGTTTTTCCGTCTGCAGCCGCCGGCCCAAATCGATCAAATCGAGCTTGCCGGTTCGCGCGCGCGCGAAAATTTCCGCTTCCTCCTCCTTGATGTGGTGCCGTACGCTTTCCGCCAACACCCGCAGTTTGGCGGAAAATCGTTCGTCTTCGGGCGTCATCTTCGTCAACTCACGGATCAGGAGTCTGGCAAGATGGTGTTCTTCGCGCGACTCGTCGAGCTTGCTGCCCGCATCCGGAGAATCTTCGCGCACCGCGGGATAGAACACCTTTTCCTCGGCCGCCGCATGCACCTCCAGCTCCTTCAAGATCTGCTGAGCAATCATGCCCTGCTCGCCGATCCCCTCCGCCGCCTCGAAGTCTCGGAATAGTTGTTTGACGGTCTCATGATCCTTTCTGAGGAGATCGACGACCGTCGGCTCGTTGGATCCCTCTGTTGAAAATAGCGCCATGCAGTCCTCCCTTCAGTTCCTGCTGTTTATGATAGCGGCACACAGGGACGCCGACTGTCATCTCCGCCGGTGAGCGAGTGTCCGACGAACGCCGCATCATCCCATCGTGTCGCGATAAGGCTCCGACGATTGGGCGGGGGCTGGAGCGGTCGGTGCCGTCATGGCCGGCTGAGCCGAGAGCGGCGTCGCAATGTGCTCAAGAGAGCGTCGTTCAGCATTGACGCCGAAGAGCAGCGCGACGACCGAGCCGACCATCATGAACGCCGAGCCGACGAGGTCGCCGACGAAGACGCTGTGGGCCGAGGTTTGGATCAACAGGCCGAAGAGCCACGGGGCCGTCACAGCGGCACCTTGCGCGATCACGAAGAACACGGCAATCGCCATCGCGCGAATCTCCATCGGGAACACCTCGCTCACCGTCAGATACGCCGCGCTCGCGCCGGCAGAGGCGAAGAAGAAGATCGCCGACCAGGCGAGGGTTTGGGTCGTCGAGGTCAGCATCCCTTCGGAAAAGAGATAGCCGGTCAGCGCAAGCAGGAGCCCCGAGAAGCCGTAGGTGAAGGCGATCATCGGCTTTCGCCCGACGGTGTCGAAGAGTCGGCCGAGGAGCAGCGGCCCAAAGAAGTTCCCGACTGCAAACGGCAGCACGTATAACCCGATGCGATGCGAGGGCACGCCATAGAACTTCGTGAGCACCAGGGCATAGGTAAAGAAGATGGCGTTGTAGAGAAACGACTGAGTCACCATCAAGGTGACCCCGAGCAACGTGCGTGTCGGGTACTTCCGCAACAGTTCGCGGGCCACCGTCCCGAACGTGGCATGTGCGGCCCTATGAATCGTGAGGCTGCCGCGCGGCTCGGGCAATGTCCTGCCTTCTCGCCCCGCGATCTCGTGTTCGATGGAGGCCACCACGGCCTCGGCCTCCTGAACGCGCCCGTGCGTCATCAACCAACGCGGGCTTTCCGGAACGATCCGGCGGATCAAGAGGATCGAGATGCCGAGCACGCCCCCCAACGCGAAGCAGAGTCGCCACCCCACCGTCTCGGCGATGAACTGCGGATTCAACAAGGGGATCGTCAACAGCGCCCCCATCGCCGTGCCCATCCACCAGCTGCCGTTGATCGCCAAATCCACATGACCGCGGACGCGTGCGGGGATCAGCTCGTCGATGGCCGAATTGATCGCCGCATATTCGCCGCCGATACCGGCGCCGGCCAGCAGACGCCAAAACAGGAAACTCCATAGGTCCCACGACAACGCCGTGAGCACCGTTGCGCCGAGATAGAGGAGGAGCGTGATCATGAACCATCGCTTTCGCCCCTGACGGTCGGTGAGATAGGAGAACACGATGGCGCCGATGACCGTGCCGGCGAGATAGGCGGAGGCGGTGAGCCCGACTTCGGATTCGGTAAGATTGAGCGTCGTCGGATGGGTCAGGACGGCGCCGAGGGCGCCGACGATCGTGACCTCCAGGCCATCGAGGATCCAGGTGATCCCCAAGGCGGCAACGATGAGCCAATGCCAGCGTGACCACGGAAGGCGATCGAGCCGCTGCGGAATGTTCGTACGAATGGGCGCATCCGGCGTCGCCGTGTCGCTGTTCCTCGAGGTCATCGGGAGGTTTTGACTCTCATGTACCTGCCAAACAAGGCACCCGGCGTGCGTGAGCAAACCCTGCCGCGATCGCGAACATCGTGTTCGTACGACGTCCCTGTTCCGAAATTCTGGATGACCCGGTGGGCGTCCGGCTATCGGCTCGGACCGCTGAAAGATGTAGGGACTGCGCCTGAAGAAGTGCGGCCGCTGGGAGGTCGCATCGGAGAGACGGCGTGAATGCGGGAAGCTGCACGCTCACGCGCCGCGAGCACTCGCGCCTCGAGCTCGGCCTGGTGCTTCTGTAAGACCTGCTCGCGATACTGAAGACGTCGCTTGATCAGTTCAAGCGCCTGTTGCGACAACACGCAGCTTTGGGTTGCCGCCCATTTCGCCTTTTCGAAGGACGCGCGCTGAAGTTGATCCACCTCGCGGAACCGGTCCTCGACGGCTCGCAGCAAGCCTTGAAGGCGCTGGACGCTCTGTTCGGCGCTCGCGAGCCGTTGCCGGAGGCGATATGTCATGAGTGCGGCTCGGACACTGTGGAGCAGGTCAACCCGATCGATCGGCTTCCACACAATGTCAAACGCACCATCGTTGACCGCCTGCTCGGCTGACGTCCGTTCGCCGACTGGGGCCAATCCGATCACCGGTGTTTCCGGTGCGCAGCGCGCGGCTTCACGGAGCAAGGCCGATCCGGCATCCGCCATCGAAAGATCGGCGAGCACGAGGCTAGTGGGACACTCCCGGAGGCGGTCCAATGCGGACGCGGTGGAGCGATGCGTTTCGGCGTGCACGTACGGTAGCTGCAGGCTGACGGTCTCCGGCAGTAGGCGCACCAGCACCGGATCTTCCGCCGCCACGATCATGCGTTCCCGCACTCGCATCAAATTGTATTGTACTTTTGCGTAGACGAGAAAAAGAGAGGCCGTAGTCGGTGCCGATTGTCAGCGGATGTCTTAAGCTCTTCCCCTGTACTCCTTCGATCGAGTCTGCGATCTGCTACCCGTCTATATAGCTGTCTATCAATCCCTCGGCCCTTCCCTCGACACGATGGCCTGGAACTGGCGCGGCTCATCGAGTACCATGCCGCCATCATGAAGCAGGTCCTCACTCGGTACGGTGCCACTCGCCTTTCCTCGCGGATCTTGCCCACTCCCGCCGCCTATGTCCTCGTCGGTATGGCGGCCGTCGGCAAAACCACATACGGTCGCCGACTGGCGGCGGAACTGGCACTGCCGTTCATCGATACGGACGCGTTGTTATGTGAAACGGTCGGGTGTTCGCTGGAAGACTTACTTGCAAAGCAGGGACCGGAATCGTTCTGCGATCTGGAAGAGTCGACCGTGCTGTCGGTTCAATCCAAGCCCGCCGTCATCGCCACCGGAGGTTCGATCATCTATCGCCCGCGCGCCATTGCGCACCTGCAACGCTTCGGCATCGTGCTTTGGCTGGATGCGCCAACCTCGGACATTATCGAACGGCACCGCCAGCGAGAACCGCGGGGGCTCATCTGGCTCCCCGCCGATCTGCCGTCGATGGAAGCGTTGATCGAATATCGCGCCGCCCTCTACCGGCAGGCGGCGGACTACCATCTCATGCTGACACGGCCCGATTAGCGCGAGCCGAGGCGGTGTCGGGAACCGCCGAGGCGGCACGAAATGGCCGCTCCCACAGTCCGATGCCGCCGATCAAGCCGTTCAAGTTCGAGACGAGCGTGACGTTGGCCGGCAGTTCAGCCACGTCGACATGGCGGCTGTTGCCCCCGCCGATATAGAGCCGATCGAAATGAAACATCGCCTCGAGCTTGGCGATCGCTTTCTTCAGGCGTTTGTTCCACTTCTTCTTCCCGACCTTTTGTAATTCGGCATCGGAGAGTTTACGCCGTCCCACTTCGACGTTGGGCACGAGGCGCCCATCCACGAACAGCGCGGAGCCGACCCCCGTTCCGACCGTGAGGACCAATTCGACGCCGACGCCTGAAATCGCCCCGAAGCCTTGGATGTCCGCATCGTTCGCGACTCGGACCGGCCGGTTCAAGCGAGCTTCGAGCACGCTGGCGATGTTGAAGTCCTTCCACTCCTCGGCAAGATTCGGTGCTTCCTTCACGATGCCCTCGTGCACCACACCCGGGAATCCAACCGACACCCGATCGAACTCGCCCTGCTCCTGTGCCAACGCCGTCACGGCGTCGAGCACCGCTCCCGGCATCCCGTTGCCCGGTGTCTTGATCCGCTGGCGCTCGGAAATCGGATCGCCCTTTTCGTTCAGCATGACGGCCTTGATCCCGGTCGCCCCAATATCGATCGCCAATGTCCGGACCGGGCGCGGGTGTGGCGCCTCGGTCTTCCGCGCGACGGCCGCGCTTGCTTCCATGCCACGCTCCTTCATCGAAGGTTGAGAAGTCTGAGGGATTGTAGAGCAGACCCTCGGCGCCTGTCTGCCGCCTATGTCCCTACGCTGACCACCTTAGCCCGCGAGGGCAGCGAAGAAGAACAGCCGGAGTTCCCGACCCGCGAGAGTGTCAACGAGAACTGCTATCGTTGTTGTACCTAGGACTAGGATGCGCTCTGATACAGACATCCCTTTGATCACGCGGGAATCGGATCGAGACTTTACTCGCCAAGGAGGCGGCGCGGGGGCGAATGGTGACGGCATCCTTGACAGCTCGCGCACCTTCCGCTGAGGTGCGCGACTAGTTTCAATGCCTTAGCTGTTGGCATGGCCACTGCTTTTCCCTTACGCCATGGAAAGGAGGGAAGGCATGATCATGATGATGAACCATCGCGGGACTCTGACCCTTGGTGTGGTGGGCAGTGTGGTGTTGACAACAGCGGTCGCCATGGGAGCGCCGTTTCAAGTCAATCCCGGCGCGCTCTCACCACCGGCGCCGCAATCGTCGTTTACCGCCGAAATCATCGACTTTAGCTATCACGCGACGCTCAATCAGCAGACGACGGGTGGGGCAGCGACCTGCACCGTCGCGAATCCGTGCAATTTTCAGGAGACCGGCACCGCCTCGTTCAGCAATTTCAAAACCGGTTTCACGACACCCGTCATCAACAGCGGCCTGAACACGACCCCGGGGTACACGCTCACCGGTACGTTCAGCGGGAACGGGACGGTCGTCCCTCTGGATACTACGGGACTGGACGCGACGTTCACGAATTTCAATATGCAGTTGTTCGCCAACGGACAATTGGTCGGTCAATCAGCCGGACTGATCGACGGCCAGGCTCACTTCTTCGGGCCCGATCTGGCGAAGGGCGATTTTCACGTCCGCGTGAACTTCAATCAGGTCGGCGGGTTCTTCACCGGGCCGTTCGTATTGGGACTCAACCAAGCCGACTTCAACGGCAACAACACGAACGCGAGCGGCATGACGCGGGGCACGATTACGGGAGCCCAGATCGAAGGATCGGGAAATTTCTTTCCCTCGGTCACCCCGGTCCCTGAACCGGCGACCCTGCTCCTCCTGGGATCCGGCCTCATCGGTGTGAGCGTCTTGGTGCGCCGCGGCGCCAGACGATAGAAACTTGATCACAGCGGCTGCCGATGTAGCATTGGCAGCCGCTGTGATCTCTGCCATGCGCACGCACCGTTATCTGCTCGCCGCGCAAAAAGAGCCGGCCCATCACTCCGATACATCGTTCCTTTGGTCGGGAAGCCCACCCTACTCCCGCAACCGGGAAGCAAATGTAGGAGAATAATGGACAGGCCGTTACGTCGTTCGTCGTCGCTGGAAAATTTGACAGCAGCTTCAGCGGCAAGATCCATCCACCCGCTGATTTTGTGAGTCTTTGCCTCAGGACTCCTGGGCGAGAGTCGTGAGCGCTGCTAGCGGAAAACTTGACACCGCTGCCTGATGGAGCTGGCGAAGTCTTGATGGTTCAATGGGAAGCAAGGATGGCAATGAAATTGCCCTTGGTGATTTCCATTATTCAACATCGCCGGGGCTTTCATGTCCTGCCCCTTTCGATTCGCGATCATCCTCCTCCTGGCCTTGAGCCTCGGCTCGGCCGAAGACGGAGTCACCGGCGAACATGACAGCTTCTGGACGGTGATCCTGTCCGATCCCGCCCTTCCCGCCCCGACGCTCATGTTGTCGTTGTTCAGCTACCGAGGCGCGGCCGGCCTTCAGCTCGCCACAGTCACGCGAAGTCCCATGCCGGGCGCTACGGGCTTCAACATCGGCCTCGGCTATGACGACATGGTGTTCCGCTTTCAGAACCTTCTGGACGGCTCTCGCGTCCCGCCGACGATCACGGAGCGATGGTTTCTGCTCCATACCGGATGCGACCAGCGCTTCCAGTTCACCGTGCAAATCACGTGGTAAGGACGGCGGAGTGACAATGGCAGGCGTGCAGCAGACGGCCGCGGGCATCGACGGAAACGCCGATACCCGCGACTTTCAGAGTCACCGGGACGACGTTGGCGCCCCGTGTGGATGATCGTGCCGAGGACGGGCGTGATGACCGGAAGGCGCCCCCGGCCTCGGACCCGCCCCTCTCGATCTCGAAGATCTCCTCGAGGGATGGCTCGGTCGCACGTCTCGCCGAACGTTGAGATGATGGGAGGCCACCGGCTCCCGGCTGCCTTTGGCCAACGGCACACGGGATCCCAATAACTTTTCGATGGCGTGAAGCTGTCCGTGGTCTTCTGCCGTGACGAAACTCGTCGCGCGCCCCATGGCCTTCATGCGCCCGGTTCGTCCGATGCGATGCACATAGTCCTCTGCGCAATTCGGCATATCATAGTTGATCACGTGCCCAATGTTCGCCACATCGATCCCACGCGCTGCGATATCCGTCGCCACGAGGACGCGAAACGTTCCGCGCTTGAACCCGTCCAGCGCGCGCCGTCTTTGGGAGAGAGACAGATTTCCATGAAGCACCGTAGCCTTGTGCCCGGCCTTGATCAGCACCTCGCCCACCCGGTCGGCCCGATGCTTCGTGCGGGTAAAGACCAGGACCGTCTCTCGATCCTGTCCTAAGAGCGACAGCAGAAGATCGGTCTTCTCGTGGTGGTTCGTATGGTGCACCCCTTGCGCAATGCCGTCCGCCGTCGTCGCGGGCGGCGCGACCATCACGTGGACGGGATTCTTAAGATTGGTTTGCGCGAGGCGGGTCAAATCGTTCGGCATTGTCGCGGAGAACAACAATGTTTGTCGCTCTTCGGGCAAGGCGTCCAGAATCTGGTTGATCTGGGCTGCAAACCCCATGTCGAGCATGCGGTCGGCTTCATCGAGCACCAGGATCTGAATGGCGGCGACGTTGATCGTCCCGTTCCACATGTGATCGAGCAGCCGGCCCGGTGTGGCGACGAGAATATCCGGGCGCTGCCGGAGCCCACGCACTTGCGCTTGCATATCGGCCCCTCCGACAATCGTCGTCGCGGACATGCGCGTCTGGGACGTCAACTTGTCGATCGTCTCCTGAACCTGCATGGCGAGTTCACGCGTCGGCACGAGAATCAAGCCATGCGGGTGCCCCTTGGGGAGAAGGGCCAAGCGCTCGATCATCGGGATGACGAAGGCGGCTGTCTTCCCCGTCCCCGTCTGCGCGCATCCGATGACGTCGCGTCCCGCCGCACCGTAGGGGATGGCTTGCGCCTGAATCGACGTGGGCTGAAAAAATCCGGCCTTGGTGAGATTCCGCAACAGGGATTCGGATAAACCAAGGGCGTGAAAATCGTTGATGGCAGTCGTCTGCACAGTACTATCCTTTCAGTTTGATCGCATTGTCACGGGATCAGAGAACCGAGGGGAGACAGAATCAGGAGGGAGTCCGCTCCGAACTGGACCTGGTCGCGATGCGATCGCGAGGTCCGCTTTGATTCACGATCATCATCGTCGGACCGTTCCGATGTGATCCGCTACACCATACAGGGCAACGGGGCGAGAGTCAAGGGCTAGGAAGCGACCATTGTCAGGCATGTCGCGCTCAGTCGATAAGTTCGACCTTCTTCCCCATCGACTTTGCGCGCTTCAGACAAGCCGCATCGGTTGCGGCACAGCGCATCGTATCGCCCAGTTCCTCTTCGTCGACGAGCTCGACCTTCTTGCGCAGCTCCTTCGCGCGCTTCAAGCAGTCGCCATCGGTCGCGACGCACTTCATCGTGTCTGCCGAGGCGGCGGTATCCACGACAACGACGTTCTTCCCCTGTTCCTTCGCGCGCCGCATACACTCCTGATCAGTGGCGACACATTTGACGGCATCTTCGGTCTTGTTGATCGCCTTGTCGATCGTTTGATCGATGTGCTGATCGACCCGGTCCTGCGCTTTGCGCTTGGCGCTCTCCGTTGCACGGTCCATCAGCCGGTCGAAGAGTCCATCACCGGCCTCGACCGCCGGCACAGCAAGACCGGCACTGATCAGGACCACAGCCACGAGCATTCGAGACAACATGCTGCCTCCTTCGGTTACAAATGAGAGCGGTCGCACTCAGACCGCGCTATTCTAGGCCGACCAGGCGAGCCAGGCAACTATGGCGCGCCGCCTCCCACCTAAGTATCAGAATTGGAAAGACCGGCCTCGTGAGGAATCGCGGTAAAGGCGTAACGACTCGGAATGAAGAGATTCACGCCATAGAGAGGGAGGGCAGCGTAACGGACATGGGCCACCCATCATGATGGGGTAAAGAGGAGACAGTGACCGACTTTCCCTCCTAGACCACAAGCGGACGCCGACCGATCTGCTTACTCAGCGTCTGCGGGTTGGGCTCCAACTCCCTCGGCCTCCTCGGCCCGGCGCTTTGGACTGAAGAATTCGAAAAGCTGATCCTCTTCCTGTAGCAGCCTCGACCACCGCGCGATCTCGCGCAATTCCGCCCGGGCGCGGGCATAGTATCGAGTTCTCATCCTACACCTCGCTCATTTCAAGGCGTGGTTGAGATAATCACGGCCTGTTCGAAGTCAAGTCTAGGTATGCGACACCGAATCAGCCAGAAATACACGTATTCTCTTTAAAGCGAGCTTATTGCGTGGGCTCTGGATCGCCCCCGCTCATCCTTTCTGCTCGATGACGGCTCCCGTCTTCTTGCCTTCGACGCTGTCCGCATAGGCTCAAGACGCCGCTCGTGAGGGTGAACGACCCGCCATCGCGCATGACGTGAAGCCCCGTGCGGACGAGGTTGACTTGACCCATCACAGTTTGTTCGACAGCCCGAGCGCATAGTCGGCATCGGTCAACTCATCAAAAGGTTTGAACACCGCCGCACCGGCGGTTGAGACGACGGCATTGATCGGTCCCATGGCTTCGAACAGCTTCTTGATGGACCCGACGGATGCGAGATCGACCTGATAGTCGCCGCTCGTGTGCCCGACACGGACGACCTCATGGCGCCCCGACAACTGCTTCACCACTTCTTTGCCGATCGTCCCTGTCGCCCCGATGACCACAACCCTCATGACACACTCCTTGCTTCGTCACGCGCGTCCCGCGCCGCCCTCAGGCCATCGTGAGCACGACGCGAAACCGCGCTTTCCCGCTCAACATACGCTCGTAGCCGGCAGCCGCCTGCTCCAACGGAAATGTCTCGATCATCGGCCTGATTCCCGTCAATGCGCAAAAGTTGAGCGTGTCTTCGGAGTCGCGGGCGGTGCCGGACGGCCAGCCGTGGATTCCCGATCGGTTGCCGATGAGCTGACTCGGCATGACGGTGATGGGATCGGCTGACGCCCCGACGACGATCAGTCGGCCGTTCACTCCCAGTCTGCCGATGAGATCAGACATCGCACGGCCACTCGGCGCTGTCGCGAGAACCGCCGCCGCCCCGCCCAGCTTGCTCAACTCCTCGGCCGCATTCACCTTCGCCGTATCCAGATAGCGGTGCGCCCCGAGCTGCCTCGTCAAGCTTTCCTTGTCCTGCCCCCGACCGACGGCGACCGTGTAGTAACCCATCTTGCTGGCGAACTGAATGCCGAGATGGCCGAGCCCGCCAAGACCTTGAACTGCAACGACCGACGCCGGCAGTGCGCCGCTATGTCGAAGGCTGTTAAATGTCGTGATGCCGGCACAGAGCAGCGGGGCCGCCTCCGCGGGCGCCAACGAGTCGGGAATTCTCGCGAGCGCATCCGCTCGCGCAAGCATATACTGCGCGTAGCCTCCATCATCGTGGAATCCGGTGATCCGCAAATTTGCGCACGTGATAAAATCGCCGCGACGACAGGACGAGCAATAGCCGCAGTGACGTCCGTGCCACCCCACCCCCACGCGATCCCCTTTTTTCCACATCGGCACGGCGGGCCCGATCTCGTCGATCACACCAGCCACCTCGTGACCCATGATCCGCGGATACTGAAGGCCGGGCCACTGACCTTCTTTCACGAACACATCGCTGTGGCAAATGCCGCAGGCCTGAACTTTGATCCGCACCTCCCCTGTTCCCGGCACCGGCACCTCTCGCGCCACCACCTCAAACGCAGCACCGGGCCTGGATACCTGGACACCCTTCATCTGTCCCATATTTCACGTCCCTGTCCTGTATGGGGACGGCTCGTCACTGACAGCCGCTTTGTCCCCATCGGAACATCTGGTTGTTCATGCCGGTCGACACGATGGCCTGACACTGGGCCTGCCAGGTGCCTCCCGCGCCATTGCCGGTCACCGCCGCCGTCCACGTTCCGGTTCGCAAGTTGCCCACCATCTGCCCGTATCCACAGCGCGCGGTGTACAGATTGGAGGCGGCATCGTGCAGCCAGGTAATAGCGGGATCGGCGGTCACCGTATTGCTGTACGGAGTGGCGGTACCCGTCGTCCCCGTCAATGTGATCGGCATCAGCGTCCATGTCAACGTGGCTTGGCAAAAGCCTGGCGGGGCCGTCGTCGTTTGGAACGGGCCGAGGTCATGATTCGCGGTGAGGAAGAGCTGACCGGTTGTCGGAGGCGGCGGCTGCCCACCGGTTCCCCCGCCGCCGACCACCACATTGGTGGCCGCCGGGTTGTACGTCACCGTGATCGTTTGGCTCATCGCATGAAAATTCGTTGCCGAGGCCGTCAGAATCACGGGCGTGCTGAGCGTGACGACCATCGGCTGCCCCCCCGACCCTCCAGCGCCATCCGTGCCGACGATGCTCAGAAGATTCGGTACTTGACCACTTGCGTCGGGAGCGGCCGTTGTGGTCGCCATATACAGCGTTTCTCCCGCCTGCTTGACCGTGATGGTGAACTGCTGCGCACCGCCGGGATTCTTCGCGCTGCCGCTGAACTGAACCTTCGCGCCTTCCGTGACGCTGACCGATGTCGTCATTCCGACATTCTCTTTGCCCGGCTCGACATCACCGCTGTAGCCCTGCGGTTGCTGCACGACAAACGCATTGATCGTGATGTTCGGCGCCGTATCTTGCCCCGCCGGTGGAATCGTCACGGCTTGCGAACATCCGGCCATCGCAACGAGCAACACGAGCGAGAATCGCGACACACGTCCTCCTTGGCTTCTCAAAGCTCCTCAACGATCGTCTTCCATATATGGAGGTCTGCCCCGAAGAACAAGTCGGGACGACGGCAGGGCTGTGTCAGAAGCCGAATTCTATTTCTTGGATTCCAGCGGGTGCTCGTTTGGTTGCGACGAGCTATCCGGCGGAAGCTCGTTCGTGGAGATTCGGCGCAACGCGGCGCGAGCGGTGCAGATCCCTGCTGACGTGTCGACGACATGCTCGATGATGCGCACATCGCGCAGGACTTCGCGGACCTCTTCTTCTTGGATCAGCTCGATGTCTTGTTCGGCGGGCTTGCCGCTTCGCTCGCGCAGCCGATCGACCATCCGCTCCGTGATCGAGACGCGGATCTGCTTTGCCACATCGGCACGCGCGGCGAGCTCCGCCACACGCTGACACACGATCGATCCTTTGGAGAGATCGCCTCGGCCGACCCCAATGATGTAGTGGTCGTCGGAGGAGTCGACGCCCGCAGCGGCAACAAAAGCATCGATGACAATGCAGACGAGGAACAACGAGACAAGCGTCACCGTCGTTCGCCATCGCATGTTCATCGTCGACCTCCGCCGCGTCCGCCTCCACTGAATCCGCGGGGCGCCATGCGGGGGGCGCTGTGGTGAGGGACGACGGTGTGAGGCACATAGGGCTGCCGCGATACGGACGGTGGCCCTGGCGCCGATCCATGCGGCGTCGGGAGACGGTGTGGGCCGCGGAAGGTGGAGAGCGGCGGGGTCGGCACAACACGGGGCGGCGGAGCCGGTGAAGCCCTCATGAAGCTCGGCGCGGGGGCAGAGGCAACGGCGCGCGGGGCGGTGGCGGCCGGCGCCGCGACGGGCAGCACCCGTTGCAGCACGACGAGATGCGGGTTCGCGGGGTAGAGCATCCACGCCTGCCCCCACAACCCCTGCACGTACGGCCACGGTACCGCCGGCCCATATGCGACGCTCGTCCACGCGCGGGTGAGCATCTCGTCAGACTGCACGCGATTTAAGAGTTCCTCTCGTTCGAGGCTCGCGAAGTGCGCCTGTTCCGGAGTCGTCGCGGCCGCGAGCTTCTGGTTCGCCTCCCCCAACTGCTGCTGCAACTGCTCCACCTCCGCTTGCAGCAAGGTCACCTGTTGCCGCGCCTCATCGTTCTGCCGCAAGGCGTGCGCGGCCTGCATGACCTCATCGGGATCGAGCTGCGCCGTGATCTCGGCATGAAACACGATCGCCTCGCCTTCCAGCCGGGTGGTGACGGATTGCTGCGTCACGACGACCACGCCGGCCGTATAGGACCGAATCTCATCGCGCGTCAGGTCGAGTCCATGCGCCACCGTCACGCTTTCGACATACGTCGCGACCTGCTCGAGCGCGTGTCGTTTGGCCGCCTCCACCGCGAGTCGCATCGCCTCTTCCTTGGTATCGCGATCGCCCATGCGGTACTCGCCATCCGCAGTCACGAGCTGCGGCGTCGCGCGAGCGACAGGAAGAGACGTGATGAACGTGAGCATGAAGCAGAACGCCAACGCACGGATGGCACGAACAGGGAGGGAGGAACAGGGAGCGGACCCGCGCTGTGGCATCGAACGCCTCCAGCTTCTTGCTATTCATATCATTCGACGCGGCTGAACACAAATGCGTAGCAGGAGGCCGTGGCAAGCATTCCTCTCCTGTCAGGTAATCTGACTTGCATGGTGCGGGGCTTGCATGAAGCCCGCTCTCTCAGCAACCCGCATCTCCTTGGCTCAAGACCACCATTCGATTGCTGAATTCCACCATGTCAGCGGTGCTTCGTCGAGACAAGACAGCATCACTACCTCTCTCGCCGAACGCATCGCTGTCGCGTCATCACCAATGTGTCTTGTCTTTCGATCGTTTCCGACGAATGAGAAGCCGCTCACTCCAAGCGAGTTCGACAATAGCCGTGAATCACGCGGGGCACGGAATTTTCATCATTTGAAAACGGTACGGTTTGTTCACTGGTTGATCAGGAGGGACACATGGGACCAACGAAGGCGGTTGTGAAGGGAGATGCACTGTACGATGCGCGGACCGGGAAGTTGATCCAGGCGGGGCTCCCGACACGCGAAGCACAGGCGGACTATGCCCGGCGTCATTACCTGGTGTTGCCCGAGATCGACAAGGCGGGTCGGCCGTGGGAACTCAATGGCGAGGCCGTCTACTGCTTGCGCGGGTCACGGTATGAGACGCTGCATGACCACCAACCGCACCTCGCGCGCTGTCCCGACTGTGGCGGCATGGGGGTCCGGACGGAGGAGGTGACCGTCGAACGCGATTGTATTCGCTGCCTGGCGTGCGGCCATGAGTTTGATGCTAGGCTCGAAATGATGGAGAGTTAGCGGGGAGGATCATGATGCAGGCCAAGATCAAGAGCCGACTGGCTCGTGGGCTGTTTCTTGAACGGGACATCGAACGATTTCGACAGCAGCTCGCCTCGCTCCAGTCGTTTCTGTCCAGGCGAAGCGCAGGGGCGGCCGCGTCGCTGAGTGACTTCGATCTGGGCACGGAAGAGCTGATCAGCGACGTCTTTGGAGAGACATCGGAATTATTGGAGGCCTATCAATACGCCAAGCTCGCTGAAGCCGCGAGCTTGGTGAATCTTCCCGAAGAGGCCCAGGAGTACGGGGCGCACGATGTGGAACGGGAAAGCCTGCAGCAGCGCAAACGGGTCCTCGACAGCTGTATCTCGGAACTCGAAGCGCTGCAGGCGTTCAAAGGCCGTCGTCAGCCACGCGTCGCCGACTACATGTCGACCGACCTTCGCCATGTCGCGCTCGATGCGACCCTCAAGGAAGCGGCGACGCTGCTGAAGAGCTGGAAAGTTGGGTCGCTGCTCGTCGCGAACGGATCGCACTACGTCGGCATCATCACGGATACCGATTTATCCCGCAAAGCGGTGGCGCAAGGCTGGGACCCTTCGTCGACGACCGTGAATCGATGCATGACCAAACCGGTCATGACGATCGAGGGCAGCGAGCCGATCACGACCGCGATCGGGCTCATGAAGGACCACGCGATTCGTCATTTGGGCGTCACGAAAGACGAGATGGTCATCGGCATTCTCTCGGTCTCCGACGTCGTTCGCTATTACTCTGAGACGATCCCGACGCTTCGTCTGCTCGCCGGGCTAACGGCAACAGACGATCGCTCGGCCATGTGATGGAGTCCAGAAAAGCACCAGATTGACAGGGATGCTCTAGCGGGACTAGGGTGAGAACACTGATCGTCATCGGTTCATGAAGAGCAGAGGCGATTCGTCGTTGCTTCCTCTTCTGAGCCATCACAGGAGGAGGTCCGGATGCATGACCTGACTCCACCACGTCACAATGGCCCGCTCGCCGGCGGGTGGGTTCCCGTTCAATAGCCTCGTTGGTCACCCTCAGCAGCAAGGCTGCACGCCATCGGCAAAAATGAGGGGTGCGTTCGAGGTTCACGAAGTGGGAATGCCGGTACTCCCATAACCGGGTGCCGCACACCGCACGATCGGGCTGAACAACCAAAGATTCTCAGCACGTGGAGCACGGGGTACCTTCTCGGTAGCCCGTGCTCGATCCTTGCAGTCGCCCTTTGGATGGCGAGTTCTCTCACCATCTCCCGAGGAGCTTGTGACACGGATTTTGGTCGCGGTTGACGGGTCCGAGCATTCACAGCGAGCCGTGAAATACGTCGGCTCACTGCTGCGTGAAGCCCGCGACGTACAAGTGACGTTGTTCCATGTGCTTAAACCGCTCCCCCGCGAACTGCTGGAGCATGGGGGGTCGGAGAATCCAAAGGTCGAAGAGACCTTGGGCAGGCAGTTGCGAGCCGAACAGGAAGAGTGGATCCGGGCTGAGACCGCGGTTGAATATCCAATCCTGCTTCAGGCGCTGGAAACGCTCGGGAAGGTCGGCTTTCCGCTTGACCGGGTCACATTGAAGTTCGGCCACGAAGAGGACGTGGTCCAGAACATCATCGATGAAGCGCGCAGCGGCGGCTATGGGACGATCGTGGTGAGCCGGCATAGCACATCGGGGCTCAAACGGATACTGGGCGGCGACGTCACCGACCAACTCTTGCATGAGGCCAAAGGGGTGACGGTATGGATCGTGAATTAACGAGGGATCGAAGAGGGCCGCTTCATTGAGTGATACGTTGGACCGTCTCCACTCCGCAGTCGGAAACGAAGCCGCACCTCGGGTACCGGCGCCATCCGGGAGCGACCGCCGGCGGGCAGAGATTCGGGACATCGTGTTGAGCTCTTACCTGAACTTCCTCGTTTCCAAAGAACTGTCCGAATGGCTCGGAGATCTCGGGTTGCCCTTCACGGGCAGCATCGAGGAGAAGGTTGCGCGTATTCGTCACAACCGGCACCGCATCACCCTGCCTGCCGAAAGTCTTCATCGGCAAACACTGTTTTATCTGACCGAGTACAGCCACGAAACGCTCCAAGAACTGTGCCTCGAGCTGGGGCTGGCACCTGACGGTGACCACGACATGCTTTTCAAGCGTCTCTACTGTGAGGTCGGGAAACGTGAAGGCTGGCTCCAGCCGCTTTCCATCGAGGCGCGGGCTTTCCTACACGACATGCTGCCGGTCATCAAACCGTTCGACCTGGCACTGTGGGAAGATGTGTCTGATACGCTAGCCAATGAAGTGTTTTCGATCTCAGGTCCTCCGGCGTATGGCCGGGTCTTTATTATCGTCCTCCTGCCCTATCTACTTCGAGAAGCGCACGGTGCCATGCTCGAAGACGAGCTGCGCACGAGAGCGAACAATTTAGTGTAATTCTAGGGAGCAGGCCTGCTCCACGCGCCCCCAAAAGGCAGCTCTCCCGCGGACCGATCGCCCTCCGGATTGATCTTCTTTCTCGCCCGATCGTTTCACGTTGACTGCAGATGCAAGCAAAAGGCTGGTCTGAGCCCAGGCTACTAAGCAGGTGTCAATTTCTTTAACACTCGACGAGGATGTAAAGACCTATTTCTCCATGGTGTTTCAACTCTTTTGATGTCCCATCATCCTCCTTTCCCAAGGTGTCGGCTATCTTTACAAATTGGCCAGGCGATCAGAAGGCCAACTACCGATACTATCTAGATATTTTAACTGGCATTGAATCTGCTGGTTTAAGGCACGAACAAAGCCATTGTTTCTGTACATCAACGTCTTGATCGAAAGGAGACACGTAATGAGGCAGGTAGTTGCATTGGCCTTTGCGCTGTTGCTTATGGGAGGCACAGCACACGCGAACACCATCAGCGGGAGCTTGTGGCACGTGCCTGAGGCGATCTCACAGAACGCTATCCCGGCGAACGTGCCGGGGACAACGCCGGACGTGACCTTCTCAGTCAATTCGCCATTCAACTTTAACGGAACCAGCACGACGGTCGGGGCCTGGCTTGCGAGCAGTGCCGCGTTCAGCATCGTGGAGAATACGCCCGGCACGCTGGCCTCGCTCATGGACAACGGCACCTATGGGACTCTGCTCAATTTCACCGGCTTCGTCTCCGTGACGAACGGCCAGACGTTTACCGTGACCCATGATGATGGACTGACGCTGATCATCGGTGGCGTGAACCTTGGGTTTAGCCCGGGGCCCACTTCGCCCACGACAACGACCCTGACGTATACCGGCCCAACGGGGAATTTCCCCTTTCAGTTGGTGTATGGAGAGTGCTGCGGGGGTCCGGCCGTCCTTCAGATTAGCCTTCCACTGAGCGACACTCCTGCCGTTCCCGAGCCGAGCACGTGGCTGCTCTTGGGGTCCGGCTTGGCGGGTCTGGCAGCCTGGAGAAAGTTGCGCACGAAATAAGACGACGACGGAATCGTTTCGACACTGGGGCGGCGGTCGGCAAGGACGACCGCCGCCTTTTTTGTTACTACCGCCTAGTGTCCTGTCTCTGAAGTGCGCTGACAAAATCGAGCCACGCTGGCCAG